>JAZKFE010000007.1:60385-79402 GCA_040386595.1 Planctomycetota bacterium | reverse complement strand
TCCGAGTCGGGTCCTCTTCGTAGGAAAAAACACCCGACTCAGAGAGTCAGGCCACGGGAAAAAGAATCCGGGGGCTGACGCCGCCCGGCTCGCCTAAGCCGCTTACGAAGAGCGGTTGCTGAGCAAGATTAACTTTTCCAACCCCTAGCCTCACCCTCCCAGATAACGATTGCTCACCGCTAGACCGCATGGTTCATGCCGGAAGTCGACGCCGAGCGCGCGTGCTACCCGTAGACCTTGTGCTCGATAATGAAGCGTTCGACGGCACGGGGCGTCAGGTATCGCAGGCTGTAGCCTTGCTGCGATCGGCGGCGTAGGTCACTGGCGGAAATCTCAATTCCGGGCATCGTTACCAGTTGGATCCGAGCGACCGCCTCGGCTCCCAATTCAGGAATCAGCGATTCCAGTTCGGGAGGGGCTTGAGTCCCCCGATTTACCACGATCAACCCTGCCAGCGTCGCAATCTCGCGGGGTTCTTTCCATTGCGGAAACTCCACCAGCGAGTCGGCACCCATCAGAAAAAACAGCTCGTCAGTGGGATAGTTCTGCTGCAGATTGCGTAGCGTTTCCACCGTATAACTCGGTCCGCTACGTTTGATTTCGGAGCGATCGACAGAGAACTCCGGACAACCTGCGAGCGCAAATTCCAGCATATTGGCGCGGAGTGGGCCTGCAGTTAATTCACGGCCCTGCTTATGAGGGGGAACGCCCGCCGGAATGAAAATCACGCGATCCAGTCGGCATTGTTCGCGACACGTTTCTGCTAGCAACAAATGGCCCAGGTGCACCGGATCAAACGTGCCACCGTAGATTCCAATCCGCATGACAACTCATTCCCGTGGGACTACAACTCGATTTTTGGGGCGGCACGGCGTTCTAAAACGCCACATCGGCCGCGTTACGGTTTAACGCTTGCAGGCTTGTTAACGGGGCCATCCAGCGGATGCCGAGCTGCGGGATGTACGTGGTCATGTCCCGCGGGGCCATGGTTATGACCAGCATGGGCTCCGCTATGATCGTGGCCGGCATGCTCGATCTTCGCGGCGATGTAAGCTGTGGTCACACCGGCCAGCAGCAGCAGCGTCAGGGCGACTCGGTCATGGTCGTGGAACTGAATTTCGGGCAACAAGTCGGCCAGTGCGATGCATAGCAACGCCCCCGCGGAGAATGCCAACGCAATCGCCACCACGGTTCCTTGATGCGATTCGAACTGCCCTAACGTCAGCGTGAATACCAACGCCCCCAACGGCAGCGTCATTGAGAACGCGAAGTTCACCAGTTGTCGCATCCCCAACGGCCAGCCACCGACCGCCATCAGGCTGCTGATGGCCATCGAATCGAGCGGTTTGTGGAGCACAATTGCCAGGAATGCACCGAGACCGAGCCAGCCGTTGGAATGCATCAACGCATCCGCTTGCACGCTGGCAGCCAGCATCACGCCGTCGAGGAACGTGTGCACGCCCAAGCCAAACCCCACCCCCAGCCAGCTGAGCTTGTGGTCGTGGTCATGCGGATGCACCCCGTGACTGCAGGTGCTCGGAGCATGCCCGTGATCATGACTATGGTCGTGGCTGTGATCGTGATCATGTCCGGACACGATGGGCAGACCACCCTGGGTGGCTAGATCGAGCGTCGTCTGGGGCACCGTGGCCACCGGACCGTGCTGATGAAAATGGAAGGCTCGCAGCATGCCGAACATCACCAGCAGGCCGGCCATCATGGCGATCATCGCCCGGTCGATGGAGGCGTCTGCTTCGAGAGCGTGGGGCAGCAGGACGAACATTGCGACACCCAGCATCAACCCCGACACAAAACTGAGAATCAGTTGTGATCGGCGATGGGTGAACCGCACGAACATCGGCAGCCAGCCGCCAGCCAATGCCGCCAGCATGGCGAAACTACAATTTACAACCAGCCAAAGTGTGGGTGACATCCCAGCTCCCAGTCAGCTCGTAAGAATCGATGAGCTGAACTTCTTCCGTTAAGCGATTATTTTCTGAGCGGCGACGACTGAGTCTGTCTCAATCCTACGCCCGCGAGCAAAGCATCTCATTGATAGCTATTTACTATAGCAACCAATGCGCGATGCCAATGGCCAGACAGAACTGCCCCACGGACGTTCCCACACTCGCGCGCTTGAAATCTATTCGTTATCCCGATGCGAAACAACCCACCAGCCCCCGCCCGCTGCTGATTCGAAAACATCAACGTGTTCGCAAGTGTCAGTGAAACAACAAGATACAGAGCGAAGCAACGCACAACATCGCGTTAAAGTCGTTGTTCGCTCCGCGAACAGAACGCGATCGCAGTACTGAGGTGGAATCTCCCCAAGATTCAGCACGAACTCCAACTCCAGCGGTTTCACATAACGCTTGCATCTGCAGAGAACAACAGATTGTGGCTCGTTCGCCTACGAAGTAACGAAGACGTTATGTTCGCGGAGCGAACAACGACTATGGCTCCGCTTTTTGATGCTGACGGCGACTCAACTTACGTCATTTCCCGGGTGAATTGTCATAAACCCCTCTCGCGGGGAATGGCACCTTGGAGTAGACTCCGCCCATCCTCTCCCGGTGGAAACGCCGGCCAAATCCTTCCTTGTGGGCATTCTCCTGTGTGGCCATTGCCTGTCGCGCAACGCGCGATCATTTTCGCCGGCTGTCTGGCGACAATTTACACTCAATTTACGATGTCGCCAGCAACGATCGAGTACGCTCGAACGCTGGGGGCATCCGGGGTTCACATCGGCATTTTGGCCGCTCTTCCCACCGGCATGCTGTTTACGCAATTCCTGACCGCGTGGGTGGCCACTCGTCTGCGCTACCGACGTCGAGTCTGGATGGCCGTGTCGCTGGTACAACGCACGATCTATCTGCCGGTCGCCTTCGGCCCCTGGCTGTTTCCGAATGTCCCGGAAATGGTGTGGCTGTGGTGCTTCATCCTGGCTGCCGCTTCGAACTATGGATTGCTCCATTTCGGATCGCCGTTATGGCTTTCGTGGATGGGCGACTATCTGCCGCAAAAGGGATTGAATCGCTTCTGGGGAGCTCGTCAGCTGTGGATGCAATGGACGGCGGCTGGAACCCTGGGCTTATGCGCGGTCGTCCTCTTGAAATGCGGTCTTCCGATTCGCGTTGCGTTTACCGGTTTGCTGTGCTTCGCCTCACTGGCAGGCGTGGCCGACATCCTCTGTTTCATCAAAGTTTACGAGCCTCCCATTGTGACACCTCCGTCGACGCGCATGCGTGACGTGATGGCCGCACCGTTTCGAGACCGTAACTTCCGCACGTTCATTTTCTACAGCTGTTTCTGGCACTTCGCCGCGATGCTGGGTGCTCCATTTATCAGCCTATACCTGCTGACCTATGTCGGCATGGAGTTATTCCAAGTCCTGATCCTATGGAGCTTGTCGTGGATTGGCGGCGCGATCGTTTCACATTGGGTGGGAGCGTTTGCCGACACCTACGGCAACCGTCCGCTGCTGGTGCTGTGCACCGCCTTCAAATCGCTCAATATGCTGGCCCTGTTGATGGTTCCGCCCGATCCCAGCCTCGCCTTCTGGTTGCTGATTCCGGTGCTCATGGTTGACGCCATGCTGAATGCAGGGATCGAAAACGCGAATAAAGGCTTCATGCTGCTCAATTCGCCCACCGAACATCGGACCGTCTTTATTGCGGCCGGCACCGCGCTGGCTGGCATG
Source organism: Planctomycetota bacterium (assembly GCA_040386595.1). Taxonomy (GTDB): domain Bacteria; phylum Planctomycetota; class Planctomycetia; order Planctomycetales; family Planctomycetaceae; genus JAKFVC01. The sequence goes on along the minus strand of JAZKFE010000007.1, from coordinate 75,702 downwards.
GTCGGTTGCATCACGGCGATCAGTGCAGGTTCAGCGTTGACTGCGATGGAAGATTGGAAATGGGGCATCGAAAGTCCTTGGGGGCTGATTGTGATTAACAATTTCCACGTGTTGTTCGGCTTCAGTTTCCTGATGCGACTCGCCGCGGTCGAGCTGGCTCGATGGGTTCGAGAGCCCGGCTCCATTCACACCGGTATGGCGTTGTTGTCGGTGTGTGGCTTCCGAGCGACCAGTGCCCCTATCCTGAAATTCGTGCGGGAACCGCGATCGGTTTCTCGCCCCGTGTTACTAGCCAACGATGATTCCGCGGTGGGAGAACCGATCCGACGTGCAGCTTAGGGGAGTTTAAGAGGCCCCCATTGTTCGTGTCTGAAAACAGGTTGTTCAAATCATGACGGCACAACTCCAGACGCTCTTGCGATTGCGGCAATATGAGGTCGATCGTTGCCAATCGCGACTGGCGGCGGCCGTCTTACACGAACGAACTCTGGCCCACCAATTGCAAGATCTGAGCCGGCAGCAAGAACAGCAGCAAGCCGAGCTATCGGCACTGACTCAACACGGGCACTTGAACATCGAAGCGTTGCAGCTGCGACAGCGTCATCGACAATTCCTCGCCGAACAACGCATCAGCCTGCAGGCTGAATTCGAAGCCGCTGCCACGGCAACACAGGAGAACCGGGCGTCGCTGGTCGCCGCCGATCAGCAACGGCAAGTCGTCGAGAAACTCCGCGAACGTGTCGCACAGGCCGCTCAAACCCAGCTGCGACGAACCGAAGCTCGCGAATTGGAAGAAGCCTGGCGCGCACCGACGTAGTGCATGAGCGGTTCAGAAGAAGGTGCACCACGGAGACACGGAGAACACGGAGAACACGGAGTTTTGAAGGAACGAGTCGAGTCCGTAGTGGTTGAAGAAAAGTTTTTTAGCCACGGATTCACACGGATTAGGACAGTGTTTGTTGGCGTTTTAGACAACGCCGAGCCCGTCTTGATGTGTTCCCGTGACGACGATTCGCTGAAAAAATCCGGAGGCGGTCCAGTCTTGGAACCAGCTTTGAATGTCTTGGGCGAACGACTGGAGATCAGTTACCTCTGTGGCGACTGCGTCCAGTGCATCGCCGAGGACAACTCCTTGCGACAAGAGGCTCAATAGTCGGTATTGGGGCTCGGTTAACGGGACTCGTCGCACGATGTACTTCCGCCGAGTCACCGCCAGCCAGGTCTGCCGCGGTTCGGGAATGGAGGGCTCGGTGCCATGTCGGCAGGCCGTGACGAACTCGTGTACGGGATAGTCGAATTCCACCAGTCGCAAACAGGGGGCCGCTTCAAAACGTGCCTGTGGCCACGCTGCCGGATCGATGCTTTTCAGATCCTCGGGCGTGATCAACGGCAAGCCTTCGATCCCCGGGCCATCGAAAACCTCGGCATACAGCCGTTCGAGTGCCGCCAGATCGATCAAAAATTGCGAACCGCTGGCTGCGGATTCCATTTCGCCGTCAACGCTCTCAGGTTCAAACGCACCAGCCGCCTGCTGCATGAACCGTGGGAACTCGGCACCGAGATTGGCCAGCGTGTAGCTCTGCGACGGGTGAGCCTGCAGATAGGCCACCGCGAGGCCATCAAACACATCCTGCTCCAGGAACTGGCAGAGGGTCGCGAATTCTTCGCGCAGACATTCCACCAACCGCGATTGATACGCATTCGCATAAACATCGAAACGTTCGCGGCTCGTCTGGCGTCGCGAAGCCGTAATCACATCATCGATGCTAACGTCGCCTGTCGCAGGAGCCATATCCGCATCCATCAACAGCGACTGCATCCATTTTTGGAGCGTGGGCAAATCGAACGAGCTCGCGTTCATTCGACCTCCGCTGTCACAAACGCTGCTGGATGAGGCCACGAGGTCACTGCGGAATTCCCCTCGTCGGAAAGTGGTGCGGTGGTCTCGGTTAGCGTGGCTGTTGGTTGCCCGGCGTAGTCGTGATCCAGCCACTCGCGGGCCTTGAGTGCTTCCGCACGCATCTCAGGAAACGTCGGGATCCGAGCATCCCATTCGAGCAGTGTTGAGACTGGTCCAGTCAATTCAATGGCCCGTCGATAGAGTTGCCACACAGGCGAAATCACCGGCCCATCATGAGTATCAATCAGATGAGTCCCGCAGTTGGTGTGCCCCGCCAGATGGATTTGTACGATGCGGTCGTGGGGAATCTGATTTAAATAATCCAGCGGATCGAAATCATGATTCACGCTCGACACATACACGTTGTTCACATCCAGCAACAAGCCGCAATTGGTGGCCTCGGCAATACGTGACAAAAACTCCCATTCGGGCATCGTCGACATGTGAAAGGTGACGTAACTGCTGGGATTTTCCAGGACTAATGGTCGCTCCAGAAAATCCTGAACGATCCGCACCCGTTCAATCACATGCTGCAATGCAGCTTCGGTAAACGGCAACGGCAGTAGGTCGTGAGTATTCAGTCCCAAGACCCCCGTCCAGCACAAATGATCCGAAATCCAACGCGGTTGCACCGCATCGGCCAGTTGTTTCAGCTTGGTGAGGTACTCCCAATTCAGCGGATCACTGCTCCCAATCGACAACGACACCCCGTGCATCACGACAGGATAACGTTCAGCAATCTGATCCAGCACATACCGCGGCCGCCCTGCCGAGTCCATGAAATTTTCGGAGATGATCTCGAACCAGTCGACCGCCGGAAAGTGTTCGAGCAAATAGCCAAAATGAACGGTCCGCAACCCAAGTCCAATTCCGAGATACGGCAACCCTAAACGCGGAATGGTCATGGTTTACAAGCACACGTTAATAATAATTTGTGAGAACTCCGCCCAATAGATAACGGAGAAGGGGTTCAACAAAAGGTTATAGCATATTCGAGTTCCCCTCTGCGAAGTCTGCGTCCGTATCGCACACGAACATTTTAAACCTTGCAGGGGGCTATGAATTCGCGTCGCTGGGTTTCGCGTCGCGAAGTTGCTGCGCCAGAAGTTCCACTGGGTGAACGGCTTTTTTAGGCGTTCCATCGGCAATCTGATGCCGGCACGAAAATCCTGGGGCGATCACTGGCCCGGCACGATGGCCGCTGACGGCGGGAAAGAGGACCCGTTCGCCGATTTGCTGGCTGACGTCGTAATGATCGTAACCGAAGGCTCCCGCCATACCGCAGCATCCGGAATCAACCGGCTTCACCGCGAGGTCTGGGATCAACTGCAGGGCTCGTTGCGTCCCCGTCATGCCAACCAAGGCCTTTTGTTGGCAGTGACCGTGCACCAATGCGGTCTCGGGAAGACTGCGGAAATTCAGAGGCAGTTCGCCCGCTGCCGCCCGGTCTGCCAGCCAGCCGTCTAACAGGAATGAATTCCGCTGCACCTGAGTGGTCTGTTCGCTGGGAAAGAGATCGGGATACTCGTCGACCAGAGTCAGCAAGCAGCTCGGTTCACAGCCTAAAATGGGCCAGCCCTTCGCCGTGAATTCCGCCAGTTTTTTGACATTGCTTTGCACCAGTCGCTTGGCCGGATCCAACAAACCTTTTGAAATCAACGGCCGCCCGCAACACCAGAGGCCCGCTCGGTGGACGCGATATCCCGCCTGTTCCAGCAATCGTACGGCCGACTGATTGATCTGGGGTTCACAATAGGATGTCAGGCAATCGTCGAGCAACACAACATCACCGCGACTCCCGGCGGCGGGATGCGGCTGATGGTTCGCGAACCATCCGGGAAAATGCTCGGCAGCAAATTCGGGGAGTGAACGGCGGCGATCAATCCCCGTGGCCCACTGCATCAGCCAGCGGACCGCGGGCAACTTTGCCAGCCAGTTGGCCACTGGCGCGATGGCCGAACCGATGCGGTTCAGTGTGGCCACGTGGCCTTGAATGACGGTCGAATACGATGGCCGATGCTGCAAGTTGTAGTGTCCGAGGAACTCCACCTTCAACTTGGCCACATCGACGTTCGACGGGCACTCGGCTTTGCAACCTTTGCACAACAGGCACAGGTCGAAGACATCGTGCATGCGTTCTGAAGTCAATGAACCTTCAGGCATCTGCCCCGACAAGGCCAGTCGCAACGCGTTGGCTCGGCCGCGGGGAGAATGCTCTTCGTCATGCGTCACCATGAACGACGGGCACATCGTGCCGGTGTGCGTTTTGCGGCACACGCCAGACCCGTTACACATCTCGGCCGCGGCGAGAAATCCCTGGCCGACGGGGAGGTCGTTGTGCGTGGCTTCCTTGGAAAAATCCTGGAATGTCGTGATCGGTAACGGTTGGTAGTCGGCCCCGTACCGCAGGTTTTCAATGGGCGACGGAGTGTCGACGACCTTCCCTGGGTTCAGCAGTCGGAGCGGGTCGAATAGCTCCTTAATTTGTTGAAATGCAGCAAACAACCGCGGCCCGAATAGAGCCGGATTGTGATAGCTGCGGGACAAGCCGTCACCATGCTCGCCGCTCATCGCCCCTTTGAATTCTGAGACCAATTTTTGCACGTCATCAGAGATCGCTTTCATTCGCTGCAGATCGGATGCCGACTTGGTATCGATCATCGGCCGTAAGTGCAAACACCCGACCGAGGCATGACCGTAGTACGCCCCGCTGGCACCGTGTCGCGTGAGAACCTCGCGGAAACGTCGCGTGAAATCGGGCAGTTTTGAGGGCTCCACGGCGGGGTCTTCCACGAAGGCAATCGGCTTACGAGCCCCGGGGATGCTCAGCAGCAACGGAGCCCCCGCTTCGCGACACCGCCAGATCTTTTCGGTCTGTTCGGAAGACGTTGCCCGAATGATTTTCAGCAGCCCCGACTTGTCGCTTAGACGTTGTTCCAGCAACTGCAGACCGTCTTCCACGTGGAGCGCCGTCTCCCCCATGAATTCGACGATCAACAGGGCCGCGGGATCTCCTTCGACAAAGTCGAGATACTTGCGGTACTGCAGATTCTCTCGCGAAAGCTCCACTATATTCCGATCGAGCAACTCCACGGCCGAGGGGAGGCATTCCAAGATCTTCGGGACCGACTGCACCGCGGTGTCGACCGATTCAAACAGCAGACAGGCGACGCCTCGTTCATGCGGCAACGGAATCGTGTGCAGAGTCGCTTCGGTCACAATGCCCAGCGTCCCTTCTGCCCCGACAATCAGCCGAGCCAGGTTGAACAACTTGCGGTCTGGAAACAGTTGATCCAGTTTCTGAGCGGCGGGGGCCTGAGGCAGAGTGGCGGCGAAGCGGGGGACGAACACATCCAGGTTGTAACCGCTGACACGCCGCAGCAACCGCGGATAACGCGCGATGATGTCGGCTTCGTTCTCGCTGACAATCCGCAGGAACTCACGGTAGATCCGGCCTTCGATCGTGGGCAAGGCTTGTTTCGCCGTCAATTCCGCCGGAGTCAGCGGCCCGCAGGTCATTTCGGAACCATCGGCCAGCACGACCCGGACTTCGCGCACGTGATCGATCGTCTTCCCGTAAATCAGCGAATGCGACCCCGCCGAATTATTGCCGATCATCCCGCCGAGTGCCGCGCGGCTGGCGGTGGAAACATCGGGGCCAAACTGCAATTGATGCGGCTGCAGGGCCGAATTCAATTGCTGCAGCACGACACCCGCTTCGACCCGCGCCAGCTGCCGTTGGGGATCGATCTCCAGGATATGATGCATGCACCGGGAAAGGTCGAGAACCAAGGCTCGCGCCACCGATTGCCCGGAGAGACTGGTACCACCACCGCGAGGCAGAATCGGAACTCGATGCCGCGCAGCCACGCGCACGGCGGCCACGACATCGGCGTGATCCTGCGGAAAGACGACTCCCAGCGGGAGAATCTGATAGACGCTGGCGTCGGTGCTATAGAGCCCGCGGGTCATGTCATCGAAGCGGACTTCGCCCCGCATCACCGCCGACAAATCCGATTCCAGACTCACACGCAGATCAAGCTCAGACGCAGGCATAGTCTTCGACATCTCCGTCCAGGGAGCCGCAGCATTCCATCTGTCCGCATTCTAGTCCAGCGCCAGACCAATTTCGAACGGCAGCCTGCTGAGCGTTGAATTTGACAGACACGTGTTGCCAACTCGACGTACTCTGCGAAGAGTTGTTTCACGACTATTTGCGGCGGTCGTTTTCTCGCCAATCGTCGTCTTGAATGGCCAAGCGGCCAGACGGACGGGAGTTCGCTTTGGGAATCTGCGGCTTGGGCTTGGTGGGGACCGGGCGGTCGGCGTCGATGACGTCTTCTTCGGTCGGCTGTTGCTCGGCCGGTAAGGCGAACTTCGTCCCAGTGAAATCTTCCAGTCCCTTCTGCAGTCCGCCGTCTACCCATACCGTGTAGGACAACGTAAACAGCAACCCATAGGCGAAAATATTGGCCGGCCAACTGCGTCCCGTGAGCTTCACCGCACTTCCCGCGAACTTATTCAGTTTGACTCGTAGACCGTGCCATTCCACGGCATACAGTTCATCCAGCACAAGATGCGACATAAAGCCGATCATGATTCCCACGCCCATCAGCAACTTCATTGTCAGTTGCTCGCTTTTGTAGCCTAAAAAGGCCAGCTCGCCGGCAATCAACATGGCGGGGATGCTGTGATACATCCCGCGATGGACCGCCAGGACTCCCAACAGCATGGCTCCGCCGTAACGGACGGAGACATACAGCAGCACCGAGAGCAACATCGCCCCGTCGGTATTTCCGCCCCATTCCAACAGGCGACGCATCATCACCAGGGGAGCCAGGGCTGCCGTGACGCCGAAGATTTCGCGGACAGGACGTCCCGATTCCGAATCCAGATCGGGCAGAATTCCGCCGATACCGGTAATCGTTCCGGCCAGGACACCTTGGACTGGAGTAAAGCCCATCGCGATCGCGGCCGAGGCCACGCCGATTCCCAGAACGCAACTGGTGGTTAAATGTTCGCGATAAGCAGCCATAACGGCGTCGTCCTTGATGCCGAATTTGGACAGAGAGTCAACCTAACCCATTATGAGTGATTGCCCTCCGCATAAATACGGCTCGGTGGAGCCGCCCCAAGTTTCGTCGAGATCGCGGGAATTTATCACACTGCCGCAATTTTGGGCAACGGATGTTTCCAACTCAGACGTTTAAACCATAGCTGTAACTCACTACTGCGTGTATACTTCAATGAACTGCCGGGCCTGGATTGCAATGGTGATTGTCGATAGGTTTGGGCTGCAGGCAGGACTGTTGTCATCGCGCATTGAGAGAAAATATTCAAAAGTTGGGGTTCCCCAGAGCCCGATCAGGGGCCACTGATCGGCAATGTTCTAGAATGTGGTGAATCGATTCAGAATTCGCCAGTGGCTCCCTTGTGATCGAACATCGAATCGCTCGTGGAAGACTTTCTCCCCGTTTTGACGATGGATTTGTCTCGGATGAAATTGCTCGAAACCCTAAAACAGTTCTTCCAAAAAAAGCCCAGGATCAAGCGGATCGACGTCACCAAGCGTTTCGATCTGATCGGGCGCGTCGGCCAGGGAAGCATGTCCAAGGTCTGGCGAGCCCGCGACAGCATGTCGGGGAAAATCGTCGCCCTCAAAGTCCTCGACAAGGAAAAGACCCAGAAGCTGGAAGCCCGCTTCAAAGGGCGAGAAAAGCCCAGCGAAGGGGAAATTGCCCTGCAGATGAAGCACCCCAATGTGGTACGGACTCTGGAATACGGGATGACGCTGGAGAATGAACCGTTCCTCGTCATGGATTTTATCGAAGGGGTCAGCCTGAGCTACCTCGTCGATGTGCAGAATGATCGGATGAAGAAGTATCGTCTGAATTACATCATTCAGCTGGGGGAAGCTCTCGAATACTTCCACCTGAAAAACTGGATTCACCGCGACATCTGCCCCCGCAACATCATGGTGTCCGAAGAGAACCAGGTGTTTCTGATCGACTTCGGCCTGGTCGTCCCCAATACCTCTGTCTTTCAAGCTCCGGGGAATCGCACGGGAACCGCCAACTACATGGCCCCCGAGCTGATCAAACGCCAGCGAACCGACCAGCGGATTGATGTCTTTTCGTATGCCGTCACCTGCTACGAAATGTATGCCAAGCGCTACCCCTGGGATGCGGGTGAGACGCTGGAAATGGTGATGCAGCACATCAACAATCCGGCCGTAGATATCCGCGAACTGGTCAAGAACATCGATGATCAGGTCGCTGATACGATCATGAAAGGCCTGGAAGCGATGCCCAGCAACCGCTGGTCCCGCATCAGCGACATGCTGAAAGAATTCCGCGAAGCCGAAGCCCGTCTGGCGAAGCCCAAGCCCAAAGCCAAGGGCTAGAACGCTTTCACTTCATGTTTCGTGTGGGAAGAAGTTGCACCACGGAGACACGGAGAACACGGAGTTTTGAAAGGAAGAAGAGTTTTTTAGCCACGGATTGACACGGATCAAACACGGATTGGGTCAGCGTCTGTTTGTGTTGTCGCATGACGCAAATCAGAAGGCTCAGGTGCTCTGTTACAGCTGGATTTTGGGGTGATGTCTCAGTGCCTGCAGTCTATTGGCTGTCTCGAACCGCACGAGTGCCCCCGAACTTGAGAGCGGCCAAAGATTTGTCGGATGGGCACTCTTGCCCGTCGGTATGAGTTTTTCATTACGAAGCGACGGGCAGGAATGCCTTGGGATTACCCTACTTTGGACACCTTTTTAAACTATCAATGCTTGGAAACTCAGGAGTTTTTTAATTTCTGTAGGACCAGTAAGCCCAAAATCGAAAGTCGGTCCTACAGCTGACGTTAAAAAACGCTGATTTCTCAGGGATTTTTGCGACTAAAAAGTAGGGTAATCCTAAGGCAGGAATGCCCATCCTACAAAATGATCTGATTGCTTCGCACCCAAACTTGTTGTTGTGACACGGCACCAGGACTGGCTGCAACCGTCGGACAATGTTTGCAACACGCTGACCCAATCCGTGTTATTCTGTGTCAATCCGTGGCTAAAAACTCCTCTTCGTGAATTTCTTTCTCAGTGCTCTCCGTGACTCCGTGGTGCAACTCATTCTTTAATGAAAACCCTAAGTTAACGCGACCAGCCCCCGCGAACACGCACATCGTCGCCAAAAATCCATGAGCACCGATAAGCGGGCTGGCAATGGACGCACGGTTCTTCTAATGTGTTCCCTTCTGGTTTCCCGTTTTTGTCCGGCCGCGCAGGCTGGTCTTGTTCTCAGCACCATTGACGACCAACCATGAGCGAACGTTGGATTTCTGACCGCCTTCACAAGATTGATGCCTCCGGCATCCGCAAGGTCTTTGACCTCGCCGCACAGATGAAGGATCCGATCAATCTGAGCATCGGGCAACCGCACTTTGATACCCCGCAGCCGATCAAGGATGCGCTCGAACGGGCCGTCGAAGAGGGCAAAAACGCCTACAGCCAGACGCAGGGAATCAGCCCCTTACTGAAGAAGATTCAGGACTCGGTCACCAGCCAATATGGCCACCCCGACCGGCACGCCTTCATCACCAGCGGCACCAGTGGCGGCTTGATGCTGGCGCTGATGACTCTGGTCAATCCGGGCGACGAAGTCATCGTCTTCGACCCGTGGTTCGTGATGTATAAGCACCTTGTCACTCTGGCCGGGGGCAAGGTCGTCGAGATCGATACTTACCCCGATTTCCGGATCGATGTGGACAAGGTTCGCGCTGCCATTACCCCGCGGACCAAGGTCATCATCTGCAACAGCCCCGCGAACCCCACCGGTGCCGTCGCGGGAGCCGCCGAACTGGAAGCGTTGGCCCAGCTCACGGCTGAAAAAGATATCGCCTTGATCAGCGACGAAATCTACAAAGCCTTCTGCTACGACGGCGAATTCGTCAGCCCGGCCAAATGGAATCCGCAGACGATTGTGATTGATGGCTTCAGCAAGTCTCACTCGATGACGGGACATCGCATCGGCTGGTGCCACGGACCACAGCATGTCGTGCAGCAGATGATCAAGCTGCAGCAATTCACGTTCGTCTGTTCTCCGCATCCCGTGCAGCACGCGGCCGTCGTGGCCTGGGATGTCGACATCAGCGACCGCGTAGCCGAATACAAACGCAAACGCGACTTCATGATTGGTGAACTGCGTGAGTTGTACGATATTCAAGGGGCGGGAGGTGCCTTCTACCTCTTCCCGAAAGCCCCGTGGGGCACCGGCACTGAGTTCGTGAAAGAAGCCATCAAGAACGATCTGCTGATCATTCCTGGAAACGTCTTCAGCCCCCGCGACACGCACTTCCGCCTGTCTTACGCGGCTGATGAGCGAACTCTACAACGCGGTGTGGAAGTCCTGAAGAAACTGGCGAAGAAGCCGTAAGTTTTCTCCATGATTTCCGAGCGTGGCGAAACCGACGGTCTCTTGTTTACGGCACCACGTCAGCATTTTATTTTTGTGCTTACGTAGCCATCAGTATCGTGATGGCGATCGTATTGGTCGCGACAAGTTAGTGGGTTCTACTTAATTCGGCACATGTGAATTTTGCTGTAAGAGACTTACCTCACCCTCGAAAGTCATCCTTGTCCCATCCACAATACGGAGACGACGAGCATGACAGTCCGGCCCCACGCTGGCGGTTCGTCGCAGCACTCAATCGGAGTCTGCAGAATGAACTGCTGCCGCTGGCTGGTAATGACATTCGGTTTGATCCTGGTGGGAAACAGCTCCGCTTGGGCTTGGAATGATTTGGGGCATATCACGGTTGCGCAGATCGCCTTTCGACAGCTGTCGGGGGATGAACGCCTGGCCGTCGTTGCGATCCTGAAGCAACACCCCCATTTCGATACCTATTTCCGCAAGCCAGACGGTTTAGACGTCCCCGATGACGAATGGCTGTTCATGCGCGCCGCCACATGGTGCGACTATGTCCGGCCACCGAGAGACTTGGATCGCAGCCAGATTAAGACGCATCCGATTCATAAGTTTCATCGCGGCCCGTGGCACTACATCAACTATCCGTTCCACGCAGGTGATGCCCCCGGAGCTCCGCTTGCCGCCCAATTGCCTCCCACCGAAGACGATAAGACCGACATCGTCCGGCAACTCAAGCTGGGGCGCGACGTGTTGCTGGGAACGGTCGCCCAAGACCCTGGAATCGCGTTGGATGTCACCCCGGAACAAAATCGAGCCGTCCGTCTGTGTTGGCTATTTCACCTGACCGGCGATCTGCATCAACCTCTGCACGCCACCGCGTTTGTCGATACCCGGCGATTTCCTGGACCATATCATGGCGACGCAGGGGGCAACCTGACCATCATTCGAACCAGTGCGCAAGCGCGAACCTCCAATCTGCATTCTTACTGGGATGGTTTGCTGGGCGCGACCGCTGGCTGGAGAGACGGTAATAACGCCGAAAGGCTCGCTAGCGATATCAAACGCTGCCGCACACAGGCCGATCTACTGTCACACGGGGCTCTGTCCGCAGAAAGACTGCCGGAACTTCAAGAGCATCCTGAAGTCGTCAATTGGGCCGAGGAGAGCTTCCGCCAAGCCGTTGCCGTTGCCTATGACGGAGGCCAACTGAAATTCGCATCCAAGAAAGAAGTCGACGAGAATCAAATCCTCGCCAACCAGGTTCCAATCTTGCCACCATTACTGCAAGAAAAAGCGCGGGCCACGGCCAACAAGCGAATCGCATTGGCCGGCTATCGCCTCGCCCGACAGATCCAGGACATTGCTGGCCCTCGGCAGTAAGCCTCGGAAGAGTTTTATCGCCACGGAAAAACACGGATTGAACACGGAATAAGACTGCCGCGAGCCGCATTAAAAACCGTTCCTAACAAAACACATTCAAAACACATTAGGACTGGCTCAGCGTTGTCCAAGAACACCAACAAACGCCGACCCAATCCGTGTTATTCCGTGGCTAAAAAACTCTTCTTCATGCCTTTCCAAACTCCGTGTTCTCTGTGTCTCCGTGGTGCAACTTCTTCTCGCTAGAGACACGGCCCGTTTGAATGATCTTGACGAAACGCGGGGGTTTGTCGAACATCCCGCTCCCGCCGATCACCACGTCTGGCAATGCCGTTTGTATCTCCCTCACTACCCACCAGTCCCCAGATTTCCTCAGATTGAGGCTACGCAGATGCGCCGCGCTCGGTTCCGATGTCTGGTTTTGCTTTGGTGTGGTGCCTCACCGTTATTGACGGGTTGCGTGGCCCTTAGCTTGGGCATCGGCGGCAAGACTGAACGGGTTGTCTCAGAGAATCCCGAGACGCAGGGCCGTCTGGATAAGCTGGAAGCCCGCGTTCAAGCGCTGGAACAGTACCAACTGCTGCCCCCTCCGATTCCCTCAAACGGCGGTCCGGCTTTGACTCCTTGACGGTCAATGCCATGACGGGTTTTGAATGCAAATTCTCAAGAGATCTTGAATTCCTGATAATTCGAATCCTTGGGAGGGTGAGGCTCCTGCCGAACCGCTCAGTCTTGCGAGTCCCGGTAGACCAAGCGGTTCGGCAGGAGCCTCACCCTCCCAGAATCCTTCACGTCATCGCCTGACGGTGCTAGAGGAGGCGATGTCAGGTGGTCGGTTCTTCTGACGTGCGGCTGCGAAAGAGTTCCCGCCGAATGTCGTCCGATCCGGGAATCAATGGTTCTAACTGCCGGTCGGCGCGTTCCACATAGACCCGCCCACAGTCACGGCATTGCCAGGCCTGTCGAGATATTTCGGAGATTCGCGTCCGTAGCCGCATGCACGCGGCCTCTTTTTCTCGCGGACTGGGGCCGGATTGTTCGATGGCGCCGTCGATGGCGTCCAGAAGGCTCAACCACTCCTGATCGGGGATGAGATGTGCCTTGTGGGGTAACGCGTCGGCCGAATCCAAAATGGTCGAACCGCAATGACAGTTGATTTTCATGGGCGTAGCTCGCTCGTCGGCAATCAAATTTTCTCAGCCACAAAGCCTTCTACGGTATTCTCTTAAGATCAATCGAAAATACAAGATGGGAAAAAACGTTTGACAGATCGCCGCCCAATTCGTATTTTACTAATCAGTTAATTAACCATTTGGTGAAATAAAATGGCAATCGATCGTTTGAGTTCTATTTTCTCGGCTCTGGCCGACCCCACGCGGCGTGCCATTCTGGCGCGGCTGGCGTTGGGCGCGTTGTCGGTGACCGAGTTAGCCGAACCGTTTGAAATGACTCTTCCTGGGATTTCGAAGCACCTCAAAGTGCTGGAGAAAGCCGGGTTGATTTCCCGTGGGCGAGATGCCCAATGGCGGCCCTGCCAGCTTGAGGCCGCTCCATTAAAAGATGCTGCCGCCTGGATCGACGAATATCGCCGTTTCTGGGAGGCCAGCCTGGATCGCCTGAATGACTATCTGATTGAACTCCAAGCCCAAACCAAACTCGAGGAACCGCAAGATGACCGTCCCGCATAGCTCCGTCAGTAGAGATGCCGATCGAGAAATTGTCCTCACACGTATCCTCCAGGCTCCCCGGGAACTCGTGTGGAAAGTGTGGACCGATCCCCAGCACATCGCTCAGTGGTGGGGGCCGAATGGCTTTACCAACACAATCCATGCGATGGATGTCCGGCCGGGGGGCGTGTGGCGATTCATCATGCACGGCCCCGATGGGGTCGATTACCCCAACAAAATCGTCTTTACGGAAGTCGTAAAACCTGAACGCCTCGTGTATTTCCACGGCGACGACAACGCGACTGCCGACCCTGATTTTCATGTCACGGTGACTTTTGCTGAGCACGACGGTCAGACCAAGCTCACGATGCAATCGCTGTTTGCGACGGCCGAACAACGCGAGATGGTTGTGCGGGAATACGGAGCCATCGAAGGTGGCCAGCAAACCATCAACCGTCTGGAAGAATATTTGTCCAAAATGTCCTAAGGACATCACGCCTCCGCAAATTCCGCAGACGAGTCGGCGTTTTTCATCGCCACGAGACAAGACGACAAGGATCGCTGTAGCCGGAAACGGTTGGGAATGGTTACGATGGCTGAATCAGTTTTGACTCATTTGACCACTAACCATTGACAGTCTGTAGAGAGAACATGATGCGTAAAAAGATCCTCATCGCCGTGGGAGTTCTGGCCGGAATCGTCCTGGTGTTTCTGGGTATCGTGGCCATGCAGCCAGCCGACTTCCGGATCGAGCGGTCAACAAAAATCGCTGCTCCGCCGGAAGTCGTATTTTCCCAGGTCAATGATTTCCACAAATGGGAGCACTGGTCGCCTTGGGCGAAGTTGGATCCCGCAGCGAAAAATACCTTCGAGGGCTCCGAGTCCGGTAAGGGAGCCATCTTCAAGTGGTCGGGGAACGACAAAGTCGGTGAGGGTCAAATGACCATCACCGACAGTCAGCCCAGCGACCGGGTCGTCATCAAATTGGAGTTCAAGCGACCGTTTGAAGACACCAACAACACCGAGTTCACCTTCAAGCCCGACGGTGAGCAAACCCTCGTCAACTGGAGTATGGCCGGGCATCACAACTTCATGGCCAAGGCCGTTTGTCTGTTCATGAATATGGACAAATTGATCGGCGGGGATTTCGAAAAAGGCCTGGCGCAGATGAAGAAAATTGCTGAAGAGGAAGCCTCTTCGAAACCCGAGTGAACGGTGAACCCCGCACCGCAAAACTTGTCTATCTATAGGAATAGAAACATGATTGGTAGCACCCCCGATACAGTCGTTGAACTGGACGAACCGCTGGTCGTCATCACCCGCGTTTTCCACGCGCCTCGTGAGCTGGTGTTTAAAGCCTGGACCAGCCCCGAGCATCTGGTGCGGTGGAATGCCCCGCAGGGTTGCACCATCGAATACCGTCAGATCGATATTCGCGAAGGGGGAACTTTTCACTCCTGCCTGCGGACCCCCAGTGGCTTCAACTGCTGGTGCATCGGAGTCTACCAGGAGATTGTCGTGCCAGAACGTATCGTTTTGACAATGGCGATTTCGGATGAGCATGGTAATCGGATTGATTCTGCCGCGGCCGGACATGATTCCGAGTGGCCTGCCGAAACGGTGATCACCGTGACCTTCACCGAGCAGCACGGGCAAACCACCCTGACCTTGCAGCAGAACGTTCGCGAGTCGCTGGCGAAACGCACAGGGGCCTATTCCGGTTGGGGTCAAATGCTCGATCGCCTTGCCGAGGAATTGGTTAAGAGCTGATGCCCTTAAAAACCTTGGTGCACCACGGAGCACGGAGAGCACTGAGTTTGGAAGGACACTAAGAAGAGTTTTTTCGCCACGGATTCACACGGAACAACACGGATTGGGGCAGCGGCCCCGGCGGCGTCAGTCCCGGGATTCAGTGTGTCGTAGCCTGACTCTCTGAGTCGGGTTCTTTTTCCT
>JAZKFE010000007.1:52218-60375 GCA_040386595.1 Planctomycetota bacterium | reverse complement strand
AAGACCCGACTCAGAGAGTCAGGCTACGGGGGAAAGAATTCAAAGGGGCGCAAAGAAGCGGTGATTTTGGCAAGTGAATCCTGAGACGTGACCGATCGGCTGCCTTAACGCCTAATCCTTAACAGAGACAGAAGATAGGGTTGGGAGACCGAAGAACGCCACGTGATCAGAAGGTTGAAGAGGGCAAAGAAATCAAAGAAGTGGTGATTTCGGAGACCCCAGTGGAGTCAGCCCCGGGATTCTGTGTGTCGTAGCCTGACTCTCCGAGTCGGGTTCTTTTTCCTACGAAGAGGAAGAACCCGACTCAGAGAGTCTGGCCACGGAAGAAAGAATCCAAAGGGTCGCAAAGAAGCGGTGATTTCCGCGAGCGAATCTGGAGACGTGATCGATCGGCGGATTTAGCGCCTAATCCTTAACAGAGACAGAAGATATGGTTGAAAGATCAAAGAACGTCAAGTGATTCGGAAGGTTGAAGGGATCAAAGAAATCAAAGAAGTGGTGATTTCGGCGAGCCGGGTGGAGTCGGGCTACGGAGCAAAGGAGTCAAAGAAATCAAAGAAATCAAAGAAATCAAAGAAATCAAAGAAATCAAAGAAATCAAAGAATAGGCGAAATTGCGCCTGAGGAATAAATCCTTGAGCGTCGCCTCTTCTTCGGGGATGGAAAAGATCCCTTTCTCGCCAGAGCCCTCTCGCTCATCATGACTGGATCAAATGGGCGGTGATTTGGACGGCTTGCTGAATACTTGGCCGAAATCAGACGTTAGAATTTGGTCCGGCCCGACACGCCGTCGCCATGTGATCCACTTTCAGAACGAGCGAATTTTAAGGAACCGTTTGATGTCTTCAGAAACTTCGACAGCTCCCACGACTTCTAAGGCGATGCTCTGGATCGGACGAATCGTCACTGCCCTGCCCGTCCTGATGTTGACGATGAGTGCCGTCATGAAACTGACGAAGGCCGCGCCGCTCGTCGAAGGGTTCAAAAAATTCGGATACGCCGAAAGCTTGGCTGTGCCGATTGGCATTGTGGAGGTGATTTGCACGGTGCTGTATCTGATTCCACAGACCGCAGTGTTGGGGGCGATTTTATTGACGGGCTATCTGGGTGGCGCCACCGCGACCCATGTTCGTGTCGAAGATAATTTCGCCGGTCCCATCATTGCTGGCGTGCTGGTGTGGTTAGGTTTGTTTTTGCGTGATGCACGGATCCGAGCCTTGATTCCCTTTCGACGCTAGTTAGTAGTATTGCGAACACGTAAAATCACCGTAAGATGGCGACGTGGTAACGGGTTTGGGGCCCACGTCGCCCGGCTCGTCTGCGCAGTTCATTCCAAAGGAACACATCATGAGCGGAGTACGGGTTCTGGTGGGGACGCGGAAGGGGGCGTTCATTCTGACTTCCGATGGCAAACGTGAGAAATGGGAAGTCAGCGGTCCGCATTTTGGTGGCTGGGAAATCTATCACATCAAAGGCTCACCGGTTGACCCGAACCGTCTGTACGCATCGCAGACCAGCGGCTGGTTTGGACAGCAGATTCAGCGTTCCAACGACGGTGGCCAAACCTGGGAACCGGTCGGCAACAAGTTCCTCTATGAGGGTGTTGCGGGAACTCATCAATGGTATGACGGCACGCCGCATCCGTGGGAATTCAAACGAGTCTGGCATCTGGAACCCTCGCTCAGTGATCCCGATATCGTCTATGCCGGTGCGGAAGATGCGGCCTTGTTCCGCACCACTGACGGCGGGCAGACCTGGAATGAACTGGCGGGCCTGCGGCAGCATGGCTCGGGTCCCCAATGGCAGCCGGGGGCCGGTGGTATGTGTCTGCACACGATCCTGATCGATCCCAGCAATCCCGACCGCATTTTCATCGCGATCTCAGCCGCGGGAGCCTTCCGCACCGATGACGGCGGCCAGACGTGGAAACCGATCAACCGGGGCCTGAAGTCGCAATATATCCCCGATCCCGATGCGGAAGTGGGGCACTGTGTGCATCGGCTTGCCATGCATCATTCGCGGCCGAATGTCTTGTTTATGCAGAAGCATTGGGACGTGATGCGCAGCGATGATGCGGGTGACTCGTGGCGCGAAGTCAGCGGCAATCTGCCTAGCGACTTCGGGTTCGTCGTCGACGTTCACGCTCATGAGCCCGAAACGATCTATGTCGTGCCCATCAAGAGTGACTCGGAGCATTATCCCCCCGACGGCAAACTGCGTGTGTATCGCAGCCGCACGGGTGGCAACGAGTGGGAGGCTTTGGAAAAAGGCCTGCCGCAGAGCCATTGCTATGTCAATGTGTTGCGCGATGCGATGGCCATCGATTCGCTCGATTCGTGCGGCGTCTATTTTGGGACCAGCGGCGGGCAGGTGTATGTCTCGCCCGACGCGGGAGACAACTGGGCTCCCATTGTGCGCGATCTGCCCCCAGTCGTTTCTGTAGAGGTGCAGACGCTGTCATGATTCATGTGATCGTTCCGCCTCATTTGCGAACTCTCGCGAAGATCAGTGGTGAAGTCCTACTGGAGGTCGAGAGCCCTGTCACGCAGCGTTCCATCCTGGACGCTCTGGAGGCCATGTATCCGACCCTTCAAGGGACGGTTCGTGATCACGTCACGCAACAGCGGCGACCGTTCTTGCGGTTCTTCGCGTGTGGCTTGGACCTGTCGCATGAAGAACTGGATACTCCATTGCCTGATGCTGTGGTGTCCGGAACCGAACCCTTTTGGATCGTCGGAGCTGTTGCGGGTGGATAAGCGATCTTCCAACAAGTTTTCAGAAGATCTCACGCAAAGGCGCGAAGGCGCAACGATGGGGAAGATAAGTTGGGTGGAGCTCTCGAACTTTGCGCCTTGTCGCCTTTGCTTGAGATAATTCCTTCCCTCTGGATTCCTCAAGCGGCCTTCAAAATCGGGATATTCTGAAATGGCCAAATAAATTATGGTTCCGGCCTGCGGTGGCGGTTGATTTTCTGATCTGCGGATTGATCGCCTAAGAAGTTCTCATCTCACCCGTTATCTCTCTGGTTTACCCGAATTTCCAAGGGTTCGATCCAGTTGAGGGCGGGAACGATCATGAGAGCACGCTCGACGCGGTGCAGATTGCCGGCTGCTAGTGGAACTGGCAGCAAATCAGGTTTGCCAGGGAGGGGCGACGTGAAAACGCATCTAATCGTTCAAAGTATTGGGATCTGTCTGCTGCTGATGTGGACGTCGGTTTGGGGGTTGCCTGTGACTGATGCCGGCGGTCCGCCGGTGCATCTGGCTGTCGATCGGCAATCCAACACGCCGACCCGAGTGAAACCTGAGGAAACGACTGCTGACGGTGCGGTGACGCAACTGATTCCTACGGAAATCGATGTGCGGACGATGCGATTGATTCCACCGGATGGAGATTCCGCGAAGATCTTTGCCCTGTCTCTATTTTCGGGGAGCGAACCGTTAGGAGCCAAGGCTGAATCCAATGACGCTCCGGTTGGTGGCTTTTTGGCATCACATTTAGAAAACGGCCCCTATCACCCCACCTTGGCCGCCACAAAGTCTGCGCCGTGGATCGTTCAGGACAATCAAGCGACGGGTGTTTGGGGAGCAGATCCCAGTTTGATGACACGGGTCCCAGATTTAACCGTGACCATCCGCTCGCGACTTGCTACAGTGCCGCTACCAGCCAGCCAACGGAGGCCCATGGCGACAAAGATCACTCAGAAACCGAATTCTTGATCGCTTTTGACCTGACCGGTCGCCAGCACTTCCCGCTCCCAGAGTCATGTGGAGGAATCGTGCTGCGACTGCGTGGGGTGACGACGGATTGAGACGATTTTTGATTCCGAATCAGCAGTAGAAGCAGATCCCGCATGTCAGCGTTTGAACACGAACTGGAAGTCGCCTTATCGGCCGTCCGGCAGGCCTCACAAGTTTGCGCCGCCATTCAGGCCGAGATCACTCCGGATACGCTTGCGAAGGAAGATAAAAGCCCGGTCACGGTCGCTGACTACAGCAGCCAGGCGTTGATCTGCCGGGCTTTGCAACATGCTTTTCGGGGCGATTCGGTCATCGCCGAGGAAGATGCCGCGGAGCTCCGTAAGCCCGAACAAGCCGGGTTCCTCAATAAGATTCTGGGGCACTTGGCAGACACCGGCATCCTGGCCACGGGCGATGCCGTTTGCGGTTGGATTGATCTGGGTGGGACGAACGATTTCCGTCCACGATATTGGACCCTCGACCCGATCGACGGGACCAAAGGATTTTTGCGCGGTGAACAATATGCGGTGTCACTGGCTCTCATCATACGGGGTGAAATTGTATTAGGAGTCTTGGGCTGTCCGAACATTGCGTTCGATGCCGAGACGACCGGGACGCTGTTTTATGCCGTGAAAGGCGAGGGCGCTTTCATGGAGCCGTTAGACGGTTCTAAAGACCGTGTCCAAATTCAGGTTTCCGCAGCGACCGATCGCAGCAGCCTGCGATTCTGTGAATCGGTCGAATCGGGGCACAGCAAGCAAGATACGGCCGCGATCATCGCCCAGAAACTGGGGATCACGGCGGCCCCCGTGCGGATGGATAGCCAGGCGAAGTACGGCGTGGTGGCTCGCGGTGAGGCTCATGTCTATCTGCGTCTGCCGACGCGAGCCGACTACCGCGAGAAGATTTGGGATCACGCCGGCGGGGTGCTGGTGGTGACTGAAGCCGGCGGGACCGTCACCGACGTGCACGGCAAGCCGCTGGAATTCACTCATGGCCGCGAGCTGACGGCCAACCGGGGCGTGATTGCGACCACCGGCAATATCCATGCGGAAGTCGTTGCCGCCTATGCGGCCGCCGTTCAGGCCTAGCCCACGTCGGATCACTGCCGTTCGGGCAATGACGTGCCAGGTTGATTTTCGCGTGAGCCACACCAGCCAGAGCTTCCGGCATGATGCCGTAGAAGCGCCCGGGGGGCTCCGTCTGCATGGCGAGCGTCCCGCGCGAGCCGCGGGTGGTTGTTCGTACGTGGCCACGACAGAATATTGGGGTTGTGCGCCACGATTATCGGTCGGCGCCACCAGCTCCAGTCTTTTGACAATCGGGTCGGCGACCTCAAACGGTGCCTTCGGGCGGTGTCATGCTCGCCCCCCAGTGAGGACACTGCTTAGGGGCGGTCGTGACTCTGGCGAGCAACTCAAGTCGGAGGCCGCCCCGAAACAGTGGCACAACTGATGAGCCGCTGGTTTCGAGCTTGGGGGGCCATTCTATTCGCGGTTCCCAGTCAGCTGAACGTAGATCATTGCCAAGGCACAAAGAATAAAAAAACGGCCTGGGGATGGAGGTTTCCCGAGCCGTTTTCATTCTTTGGCGGCTGTAAGCACTGTGGTTCATTGCGATCTACAGTGTATTTTGCTGAAATACCGTGAGTAATTGCATCTCGAATTCTCAGTAATAATCCGTGGGAAAACTGAAATTCAGCGATCATTTGATGTGATCCGAGACGAATTTTGTAGCTCAAACGTAGCTCAAACGGTGATTCATGCCCGCAATTGTTATTAGCCTCGTTCAGTCCAAGGTATCGAAGATCAAGTCGCCGAGCACAGGCCGTCAACTGTACCGAGACGCAACGCTAAATAACTTTGGCCTAGAGGTGCTTGCGGGCGGCACCATGACGTTTTATCGCCTTGGCCGAATCTTGGGGCAGGTGACGAAATTCAAGCTCGGAAACTATCCGAATATCGCTGTAGATCTAGCACGCGAGCAGTGCGTCAAGGTTAACGGTCTTATTGCCCAGGGAATCGATCCGCGAAAAAAAGCGAAGTCGACAGTAAAAACACTCGGCGACCTGTGGTTATGGCACTACACACACATGGTGAAGGGTAAGATTGCGGACGAAAAGAAAATGCTGTCTCTCTGGGATCGCGTTTTCACGCCGTGGGCTAAGCTCGGACTCGATGAAATTGATCGTGCAATGTGCGTTGAGCTTCAGACGAAGATCCGCACAACGATCGGAAAGACCGCCAAAGGCCACCGCACTGGAGGCCCGGGAGCGGCGAACCATGCAATTGACCTGCTGCGATCTCTCTACCGTACCGCACACCTGAATCGCTGGTGCGATGAACGCGACAGCCCTGTTCGGACGATCAAGAAAGACCACATTCGGGCGAGAGATCGGTTCCTGCAGCCAAGCGAACTTCAGGTTTTTTTTGACAAATTAAAACTTTGCACGGATGTTATGCAAGACGTGTTTAAATTGGCGCTATTCACTGGGGTTAGGCGGTCTAATGTGTGTGCGGCCCGTAAAGTGGACGTTGATCTGGTGAATGAGATTTGGACGATTCCATGGGCCGAGAGCAAGAATCGTGACCCAATTCGCATAAGGTTGATTCCGCAGGCAACCGAGATATTCCTGGCTCGCTTGGACAATCGCTCAGAGTGGTTCTTTCCAAGCTGGGGAAAAACTGGGCATCTAGTTGACCCAAAGCGGCAATGGCACAACCTCCTAGAGCGAGCGGAGCTGGATGACCTTCGGATTCATGACCTTCGCCGCACGATAGCGAGCTGGCAAGCCGGGGCGGGTACGTCGCTTCACATCATCGCCCAGTCTCTGGGGCAGAATAATATGAAAACAACGCCGATTTACGCCCGCTTGCAGGATTCCGTTGTTCGAAATGCCGTCCACAATGCCGCATTATTGATTCTGGATGCCGCCGCAGAAAAAAAACCTGAAAATATGGAAAGTCATTTGGCGGATACGCAGCAGTCACTAGCCGGTGACACAGCAGACACACCATCGTGAAACATGTTTCACGTGGAGTAAAGCAGGCTTTTCAATCTCGGGATATGCGTCAATACTGTGCTTCGTAACGCTAAATCATGCGTAACACGAAAGGCAAGTAACAATGACGCGACATGAAAAAGAAACGCCAAAGCCCCTGGCTGAGGGTGATGAATGGCTGACCGCTGGCGAGGCAGCATTGCGAATGAAATACAAGGTCGAAACTTTGTATATGTGGGCTCGGACCGGCCTCAAAGGCCCGCCAGTGTATGGAGCCGGGAAAGACCGCCGCTACAAGAAATCGGAAATTGATATTTGGATGCAGCGGTCGCGACGCGAAACCGCAGACACCCTTGCAGGTAAACCGGTGGCAGCCGACTGCATGGCGTAGCCAGTAACTCGCCCGACCCTCTTCACTCTTCGCCACGTCGGCAAGAGATTCCCGTTCCACAACTGTCTAGCGGTACGTACCGGCCCAAGGAACCAGCGTCATGAGCAACGGAAACGGCAACAAAACGAAGTGCAATTACTGCGGCTGCAAGGTCCGCGGAAGCAACCACACCGCAGGCCATCACCATCAGGCCCGGGTGAAGATCGAAACGAAGCCCGCAGCCAAGTAGATCGCACTCACTCACATCCCCATTCTTTCGCAGGACTAAAACGCATGAAGAAATTCGAATTCACCATCGTCACGGCAGCACAAAACAAGGTGCCGTTTCGATTCCAGGCCAAGGACATGTTGTCCGCAATCGGCAAGATGAAACGCATGGCAATCGAACTGAATATCACGGCCAAATCGCTGATTCAGGTCAACTAGACGACGCTGTTCACTCCCTCTCTTTCGTCGCCGCGTGGCGATGCCCCAAGACTCCTAACTGCGTGGAAGGTACGTACATGCCCCTCTGGCTAGCAAAAGACCTGTGTTTGTTTGAAGGCACGAATCCCCCTGATTTCGAAGGTGACGACTCGGTCACCAACTGTGAAGAGGACAGCAACTACCTCGGCTCTGTCCGCAGAGAAGACGCCGCCGGAATTCGCTTCGGCGAACTGCGTTGCCTGCAGGTTGAACTCGTTGTGATTCCGGCCAAGAAGGCTCAGCCCGCGAGCCACGAAATGCAGGAGTTGGTTGACGCCACTGGCACCGCATCCGACTAGCTCCCGAGCAGTCCAAGCCGTCTCAAAACCATCTGTTTTCCCTCACATTTTCAGGAATATGCAACATGGCAGACGAAGTCAAAATCGAAACCGTTGAATCCGCCCAGCAACCCGCAATCCCCGCCGAGCTGTCCCCGCAGGAGAAACTCGCCCAGGCTCTGGAGTCGCACGCAAAATGGCTCAGAGGTGAGGATGGAGGAGTGCGAGCGAACCTCACCGGGGCGAACCTCACCGGGGCGGACCTCTACGGGGCGAACCTCA
>JAZKFE010000007.1:0-52118 GCA_040386595.1 Planctomycetota bacterium | reverse complement strand
GAACCTCACCGGGGCGAACCTCACCGGGGCGGACCTCTACGGGGCGAACCTCACCAGGGCGAACCTCACCGGGGCGGACCTCTACGGGGCGAACCTCACCGGGGCGAACCTCACCGGGGCGGACCTCTACGGGGCGAACCTCACCGGGGCGAACCTCACCGGGGCGGACCTCTACGGGGCGAACCTCTACGGGGCGAACCTCACCGCGATTAAGAACGACTTAATCGCCGCGATCTTGCACCTCCCCGACGAAATTCCGTTCCTGCGTCAAGCGATCATCGACGGCAAAATCGACGGCTCAACCTATGTTGGCGACTGTGCATGCCTCGCTGGCACCCTGTGCAACGCACGGAAGATGGAGTTCGGCGACTTTAAGCAGAAAAAGCTGATGCCGATCAGTGCGTACTCGCCTCGCGAACGGTGGTTCACCGGAATTAATCCTGGGGACACTCCCGAAAAAAGCGTTGTCGCCAAGGTGACATTGGAGTGGGTCGACGAGGCTCTTGCACTCGTGGCGAAGATCCGAGCCCCTCAGGTTAATTCGCCTGCGGAATGCCCGACCGCTTAGCTGTGATGTCACTCGGCAGGGATGCCATTCTTACAACCGAAGGGAATCGAAATGTTAGTACTCACTCGCAAAACCAACGAACGAATCTTGGTCGGCAACGACGTCGTGATAACGATTGTCCGAGTCGGGCCGACCTCTGTGCGGATCGGGATTGATGCACCTGGGCATGTCCCGATCCTGCGGGCAGAACTCACCGAAAAGGCTGCGGAAAATGGCGAATTACGTAACAGTGCATCTGGTCCGGAAGATCCCAGCAACGGAAATAGTCCTGACTGATGACATTCAATACGCGATCCGACTGGCTGCAGAAAAATATCAGGCGACCGAGTTCTTCCCCGCGAGCGTCGACGGCAAAACGATCCTCGGTCAGTGCCGCGGGTGCGACGTCTATGTGATCGGTAAAGACGTCCACTCGCGCACAGCCGAGGGCCTATTCTGTGCTCGCTGCAGCACTCCCAAAATCAAGCCCTAGAAAGGGACTGCATGTCAACTGAGTTGATAGAGGCTCCGGCGGCGAAGACTGGCATCCTGTATGCCGTTACGCCGGAGATTATTGATAAGCAACAAGACGAGATCCTGGCACTGAAAATTCTTGGCGTTGACGACGAAACGGGTATCGGACTCGTCAAGGCTGCTCGCAAGACCGTGGTCGGCTGGCGGATTTCAGTTGAGGCAACCCGCAAGGAGGCCAAAGCTGAATTCTTAGAGGCGGGCCGCAAGGTTGACGCCACTGCTAAGGAGATTCAAGCCCAGATTGCCCCTCTGGAATTGCACCTGAATGAGCAGACGGAGAAGGTTGAAAAGGAGCTTGCCCGAATCGCGAAGGAAAAAGAAGACGCCCTATACAACGAGCGGCTAAAACGCCTCACTGAAGCTGGTGGCGAGTTGTCGGAGTCATCGCTTCGCCAGATGGACGATGAGATGTTTGGCGTCATCGTTGAGCAGGCCCAACAACGCACCGCAACCCGGAAAGAGCAAGAGCGTGTAGCTGCCGAGGCTGAGGCCGAACGCAAGCGACAGCTTGAATTGCAGGCGGAAGCAAATCGCCAAGAGCAGCAACGACTGACCGCCGAACGCGAGGCGTTTGAGGCTCAACAGAAAGCTGCTCAGGCCGAAGCCGCTCGGCTGAAAAAGATCGATGACGACAAGCTGGCAGCCGAGCAAGCCGCGATCACTGAGCAACGCCAGCAGGTCGAGCGGCAGCGAATTCTGAACGAACGCCGGGCAAAGGAATTGCAGGACGCCGAGACGAATCGGCAGCTTGACGCACAGCTAGCCCAACGTCGAGAGCAAGACCGGCTTGATCAGATTGAGGCTAACCGACTGGCCGCGGAGCAACAGGCCCAACGGGATGAAGAGGCACGCATTGAAGCGGCTGCAGCAGCTGAGCGGGCCGAGCAGCTTCAGCCAATTCGATTGAAGCTGGAGAAGTTTGCCGAAAAGGTGCGTGCGATTTCGCCGCCCAGGCTCTCCGAAGAGCTGGCCGCTGGCGTCGTCCTGGAGCTGGCAATCTGTGCTGACCGGATCACCGCAATCGCAAAGGGGCTGAAGTAATGGCATACACGCAACCAGCAAGAATCGTTGAGTCGACAGCCGAGGATTATCACGCCGACCTGTCTCGCGTTAGTCGCTCAATGTTAGTCGATTTCATTAAATCGCCTTGGCTTTATTATCGTCGGTACATCAAGCGAGATGCATGGCAGAAGCAATCGACAAAGGCAATGGACACTGGGACGCTGTTTCACGCAGCGATTCTGGAAGGCAAGTCGATTTATGATCTTGTTCACGTCATACCGGCTTCGGTTCTGAACGCTGACGGCCACTGCAAGGGCAAGGCGTACACTGACTGGAAGGCGTGCCATACGGACAAGCCGTGCCGAAAAGCTGCTGAACTGGATGATGAAATTTCGATGTTCGTCGCCACGTCAAAAAGTGAGGCCGCACAGGAGATTCTCGGCAATCCTGCTGGCATCAATGAGGTGACAATTCACTGGGACTGGAACGGAATTCAGCGACGCACGCGGCTTGACCGGTTCATTCCAGGCGTTGGCATCTCAGACTTAAAAACATCCCGCGTTAATTCACTCGATGCCATTAATAACAGCATCGAGTACGACGGCTACTACTTGCAGGCGGCCGACTACCAAATGGCAGTGGAAGCACTGACCGGCGAGACGCTTCCGTTCAGCTTCATATTCCAGCCCAAATCTCTGCCGTATGCGACGGTTACGATTGATGTTGATCAGGACTGGGTTAACGAGGGGCGAGCTGAAATTGAAGCGGCCCTTGCTCGTCTGCAGGTCCGCGGCGACAGCAATGATTGGCGAGACCCGGTCAGTGTTCAGCGAATCAAAATGAGTCGACCGAACTCGGCCAAGTACAAGTGGCATGTAGACGGAGGCGCCGCGGGATGATGTAAACGACTGGCGAGACCCAGTCAGCGTTATGTCGATTTTAATGAGCCGTCCGCGTTGGGCGGAATACCAGTGGCAACTAGTTGGAGGAGTGGACGAATGAGCCGACACGGAGAAGACGACAAGTTTTGGGCAGTGCTGGTTAATAGCGGGATCGCTGTGGTTATTGCGGCGGGGATAGTCTGCATCTGCTCGTTGTGGATCGGTCCGCATTACACCGTTTGGTCCGCGGGAATGGCCGGTCAGGCGAAGCTAATGCAGGCCGAGCAAGAGAAGAAAATTATGGTCGAGCAGGCCAGAGCTGAGATGGAGTCCGCGAAGCTGAGAGCGGAGGCAATTCAGATAGTCGGCAAGGCGTCTAAGGAATTTCCTGAGTATCGACATCAGGAGTTTATAGGGGCGTTTGCCGAGGCTCTGAAAGAGGGGAATGTTCAGCAAATCATTTATGTTCCGACCGAGGCCAACATTCCAATCATTGAGGCGAAACGGCAAGTATCAACTGAGAAGTAGCGGGCGAAATGCCTAATGGAAATCCAGGGTAGCTCAATTGGCAGAGCGGCCGACCAACGTCGGACTATTGCGGGTTCGAGTCCCGCCCCTGGAACTGATTTCAAACGACTGTTTATAGCAAAGGCAAGGTAACAACATGGAAAAAGTAGCACTGGTTTGCGATCTCGATCAGAGTCGGTTTCACGAAGAAAAGGGGATTGGCGGGCCGCAGCAATGCGTAAAGGAATTTGACTCCAAGGCGGATGCCGAGCGCTTCGCGGCCGAAATGATTCGAGAGTATGACGCTGTTGGCGAATTTAAGTCTGACGAAACGTACGCAGAGGTGCTTGAGGGCTTCCAAGAGGGATTGGGGGGCTTGAGTGGTTCCACATTTTTGCGGTTGCCCCCTAGCCATTAACGATAGTCCTGGACTCACTTCATACCTCGCGGAGCATAAACACAAATGGCAAGCGAAACGTTTCAAAAAGGCGGCCTGACACGAGACCGAGAGCGGAGAGCAATTGCACTCCCATCTAATATCTCGGCCGAAACCGTAGCGGGAATTGACGCACTTGTTTCAACTCAGGTCAATGCGTTGGCCGCGGTTGACAGCTCTGGATTTTCGCGAGCACTGACAACGGTGCAAGCTATTAATGACCTGCGTAAGGCTCTTACGCCGGAAATTATGACTCACATCATGGCGGTGCAAAACACTCGCCTCGGATTTAAGACTGATAAGCCTGATGGCTATCCAGTTGCAACGGTCAAGGAGTGCCTAATTGAGGCGCTGTTGCACGGTGCACAGCCGACCGGCAATGAATTCAACATCATTGCCCATGGTTGCTATCTCACCCTGGAATTCTTCCGGCACAAGCTGCGTGAGTGGCCAGGGCTGACCGACCTTGTCTTAGAGCTTGGCGTTCCGGTTATTGGCGACAAGGGGGCCGTAGTTGAGTGTGCGGCAAACTGGAAAATTAACGGCGTCTTCCGGTCTCTGCAGTTCCGGAAAACGGAAAAGACTGCTGATCGCGAGGCGGCCGACACTCGAATCTGCGTGAAGGTCAATGCAGGGATGGGCTATGACGCCGTGCTAGGCAAGGCTGAGCGAAAGTTGCGAGCCAGAATCTGGCAACTCCTCACCGGCTCTGTGAGCACGCACGATGGCGAGGCTGACGACTTGGAATTGCCAAAGGTCACGAGCGGAACGCAGACGCTCTTTACCAAGCCCGGAAGTGCCCCCACAGAATCACGCACAGCGAAGCCCGCCGCAACGCGACAGCAGCCGGAGTCGTATGCGTTGCGAGTCAAGAAGGCAACTCGCCCTGAGCACTTAGACGCCATCCAGAGCAATGCTGATGCTGACCTGGAGCATGGTGAAATTAGCCAGTCGGATTACGACGACCTCATGGGACTGATTGGCGAGCGGCGACACGTGGTCTAAAGCAGATTCGATGGATCTCGGGAGCGTGATTCGAATGACTCAACAGACCTTATTTGACGCAGGCCACAACCAAGCGAGCGGGGCGGAATTTAGTCCGTGTCGTACGTGGCGTTATCGGCTCTGGCGTCAATGGGACGCAACCTTACCAGTCATTTTGTTTATCGGCCTGAATCCATCTACCGCAGACGAAACTACTAATGACCGGACTATCAACAAGTGCATCAAGTTCGCCAAAGCCTGGGGGTACGGAACGTATTGGATGGCGAACCTCTATGGGTGCCGTTCTACCGACCCGAAGGGGATGAGGAACTTTCCCGATCCAATTGGCCCTGGGAATAACGAGGCGATTCGCGACATGGCAGCAAAAGCCGCTCGCGTCGTGGTTGCCTGGGGGTGCCACAAGGGGATTGACGAGCGGGCCGCAGAGGTATTGGAAATGGTGGCCGATGCGTGGTGTTTGCGAATTACCGTAAACGGCTTCCCGTGGCACCCGCTTTACATCCCCGACAGCACGCAATCGTTTCGTTACTCCAGGCCATTCATACACACCTATCGAAACGCGGATGACTAATGAGCGAGACCGCAAAGCCCCCTCAGTGCGATCCTTGCCACGAGCCCATCGGACCGCAAACGCAACACCTGAGACACAAGGTTACGGGCAGTCTGCTCTGCATTCCATGCCTAAACAAGATGGTTTTACACACGCCAAAAGACTGGGAAAGAAAGCAGGGGACGTAATGGCCAACGCGGCAGAGTACCCAAAACGCCCGAGCTTCTTCGCATACAAGCTAACTCGAATGATGTTCAAGACGGCCTTGGCAAATGAGATCGGCCCCGAGGCGTGTCACCTGATTATTCAAATCGCACACACTGAAGATGCAGGGCGGTACTCCAAGGCGGTTACGTTCTACAACGAACAACTATTGCCGGTGTGCGGGTTTACGAATGTTAAGTCTCTCGACCGAGCCAGGGCAAAGGCCGTCAAGTCTGGGTGGCTGGTATACATCGCCGGAGGAAAGAGCAAAGCGGGTAAGTATTGGACACAAATTCCAGAGCAATACATTTTCTTAGACGACACGCAAATTGATGAGTCAAATTCGTCTACGGAACTCCAGGCCACTACACATGATGCAACTTGTCTACCCGTAGCGGGCAAAGAAACGGGAGATAAGCGGGAAGTAAACGGGAGACAAGAGCCAGATAAGCGGGAAGTAAACGCCAGAGAAACGCCAGAGAAGCGGGCAACTATCTACCCTGTCCCTAACCCTACCCCTTGCCCTAAAGAAACACCCCCTAACCCCCAGGGGGGGAAGTCTTCGAGAAAGGTTGCTGCGGAGTTTGTTGTAGTAATTCCAGAATCTTTACAAACGCCTTTGTTTGTCGATGCCTGGGAGAAGTGGCAGAAGCATCGCCGAGAAATTCGCAAGCCCCTCACGGAAACGCAGGCCGGTGCTCAGATGGCGAAATTCAAGTCCATCGGCGAGGCAAGGGCGGTGGCGTCAATTGATCACACAATTGCGATGGGCTGGCAAGGGATTCGTGAGCCGGACGGAACTTCCCCGCAACCGAGAGGGTTCTTCGATGGGATTAATGACTTTGTCGACGGAGGTAAAGATTGAGCGAACCAAAGATCACAAAACAAGAGTTTGCACTAGTTGCCGCCTATCTGTCAGCTGGCGTTAGTCGGCAAATGTCAAAAGATCAAATGCGGGTTTATTACGACACTCTCTGTGATCTGCCAAATGAACTGCTACAGATGGCAGCGCGGCGAGCGATTCAGGAGCAAAAAGAAAACTTTCTCCCGTCAGTCGCTGCAATTCGGGGATACGCCTCGGAGCTAGCAAACGGGATGCTTCCGACCGCGGCAAGCGAATGGGAATTAGTTCGAGCCGCGGTAAGGCGATTTGGTTACCCGCAGAAGTCCGAAGCCTTGGCCACGTTTAGGCCCCTCACGAGGGCTGCAGTTGATTCGGTCGGCTGGGATGTGATTTGCGCCAGTGAGTCGATTGCAACGCAAGCGGCGCAATTCCGGATGGCGTACGAAGGGGCGGCAAATCGAGAGGTGAGTATGCGGCGGATTAGCCAGGAACTGCGGCCTCGGATTGCAGTAGGCCCGCGAATGACACCGCGGATTGAAGATCGGGCAGAAGTTCTAAAGCTCGTAAACAATTTTGCAGACGGGTTAACGCCCGCGATAGGGGTGCAGGATGAAGACCAAGAAACCGTTTCGGCCTCCACCTCCGGAACTAATCGCAGTGGGTCTAACGGTCGCCCAGTGGCGGCTAATCCTGAAGGCAACAAAGCGAATGGCCAACAGGACCGGGCGGGAAGATCCGGGCGTTGAGCAAACGAGATCGCGGGCAATTCCCTATCTCGAAAAAGTGACGGAAACGGACGAAGGCACGCTTGTGGTCAAGATGACCAGGGCGGGGGCTGCAGTGCTGGCAGAGGACGCTCTGCAGATTGCATGGAATGACGACGACAGCGACATGGCAGGGGCTGGCTCAGCACTCACCCAGGCTGCTGCAGGAATGATCAAGGACGATGCCGAGGACGAGTGAGTTTAATTAACCCTAATTCTGGAGATTGCAAGAAATGGCGAGAAAGAAAAAGAACGGATTGTTAGTCACGGCATTGGCGGCATTTGGCTACGTCGTGACTGAGGATGTTGTAGCGGGGTGGACTCCCGAGCAAGTTGCGATGGTCCGCGACAGTCTCGCCCACTGGGACACATACACGCCAGATAAGGGCCGGGTAACGGCTCCGGAGTGGCTGGAGGGGTTTGACCTGCCGGACGGGGAAGCACTCGCTGAAGCCAGAGCCGTTGGGGCGGAATGGAAGAAACTGAACCCGGACGCCGATGCCGACGCGGCGAATCCTTGGCCTGAGGGCAGCAAGCTGTTTTACAGTTGGGCCGATGGCGTCGCATTCGGCGAGAAGCCAGCCGACGATTTGCCCGACGAGGAGTTTGAGATTATTGCCGGGTCAGACACGGCCGCAGTTCCCGAAGCTACAGGACAGGCCGAGGTGGTTGCTAGCGATCCTGTTGAGGCTGCTCTAGCTGTGGCACAGCAGCAGACTGAGGTAAAGAAGCCTGCCCCGGTGGCAGTTAGCCGACCTGTCGCACCGGCCGAGAAGCCGAGGAAACTAGCGAAGCCGATCATGTGCAGCACTCGCGAAGCTGCCGCACTGAAGATTGCCTATCGCCTGTCGGATCTCACGCCAACAGTGAACGAGGCTGAGGCCGAATACATTGAAGCCAAGGGCATCGCGGACAAGGCGAAGAAGGTCTGGGAAGGCTTGCAAAAGCAAATGCAAGGAGTGTCGACGGAACTGTCGCAAATTCTTAGCGGCGGTGAATTCCAGCTGGATTTGTACGCCAGTGGAAACCACTCATCAGAGGCGTTAGCAAGCCCCCTGCCCCCACATGCTGAGGTGCACGAGGAGTACGCCGAACAAGCTCCCGCGGCAGCTGCTCCGGCGGTGGTCCTGGTTGATCATGGCGGGGCGTTGGATCTGTCCTGCCTGGGACGCAAGGCTCTCGCGGCAATCGGCTCCGATACGGAGGGGCTGACCGACTCCAAAATCGAACTGCTGAAGTCGTCCATTGAAGGCAGCACGATTGCCCATCTGGAGGAGGTTCAGAGAACCAATCCCTACTGGAATCGAGACGTGAAGGGGTTTGGCGAAAAGTGGATTGATCGGCTGTCTGACGCCCAACTGGCCGTGCGGCTGAAGTATCCCATTCCGGTTGAGTACTTTGCCGAGCCTGCCCCAGCCGAGGCTGCTGCTGAGGTGAATGCGACGGCAGAGACACAAGGCAGCCCGCCGGAGACTGACGGGGCGGTCGAAGCCGAGAAGGCCGAAGCTTTGGACAACGCAGTTGATGACGCCGTAGAGACTCAGGCCGAGTTGGTCGAAGCGGGTGAGCTTGTGGCGGTTGGTGCCGAGGCTGACGACTTCGGCGAGGACATGCCGGACTAAGTTTAGTTGCACTCCCGGCGGTTGGTTGTTCGACCGCCGGGCCTTTTGTTCCCTAACGGAGTATAGCCAATGCTGAAAACGTGCCCAATTTGTAGCGTAACCCACGACACAACATGTCGGAATTTGATCTGCCCTCACGAGCCGATTCCGCTATTACCCGCGAACATCCCGGATGTGTCCAGCATTTCCGAGTGGATCACCCAGGTGATTGACGGTCCGGGTGGCATGAATAACTACGAGGAAACAGAGTGGGTCGTGTGGCACACTCCGGAGCGACACGCAGCCGCAGCTTGGATTATTCGCTGTCTTGCCAATCCCAAATGCAAGGGCAGCGACGAGGTGTTAGCCGCTATTCGTGAGCGTCGGCAAGAGATCGAAAATCGTTAATACGAGGTGTCACCCGACTAGATAACAGGAGAAAACACATTGAGCACGATCACTGCAGTTGCCCCTTGGTTTGGATCGAATCGCATGCTAGGAAAGCACGTCGGGGAAGAGTTGCCAACCTGTCGTTGGGTGGGCATTCCATTCGCTGGCGGAATGTCGGAACTGATCCATATTCCAGCCAGAACAATACTGGTCAATGATCTTCACCGCCACGTGATTAACTTGGCTCGCGTTCTCGCTAACGATAATTTGCGGTCGCCGTTACTCAAGAGGCTTACCCGGCTGTCGTTTCACCCCGACGAGATTGCCGCAGCAAAAGAAGCCTGCAAGGCTGGAGAACCGGGGGCCGAGCCAGATATCGATCTAGCTCAAGCGTTCTTCGTGTCATCATGGATGGGCCGCGCAAATATGTGCGGAACAAACGACGAGTTTACGGGCCGTGTTTCAATCCGGTGGAATGCGAGCGGCGGCGACTCGTCGGTCAGATACCGTAGCGCTATTCGATCAATGGTCGAGTTCTCTCGCGTCATGCGGCGATGCACTTTTGAGACGATGGACGCGCTCGATTTCTTGGCACGGTGTGAGGACACCGAAGGCCACGGCATCTACGGCGATCCGCCGTTCCCCGGCGTCGGGCTGCGGTACAAGCACAATCCGGGGGCGGATGAAATCGGCTGGCATAGTCGATTGGCGGCTGCGGTATCTCGATTCACTTTTACTCGCGTTGTGATGCGGTTTTACGATCACTCGCTGATCCGGGAATTGTACCCCGAAAGCCGGTGGACATGGCGAATGTTGAAGGGGCGGGACCAAGCCAACAATGGGGATAAGCCGGAAGTTCTGCTGATCAACGGTCCGTCGTTCACCCAACCTTCCGGCAAATTGTTCTAAGTAGCCCGGTGACAGTTATCACGCAGAATCTTTTTTGGGGAAAACGCATGGACAACATAACAACAAAAATGCTGCTTGAAGACAGACGTTTTCGCATCGCGAGCATTAAACCAGAGTTATTGATAGGTGTATTGAATTGGGCGAACAATCCCAAATGTGCCTTGGCCCTTCCGGTCATGTCGGAGATTCCAGCGGATTGTATCGCCGTGTCTGTCAGTACTTCTTGGGATCGCGGAACGATTGACGTGATCATTGCACATGCCGACTTCGACCGGCTGCCGCCGGGAGCATTAATTCCTCGGTGCCATCAGTTGGTTACTGAATTTCGAATTGTGTCTGCGCAGGACGTCTTGGAAAACAGCGAGGCTGGGTGAGGTTGGGGCGCATCATGAATAATTGCTGTGGCGAGGAGCGACCTGGGCGGTATTGCTGTCAGTGCGGAACTCTGCTTGGGGCTAATGACTTACAAGGTCTTGTTGAACATTGTCGCGAGAATGTCCGAATGCGACGACGGGCTCTCGAAGAGCAGCGAATTGTGGTGTCGCAGTATGACACGCCCCATGACACATCGGAGTCAAAAGACTGGATAGACGGCTCGCGATTAATTCAATCGGCCGCCGAGTCCTATGCTGCGAGAGAATCTGCCCGCCTGTCTCTTCTTAGGGCAAGGCAGTTGAAATTAATTGGAATCGAAGAACAACTACATCGATGGGAGTCGTGGTTATCTGCGCTGATGAATGTCGAACAAATTGCAGCCATCAAGAAGGAGGAAAAGTATGCCTTACAGTTTGATCTTTAGTCAGGAGCTGCCTTTCGAGCTGACAAACGGCAATGACGGGAGGAATAAACGGTGGTTCAATCCTGCCAAGATCCGCAATCAATTTGAGGCCGATCTCAAGCGGCTCCGGCTAACCCGAACACCGTTTGCTTTTCCGGTTCATGTGCGGGTAACGCGACTTCTGGGAGAGAACCAAAAACTGTGGGATGAATCAAGCGTCGGCCGCGGAAATTACAAGGAACTCGAAGACGCCCTGGTTGTTTGCGGCTGGTTCGTGGATGACAACCCGAAGTGGATACGCGAGGTGAGATGGAGGCAGATTTCTCAGACTGTTACCAAGCGAAAAACACCGGGAATCTTAATTGAAGTTTTTACGAAAGCCTGACCAATGAGAAACATGTCAGTTGCTCTAACTATTCCACAAGTGCTCAATGAATCCAAAGACGTGACGCGACGCATTGGGTGGTGGTTTCTTAATGTTGGGGATCGGATTCAGCTTTGCGAAAAGTGCATGGGGCTCAAGCCAGGGCGGTCGCTTGTGAAGTTGAAGGTTGTTGAGGTTGTGAATACTTGGCCCGAGCGACTTGATTCAATCTCTGAGCATGATGTTTCGCGGGAAGGGTTCCCGAATATGACCTCGGCCGAATTTGTAGCGATGTTTTGCAAGAGTATGAAGGTTGATCCCTGGAAGCTCGTGAATCGAATCGAGTTCAAATATCTGAAAGGGGCGTCGTGAGCGAAACATTAATTCCACCCGGAGACGCTGTCATTCAGCCTCGCATCGCACTCGAAGCAATGCTTGTTGGTGCAGGATTCGACAACGTCACTGTTAGAGTTGCTCGACATGGGGAAATGCGGTGGCATGCGACCGCGGGAGAACACAACGGCATTGTGATTCGCGGGTACGGTTCGCCGCAGAACTGCGTTAGGTACGGCATGGTCCTGACCAAGGGCCAGGTGCGTCAATGGAATGTTGCACCGCGAGGAATAAAGCAGGCCCGGGCTGATCGTCCCAAGATTCCGCATCCGGTTGTCAACGGGCAATTGTTAATCCTGAGGCTCCGAGATTGTCTCAGTGAATTGGTGACAAACGGAATCGTTGGTCCGCGTGACGAAGAGGCAATTAAGAAGCGGTTGGAACGCCGCCGGGAGTGGTATCTATGAACGCAGTCGTGAAGAACATCAAAGTTGATGGCCGAACGCATGCCAGCTTGTGGAATACGCAAAGAATCCTGGATGGCAGGCGATGTGAACACAACCCGAACGCTGCAGTTTCTGACCGATTGACCATCAGCGAAGTAGCCGAAATGGCAATTATGGAAGGTATTAAAGTGCTGCTTTCAAAGCGGGATAATGAGTATCTTCAGGATACTGAATATCTAGTGCCAGTGAATATTGCACTCCCCGCAAAACTTGTTTGAATCACATCTAACACAGGTCACACAAACAGTCGTGATCTCAAACCTTGCAGATGGATCGGTATCCAGTCGGGCCTCATAAGCCTGATGCAATTGGTTCAACTCCAATATCTGCAACTCAGATCCAGTGTAGTGCTAGCGACGTAGCCGACCGGCGACCGAGGTTGCGGTAGTGAGGAATTGGCATCCCTCCACTGGATCTTTTCACAAACCTTTGATGCGCGATGTGAGATATTTAAAGCCCTGAGTGACACGAGACTGGCGCCCGATTTAGCTACCAGTGAGGTGTAACACGGCAAACCCGACTGGGGTGGAGGCTCTGCACAATTTGCAACCTCTACCCAGTCGGGAAGACAAGAGCCCCGGGGATCGGCAACCGGGGCTCATTGCAATTCAGCTCTAAAAAATGGGGTCAACATGCTCTTTCTGATTGGCCAATCTTCCATCACTGACGTCGCAACGTCAGAGCGACTCACTGGCATCGGGGCCTTGGGTTTTGCCGTTTGGTTTGGCTATCACGCAACATCCGTGCTGATCCCAAGAATCGTTTCCGAACATCGCGTTGAGGTTCAGGGAATCGTTAAGGACTTTCGCGATGAGATGCGACTGGAGCGCGAAGCCCATGCCGTCGAAATGAAGCGAGAGCGAGAGTCTCACGCTGCCGACATGCTCGCTCAGCGTGAAGCCTGCCAGCGGGAAATGGAGCAGGTTGTTAACAGCTTTCAGCGTCAACAAGTCACATCGGTAACCGCGTAGGTACGCCGGTTTTTATAGTCCGCAATTTAGGGGTTATTTATGAGCAGTGAGGCTATTGAGAAGTGGAAGAAAATCGGAACTGGCCTGTGGCTGTCGGTTGGCGGTGCCGCTGTGTCGTATCTTGCGACCATTGGCCCATCGATTGACCAGACCACCCTGCAAGGACTGATTACCGCAGTGTTGATTTCCAACGTTGTCAACATTGGCCGCAAGTTCCTTCTTCCTGCCTAGAACCGGAGCCAATCGCAATGATGTGGATTCGAACTCACATTGGAATGTTGTTGACTGCCGCCGCGGCTTTGTTTGCCGTTGGCGGCGGTGTTAGTTATGGGCAGATGGTTTATTACGACAACTACGAAACGGCCAATTGGCTGACTGTTGCTGCGTGGTTCGCCACTGCTGTTGTTGCATTCGTGACCGCCGTGCTGGCGTCTGGTGCTGCCCCTCGGCTGATGGCGACGTCGAGTCAAGGGACTCTGTCTCAAGTGCGTCAACTGCGAGAGCAGGCTGCCGCAGCTCGCAAATCCGCTGACGCATCAGACGCTGCTGCCGCCAAGGCAATTGCGGCAAACGAGGCTGAACTAGAATCAGCAAAAGCACTGATGCCGGAGGTGCAGCAATGAAGAAATGGCTTCCGATTATTCTGGCGCTGCTGGCGTCCGTTATCGCTAGTTCCGGCTGCGTGCGACCGCATCAGGGGCCACCGATTCCCGTAGTGCCGATTGTGGCTCCGATTGTCACTGCTCCGATTCGGGTTGTGATAGTCAAGGACAATGCAACGGCGAACAGGCTTCCGTCTGCACAATTGGCCGCGCTTAATTCCAGCAACCTGCGGAACTACTGTCAGTCGCATTGCCAGCTAGGCCCGGACGGCAGGACCCCAGAGTTTCGGACTTATACCTGGGACGCTGATTTACGGATGCAGTCGCAAGGCATTCGTGACGCCTTTAACGATGCCGTATTGAATGGAAAGTCAAGCGGCGTTCCGTGGCTCGTTGTAAATAACGGCACCACTGGCTACAGCGGCCCTTTCCCTGCAACTGACGCCGATTTGATGGCCGTCCTAAAGAAATACGGCGGTGAATAATGCTGATTATTGATGAATCTAATTGGCGGGATCATGCAGGTGAGAACGGCGTTGTAATCGACGGTGGCGGACAGCGTCGCGTGATGGCGTGCAAGCCTCGTCGTGCTCCTGTGGGTAGCCTGAAGTATGCGGTTAAGCCTGAGTTTGATCTCATTCCCCGCAACGAATACTCCAGCCGGATTAAGGACATTAAAGCGGCTGGGGCTGACACTCGCACATTGCTGAAAGAGAAGCGAATTCCGGCATTCGATCAGCAGCAAACGTCAACGTGTCACGCTCAGTCATGCGCCCTCGGGGTGATGGCATCGCGTGCTCGTCAAGGTGAGGCAACAGTCATTCTTAGCCCTGGTAGCATCTCAGGGCCGATCACCGGCTATCGAGATGAGGGGGCCTATATTGAGGACGACTTGCGACAAGTTGCCGACTTCGGCGTAGCGACCATCGATTTCGTTCCGCCAAATCAGATTTCACGTCGTGGATGGAAGCCTGGGGCGGAAGAGAATGCCAAGTTGCACCGACTCACGCAGTGGATCGACATGGGGAGCAAGGACTCTCAAATGTTTGACCGCTGTGCAACTCAGTTACTCCTCGGCAACCCTGTGTGCGTGGCTTATGACTGGTGGGAGCATGCTGTCACGCTAATCGATCTCGTTGAGATTTCTCCAGGCGTGTTCGGCTTCGAGTTCCGCAACTCTTGGGGTGCCACCTATGGCGATGACGGCTATGGAGTTCTGGCTGAAGGCCGTGGCACTCCGAACGCCGCTTACTCCCCTGTTCAAGCAACTGCATCCACTTATTAAGGTTGATTAAATGCTCAAGCTCTTCGTGTTAATGTTTGCGCTGCTCGGCGATTCGCAGATTCAGTATGACCGGGTACCGTCGCCGCAGGTCGCACCGCAAGTGACTCCGGCAGTTCAGCCTGAGCCCGCAACGGCACCGCGAGCAGTCCGGCGAATCTATGTGTTTGGCTATGAGTCATGCAACCCATGTCGCGGGAGTAGGCCGAATCTCGATGCCTGGGTGAGGAGTGCCGGGCTGTCCGTAGATCGCCCAACGCCGAAAAGCGAATGCGTCTACATCGACATTGAGCAGTATCCACAGCTTGCCGAGCAGTGGCAAACGACCAGCTATCCCACGGTCATTGTTAGCGACGACTTGAGGGAAGTTGATCGC
Source organism: Planctomycetota bacterium (assembly GCA_040386595.1). Classification (GTDB taxonomy): domain Bacteria; phylum Planctomycetota; class Planctomycetia; order Planctomycetales; family Planctomycetaceae; genus JAKFVC01. The sequence goes on along the minus strand of JAZKFE010000007.1, from coordinate 36,732 downwards.
CATGTCGGAGCCTACACAGAGGCCGACCTGCAGCGACTGTGGAATACCGGTAAGGCTTCGGGGACTCACGTTGCCAGGGCATTTGCAGCTGGTGCAGGAACTGAGATTAAGCTCCCTCGGGTCTCGGTTAATCCGGCAACCAAGGCTGTGACAATTCTCGAAACCGTAGACATTCCTTACGGATCGTTCATCACAGCCACGTTGTCGCAAGGGAGCGTGTTAACGGCCGGGGCAGATGGCCAATACACGTTCTCTAAGCCTTACCCTCGCATTCGCACTAGCCCGATTCACTGGGATGGTTATTTGCGAGGCGTGAAGGTTAACACGACGGCACGGACGGCAGTACTGCAGATTGATGGATTTCCCGACCAAACTATCCGGTATTAGGGATTCATTGTGGCTCCTGTTGAGTTCTGTGCCCTGCTGTTGCTGGGTGTTCTGGTTGCAGTCGTATTTGGTGATGACTGATTAATGGAGGAGCGATGCCACGTGAAGACGAATACGGAATCTGCTTGGCAATGGCTGATGATCGCGATGTACCGGATCGCGAGAGGGTGCCACACAAGGCGAGGACGAGCATTGCCCGTTCAGCGATGGCATTTGTGCGGTATCACGGCAAGGACTATCCCGACAAGGCATCAGCACTTGCCGAGTTCAAACGGCAGCTGGAAGAGGACAAAAAGGCCCAAACGCCGTGTGCGAGGGCTGATCACACAAGCGTAGCGGGCGTGGGAATCCTCACCACAATCTTCGTTTCTATCGCTTGCTATTTCTTCGAACGTTGGTGGTCGAGGACGTTTCCTAATGGTTGATCGCGATAAATGTAGATGGGAGTACAACACCCGGAAGATTCCGATTCCTGTTGTTACTTCGATAGGCAAAATCGCCTTTGGTTGGCGGATGGTGCACATCGAAATCGGGCAAATGGAAAAGGGCTGGCGACATGTTGCGATTGACTGGACGCGAGATTCTGGGTGGATGTCGTTTGTGGATTTAAGCGGCCGCCCATTCCGGTTCCGGGCGTATCCGCGGGCGTCACTGCGGGATCTGTGGCGACTTGGCAGGGCGTGGCTCCAGTCCCATAAATCCGAGGCAACGGTTATTGCGTTGGCAGTGTTAACAATCTCGGTTTGCTTGTTCGGTATTACGCGATCTTAGCAAAGGGCTACTGTGGCAAATCACCACTATCATCTTGCCAGATTCCACCAGGACCAAAGTGGTATTTGGACTCCACCAACTGGGGCGGCTGGGATTATTGATTTAGTCCCGCCGCTACAGGATGCTGACCCACAGGTTAATTACGCATTCGTTGCAAGCGACGTCCAGCTTGATTCCAGCGACTCGCTCCATCACTTCGGACAAGGGGACCTTCGTGAATTGCTGGTTGACGGCACAGCCCGCGAGGCATGGGGCGCCATTACTGGCTATCTTCCGCAGGGTGATTCTCTGTGTGATGTGCTCTGTGATCACCTTACCTTTGGCTCCCAGGCTAATGGAGCGGACTTTACCCGGTCGTTAACTTGTGGTCGCAATCGCCGACTTGAGATCGTGCTAGCCGGTGAGTCAATTTGGTCCTATTCGCTTTCAGGGATGGCAGACGCCCTGGCTCAACCGATCCTAGAAACTGAGTTGGAATCTCTCCGTGATGTGTATCGTGGCGTGCTCGCTGGTGAGTATTCAGAAGCGGTTTATCAGCGGTGTCTCGGTGGCCTCGGAATTAAGTATCAGCTGTCGCAGTCGGCGGAGCTGTATTTGCCAGCTGCCGATCCACTGCTGCCGAAGCTGCAGCCGTTAATCCCGCAGACAACCAAAGCCGAGACGTGGCCCGGGCCTGGTGCTGTAACTAGCGGGCAAGATCAACCTTGGTCGGTACTGGCTGGCACGTGGGCAGTATCTGGCAACAAGGTGATCTGTAGTACTGGCTCTGGCTGGCCGCAGATTCGACTTGACTATGATTTCGGCGGGTCGGATCTGACTTGTCAAACGCAACTGGTAGCAGGGGCAGATAACACTGATTCAATTGGCACTATTCTCCGAAAGGACGCCAGTGCAACCGCTACATGCTATGCCAATCGCATCAATGGTAGCGAGCAGCAAGTATTAAAGTTCATTGCAGGTTCCGTCTCGAATATCGGTAGTTCATCTACCCTGACGATCACGGCAAACGGTGTTCTTAAGGGAAGCGCGATTGGCTCAACGATTACATCGTACCTCAATGCGGTTCAAACAAAGCAGGTGACGGATACTGCAATCGCGTCTGGGCTGCGGGTGGGCCTGCTCCAGTTGTCAACAGCTTCCACGGCCACCGACAACGTTCTTGCGGACGATGGCCTTTCCGGCGGCGGCGGTTCGACACCGCGTCGAAATCTTCTTCACATGTCTCTCGGGTTAAGAATGGGTCTCTAATATGCCAGTAGTTGCACGCAATCCATGGTCGGGCTTCTCGATGGGCTCGGCCGTTGTCCCTCTCGGCGTTGTTGCCGTCACTCCAAGCGATACCGACGAACTGGCTACTGTTGTTCGAGCAATCGAGGCGACTGTGGCGGGCAATGTGGCGGTGGTTTACATCGACGGATCGTCGGCAGTCCACGTGCTCGCGGCGGGTGAGCGAAAGTCTGGATTTATCAAGCAGGTCAAGTCTACGACCACCACGGCAACCGGAATTATCGGGCTATTGTAGGTGGTTGAGTAAGCGTTAATTCTAGGTGGGTCAAGTGCCTGCCCTAAGTTTGTGCCTAGTCTGCCGTGAGGCGAGAGGGGCGATGTGATGGCGAAGCGAGGACGGCCGACTAACGAATCGCTGGGTAAACCAGCATTCGACAATCAGGAATATCACGCGCAGTTAATGCGTAATCAATCCAGCAAGGGGGCGGAGATTGGTGAGTTGCCGCCAGTTAAAGACCCTGCACGCAAGGAGCGGTGCAGGAAGTCGCTGCTCGAATACCTCGTCACCTACTTTCCAAACTCCACCGGCATCTATCCGTTCTCGCAGGATCACTTGCGGGTTATCAGCCGAATGGAAGGCTGTATCATCGGCGGCGGGCGTCACGTTAATAGCGTGTATCGCGGATTTGCCAAGACGACTATTAGTCAGCTGTCGGCGTTGTGGGCGGCGTCATACGGCTATCGAAAATGCACCTTGGTAGTTGCGTCCAGCCAGGATTCATCAGAGGGCATCCTGGCTGGCGTGCTGCTTGAGCTGGAGAACAACGACTTACTACTTGAGGACTTCCCCGAAATCTGCGTTCCGATCCGTGCTCTCGAAGGCAAGGTAATGCGGTGTGGATTCCAGACGTATGGCGGTAAGCGGACTGGAGTTTATACAGGCAAGGACACCCTGTATTTGCCGACGATTCCCGGGGCGGCTTCCAGTGGTGCGATCATTGCTGCCTATGGTCTTGCTGGTGGCGTTCGCGGTGTGAACATCGCCGCGAAGAACGGCAAGAAGCAGCGCCCCGACATGGCGATTATTGACGATCCGCAGAATGACGGATCTGCCCATTCTCCCATTCAGATCATCAAGCGACTGGAGGTCATTCGGAAGGGAATTATTCAGTCTGCTGGCCACGGGAAAAAGATTGCAATCGTTCTGAATGGAACGGTCATGCGGAAAGAGGATGTTGTTGATCAACTGCTAGATCACGGAAAGAATCCCAGCTGGCAGTCTGAGCGCATTCCGATGGTGAAAAAATGGGCTGATGCACACGAGAAGCATTGGCAGGTTGCGTACAGGAATCTCCGTCACGGCTACGATCCGCACTTAGTGGGAGACAAGGAGCGAGCCGAGGCTCAGGCGACCGTTTACTATGCCAAGCATCGGGCCGAGATGGACAAGGGTTGTGTTGTCTCCTGGGAGCACTGCTACGATCACGAGAGCGAACTGTCCGCGATTCAGCACGCCTATAATTTATTGCTCGATGACCCCCCTGAAGTGTTTGAGTCGGAGTATCAACAGAACCCCGACGAGAGTATTAACGGCGGGTCGACTGCATTCACTCCCGAGCTGATTATTAGCAAGGCGACAGGCGATGCAAGGCGAGTTGTGCCGCAATGGGCAACGCACCTGACGGCCTTCACTGACGTGCAAAAGGATTTGCTCTACTGGGCGGTTGTGGCCTGGGATGATCATTTCACCGGTCACATTGTAGATTATGGCGTTTACCCAGAGCAGCAGCGGCATTATTTCGTTCTACGTGACGCCCTGCCTACGCTCAAGAGTGTCTGTGAAAACAGCAACTTTGAGGGCTCGATTCGAGCCGGTTTAGCGTGCGTGACTAAGAACTTAATTGAACACGAATGGGAGAAGCCTGACGGCTCTGTACTTCACGTCGAGAAAATGTTAATAGATGCGTCGTGGGGCAATTCGACAGATATTGTCTATGACTTCTGTCGGACTTCGGGACACCCGACTATCGTACAGCCAAGCCACGGGCGCGGGATCACGGCGAGTGGTCTGCCGATGGAGAAGTGGAAACGCAGTCCAGGCGAGAAGCTAGGATTTCATTACACCGAGAGCAACAGGACGGGGAAGAATCGGGGTATTAAGCACGTAACAATTGACGTGAACTTCTGGAAAAGCTTCTGTACTCAGCGGTTCACGACGAAATCAGGCGATACAGGATCTTTAACGATCTTTAAGGAGCGGCGAGTTGATCACCGATTATTCGCCGATCACATGACGGCTGAATTCTATGTGCGGACGCAGGGCCAGGGGAGAGAGTTAGACGAATGGAAGCAGCGACCGCACAAGCCAGATAATCACTGGTGGGATTGCATCGTAGGTTCAGCTTGTGCTGCCGCAATGATGGGTTGCACGCTCGATAGCTCAGGCGCAGTGCCGCAACGGACGGCGAAGCCAACAACGCAGGCGACGCAAACACGGATTGGTGCACCGCGTAGCAGTTTCTTTATTACGGCGAGGACCTAAAAACATATGGCAAAAGCAGCGAAGTCTGAAGCAGGTGGCGGGCAGACAGTGGCGATTACCCTTCCAATTGCTTTTCAGCCTGCCGAGGGGTACGAGGCTCAGCAGGCCGCCGAGGGGCGAGTTCAGTTAGGCGACGGTCCGCGAACGCACATTGACGCCATGCTGGGGCCGGTTGAGGCTGCAGCGTTCATGCATCTGCGAGCGGGGTTGCGGCGAGACAATGCCAAGTTGGCTTGCGGCCGTCCCGTCTGGAGCAACCCGGATGTTTTGCGGTGGCTTATGCAGCAGGTTGCCGCCCAGGCTGTCTAATTTCTTTCTTCAGAGGGCAATGCTATGAGTTCGCAAGACGAGTTATTTTATGTCCGCGGAATGATTGCGTCGCTGCCTAAAGAGCAGCAGCAATTGGTCAATGACGCAGCTGGCCAAATCAGGGGTGTTATCACAAGCCTCGGAGAGGTGGGGCCAGTTGCGTTGGCTTTAATCGCCATGGAGTTCGCAGCCGCAGACTAGTCGCCTGAGCGGCAATCCAAACAGGAACAACAGATACACTCTTGTGTTTGTTGTTCCTGTATTCGTTTACTAAGTGCTCATTGCTACCGTTGGGGCATGAGCAGCCTAGATAGCCAATCCACGAACGCGGAAGTTTGGTCTTCTTACGACGACAATGCATCGTACGAAGAGGATCAGAATATTGCGAAGTGTCGCGCCTTTATCACGGCTGCTACCATTCTTTTGCGTCGCCGTCCATCCGAGTCAATCGTTGATGGGAACAAACAGGCATTCGACGCTAGCGTGATCGAATCGGCGTTAGAGCGGGCTCGGTCCTGGGCTGCAGCTAACGACGATAGAACCGTGCGGGCCTCTCGCCCGTCGTCCATGCTATGGGACCTCTCAAGGATGAGGGGTTAACCCATGGATGACAAATCGCTAACCACAATGCTGGAGTCTATTCGGGCCGACTTTCGTGCCGGGAAGGAGACTCGCTTTACGTCTCGATTAACGGACGTAATGCCGAGCGGAAGCGGTGCGGACTATCACTACAAGAATGAGTATCAGTACTTCAAATCAATCGAGCGGTCTCGGCATTATGAGCGAAACGATTCAGTTGTCGGCCAGGGCTTGCGTCGCTTGGTCGCAAACGTCGTTCAAGACGGCTTTTCGTGTGACTTTAGCACTGGCGACAGCGGCGTTGACAATGAATGGAAGGCTCGCTGGAAAGAGTGGTCTGAAGACGCTGATCAGTGCGATTCCGAAGGTGAAAAGACCTTTGCTCAACAGGAGCAGATGGGGCTATTGTCCGTCCTGCGGGATGGCGACATTCTGTCTCTGCCGCGGCATGACGGGGCACTGCAGTGGGTCGAAAATCACCGACTACGTACACCGTTTCAGGCGAAGCGAAACATTGTCCATGGCGTAGAGATGGCAGACGGTGGCAAGCGGGCTCGATACTGGGTTACGAACGAGGACCTAAGCCTTCTCAGTGCTGCCGCGATTGGCACGAAGTTTACTCCGATTGAAGCCCGTGACAGCCAGGGGAATCGCAACGCACTGCACCTGTATTTGCCGACTCGTTTTAGCCAACGCCGAGGCGTGACTGTATTGGCTCCCTGCACTGACATGGTAGGGATGCATGACGATCTGCAGTTTACCACGTTGGTCAAGCAGCAGATGGCGGCATTAATCGCCATTCTGCGAACTCGCACGGCCGACTGGGAGCCGGGTGGAGATGTGCGTTATGGCGAACGGGTTAACGACACTAGCACGTCTGGCTACGTGCGTCCGATTGAAGGCATTGAAGCCGGTTTGGAGATCGCGTCCGACAAGGGCGAAACGATTACGGCTTTTAGCAGCAACATCCCGAGCAGTGAGTTTTTCCAGCACGCGAGCCTGATCCTAACATTTATTGGGATCAATCTCGACTTGCCGCTTTGCGTTCTGCTGCTCGATCCGACCAAGACTAATTTCAGTGGGTGGCGAGGGGCGATTGATCAAGCCCGGATGCGATTCCGCCAGCTGCAGTCATGGTACGCCGGGGCGTTTCATAACCCGACTACCAAGTGGCAGATTCGTCGCTGGATTAATTCAGACTCACGACTGAAATCGCTGTTCGAACGACGTCAGCGACTAGACCCATTTGCGTTCACATGGCACCCGCCGGGGTTTCCGTACGTCGATCCGACTGCGGACATTGCCTGCGACGTTATGCAGAGTCGGACCGCAACGAACTCCATGCGGCGTATTCAAGCTGCTCGCGGTCGAGATTGGGACGAAGTCTCAACCGAGATCGTTGAGGACAACGCCAAGGCGATCCGCAAGGCTTTGCAGGCAACAGATGAACTTAATGCCGAGTTCGCCGGGGCAAATATCACTTGGAGAGAAGTGCTAAACCTGCCAACTCCTGAGGGTGTTCAGATTGCATTGTCTCCAGTTCCTCAAAGTACACCAGAGCCAGTCAAGCAAGGGGGCAACGATGTCGCAGCCTAGTAGTCATGCCCCCATTGAATCTGTATGGGCAGTCGAGACCGCATTTGCATCGCAATTGTTTAGTGCGTTGCAGCGTGCACCAGACAGCATTGTCGGAGAGTCGACTATCAACGTCGTGAACTCCAATGGTGTCGCCATCATGGAAGTTCGGGGCGTCTTAACCAAGTACCCAAGCGTTATGCAAGCGGTATTTGGCGGGGCCGCAACAACTGACCTGCAAGAGGCGTTTCAGGCTGCGATTGATGATTCGGGAATTCATGCGATTTGCCTTGTGATGGACAGCCCTGGAGGGGCAATTAGCGGCATCCCAGAAATGGCCGATGCGATCTTCGCGGCTCGCCAGTCGGGCAAGCAGGTTGTCGCTCAGATCGATGGACTAATGGCATCAGCGGCTTACTACCTAGGCAGCCAGGCCGACAAGGTTTACGCGAGTCACAAGGCAAACCGAATCGGTTCCATTGGAACCATGATGGTTCTTCAGGACAGCAGCAAACAGGCTGCGATGCAAGGGATTGACGTCTGTGTCGCGACAACCGGCGAATTGAAGCCAATGGGCGTTCCGGGGGTCGCTCTAACCGACGCGATGAAGGCGGCAATGCAGGGCATTGTCACAGCCGGGCAAGCCGATTTCGCTGCAGCAATTCAGCGTGGCCGGAAGCTGACTCCTGAGCAGCTCGGCGGCATGTCAGACGGGCGGGTTGTTAGTGCGACTGAGGCGGTGACCACTGGCCTGATTGATGGAATTCAATCGTTAAATGTGACCCTTGCAGCGTTGCAGGGATCGAATAAGAAGTTCACAAAAAAGGGGAATAGCATGGCAGAGGCGACCTACGCCGAACTTAAGGCCGAGTGCGTTGGTGCTTCGGCTGAATTCATCGTCCAGTGCTTAGAGAAGAAGTTGGAACCCGAGGCTGCTCGGTCTCTGTGGTTGTCGAATCTCACTGCCAGTTCAACCGATCTCACGGCCAAACTGACCGAGGCAAATGCCACCGTTACCAGATTGACCACGGAGCTGGCTGCAGAGAAAGCCAAAACGGCGGGAACCAGCAAGGGCAAGGAAGTTCCTTCGGGTGGAGCGAATCAGAACAGCGGCGAACTGAGTGCCGTTCAGCAGTTCAAGGACGGAGTGAACGCAATTGCCGCAAAGGGTGTTACTCGCTCGGCAGCCGTTGTGCAGTTCGTTCGTGAAAACCCTGAAGTCCATCAGGCATATTTGGCCGAAACCATCGCAATGAGAGGCGGTAAGTAATGAGTGCACAGATTGAGGGATCAACCCGAGCGTTTCGCGCTGGTGGAGCGATTGGTGCCTACAAGCGAGTAATCCTGAGTTCCGGCAAGCTGGCCTTAGCTGGAGTCGGAGCGACTGACTACGGCAACGAGATCGGCATTACCGAGCAGGCCGCGTTCGCCGATGGTGACGTCATTAGCGTTCGCTTGCGAAATGCCCCAGGCACGCGTAAGGCGACGGCCGCAACTAGCTTTGCGGTAGGTGCCGTGATCTACGGTGCCGCAGCCGGAAACATTGACGATGTGTCGAGCGGAACGCAGTTGGGCATCGCCCTTGAAGCCGCAACAGCACTCAACGACGTTGTCGAGTTCTTGCCCATCTAGTCCGGGCTTCGGCCCTAGAAATATTGGTGAACAATGCCCAGTCCTTCCGCCTCGCTCGCGTATCCCCGTTTAGACCTGGGGGCCGCGTTTGAGCAATTTGATTTGGAAATGAATCGGCGTGGCTTCATTAGCCATCAGGTCTTGCCGATCTTCGACACGCCATTGCAGGCCAACGCCTATCCCATCATTCCGATTGAGCAGATGCTGCAAAATCGTGAACTGCTCCGGGCTCCGGGGGCCAGCTACTCCCGTGGCAAATGGACGTTCAAGTCTGACGGCTATGCTTGCCAGGAGTACGGCACAGAGGAGCCGGTTGACGATCGCGAAGCCGCGATGTATCGGACGATGTTCGATGCGGAGTCAGTTGCCACTATGCGGGCGCTGGAGGCTCTGTTGAATGGGGCTGAGCAGCGTGCCGTGTCGCTGCTGACTGACACCAACGTGATTACACAAACTGCTGCTGCATCCGTGGCCTGGAGCACGCCCGCAACAGCAACTCCAATCACGGATTTCAACACCGCACGCAATGCAGTCTGGGCGTCTACCGGCATCTGGGTAAATGCCATTGTGATGAGCCGTAACAAGTTCAATCACTTGCGGGAATGTGCTCAGATCATCGACCGGATCAAGTCCAACGCGAACTACAAGGTTCTCAACGGCGAGATCACGGAGGCGATGCTGGCCACTGCGTTCGACGTTGACCGCATCATTGTGAGCGGGGCCGCGAAAAACACTGCCAAGGAAGGCCAGACCGCTACGGTCGCTTCGACTTGGACGGACAGCAATGTTCTGGTGTGTCGCGTCGCCACCACGAACGATGTCCGCGAGCCTTGCATCGGCCGTACGTTCCACTGGGCTGAGGATGGGAGCCAACCCCTCGGGCAAGTGGAGATGTACCGCGATGAATCGATTCGTTCGAACGTGATTCGCGTGCGTCACGACGTCGTTGAAAAGGTCATGTACGCCAAGGCGGGCTACTTGATCACGGGGGCTTAGTCAATGGCCGAGAACTGGCATGAAGCCGGTAGCGAGTGGTCCGCGGATAGTCTCGCCCTGTCCGCGGGCTGCTCGGTCTCGGTCAGCGACACGATTCACTCTACGGGCAACATTGCTGCCGTGGTTGGCAGGACTGAAGTTGAGGAGTGGGAAGATAGGACAGCTGGCGGAACGTTTACCTCGACCGACTTCACCATCAAGGCGGATCGACTGAAGTTTAACGGCGTTGTGAAACTGCCTGTAGTCGGCTGGCTTATTACGTGGGTGAGGCCTGGGCGAACCGAAACCTATCAGGCTCTAAGGTTGCCAAGCAAGGATTGCTATACCCCGGCAGGTCAGTACGGCGAGAGTTTAAGGATTCATACGAAGCTGATCGGCAAGGAGTAAGTGCGATGCCAGACAAGGCAACACAATCACTGTGGGGACTTCTTTCCCCAATGCTTGGGGAGCAGGCCAAGGGCGTTACAAATATGGTGCTGGAGCTAAGAATTGATCGACCGCCACAGCTAACTGTGATACGCAATGTGACCTCGCTGGGTGATGCCACTGAGGCATTGACTGGCAAGGTGTTCGAGGTTCGCGAACTGGATTTGAATTAAATGGCTGACGTAACAATTGCACCGAGCGATGAAGCCTGCCAGGCGTTAGTTGCGTGGATTAATGCAGGCGATAAATACACCCTGCCTGCTCCGAGCGCATACAGCTATTTGACGATTGAAGAGCTTGGCGACGTGACTCAATTGCAGGTCGATGTTACCCATGTTTCAGCCATTCAGCTTAGCGATTCTTTAGACGGCGAAGATCCTTCGGTCCACACGATAATCGTTTGGGTTCGCGACAAACTGCCAACTAAGGCTACAGCAGAAATTGCAGTCCGAAACCTGATCTTTCAACAGATCTACCAGCGAGTGAATGGATATCGATTTCCTGCCAATCGAGTCAAGGTCAGGGAGTGCGGATACGACGACGTTGAGAACCCCGACAGGGATCTAATTGAGACCCAATTGTTGTTCAAAGCTGGAATCACGATTAAAGCAGAAGTGTCGCCCCCATGACGCCAGAAGAGTGCCGAGCCGCGATAGCAAAGTGTGACGCACAGCTTGCGTACCTCGGAATGGCCGGATTCGGAATTGCCCAAAAGGCGGTCAACAAAGCGGGGAAGGTTTTAGCTAAAGAGCAGGCGGCAAAAGCTCCAATCGGAGAGCCCAGAAAAGTTAAAGGCGTGACTGTCGCACCTGGGGCGACTCGAAAGGGGATAAAGAGCCGCGGAGTAAAGGCTGGCGATGGAGTTGCGGCCGCCAAATCTGGGTTGAATGTAGGCCAGAAACCCGGATCAACTCGTGCCCCATATTCTCCGTGGTATGTCACCGGGACTAAGGATCGATTCACCGGCGAGAAAGGCATCTGGGCGGGAAAAAAACGGGCTCGCAAGATCGTTAAGACGAAGAGCAAACGAATGAAGCGAGGCCGAATGACGCCGCATGGATACATCAAAGCGGCGTCCGCGGCGGCTGAATCAAAAGTATTACAGGTCATGGTGGAAACACTAAAGGCCGGTATCGAAAAAGCAATTACCAAATTGGGCTAGGCCATTAGAAAGATATAGCCATGACCACTGAGCGAATTCCAATGAAAGGCACCACGCTAAAGCTCGGTGCCACAGCAATCGACATGGTCACAAGCGCCGATGTGATGCTGTCAATTGACAACACCATGATAGACGCAACAGAGCTTCTGTCTGCGGCAATGCAAAGTGAGCCGGGCCTGCCAGACTTTGGCACGATGGAAGCCAAAGGGAACTGGGACCCCGGAAACGCCAGCCATGCAGCAATGCTAGCGGCTTCTGCCCCGGCTTCGGCAGCGACTGCTTTCGCCGGCACGCTCGCGAACTCCAGCGAGACAACGATTGTTACCACAGGGCCTATCAAGTCGTTCAAGGTAACCGGCGGCGGTCCCAACGAACTTGCGAAGTGGGAAATGGTCCAAAAAGTTAACGGCTACGTACTCACTCCTGCCCCCGCCTAGCTGAAAGAATAGATACAACTATGCCGACTCTCAAAGAAAATATTGACGCACAATCTGGCGTTCGCACCTACGACGAAGGCTATGTCTGCCCGGTTCTTGGGCCAGTGATTATTCAATCACTCTCTGAAGAGGAATTTCAAGAGGGTGTGTTGCTCTGGGCTGTGAATCAGGACTGGACTCGCAATCGCGACAGGCGGAAGTACGAAAACGCCAAACTGTTGCAGATGTCCTTGGTAGACGAGAACAAGAATTTAATCTACAGCGACACCCTGGAGAACGTCGCAAAGTTGGCTCGGTTGCGTTCTGCGATCTTCACGCCGCTCTATAACCGAGCCTACGCCTGGAACCAACCGGCGTTGCCAAAAAACTAACTGAGTGCCAGAGACTCGACGACTTCATGGAACTGTGCTGGCACTTCAAGCAGTTTGACTTTATCGCATTCCGGAAACAGGCCCCCATGAAGCTTGTTTCCGGCTGGTGCGATTGGCTCGTGAAGCGGCCTCAGGGGCAGCATCACAAAGACATTATGGCAGCTGGGATTGCTTCGGCAATCTGCACTGCCCAGGGAATGAAGTTGCCTCCAGAACATTTTGTGTTTTACGAACACAAGCCAGAGGTAGAGCTGTCTCAGGCACAGATTGACGTGGGTGTAGCCAAGCTGTTTGCTCTGGCTTCCAAGGCGACCCCCAAGGCACCAGAAGAGAAGGGATTAGATGGCTAATATCGGCGACCTAGTCACAACTCTTGTGTGCGATGCTAGTAAATACCCAGCCGGCACTAATACTGCCATCGAGAGCAATAAGGCGCTGAGCGGGTCGATTGATTCCATAATCGGCCAGCTTCAGCGACAGAGAAAGGAGTTCGAGAAGCGAGGCAAAACTACCCAAGACAACATCCTGGGCAGTGCCGCAAAAGGCGCAAGCGAAGGCCAGATTAATGCTGCACTGCAGATTAATGAGGAAGTCGAAGCACTGAAGAAAAAGGCGGCGGCCGAGCGAGACATGGTGCTGGCCGAGCAGGAAGCCAAGACCGCCAGAGACAAGGCGGCGGCGTCCGGTGCAGCACTTCTTACCACGCTCCGCGAAGAGGCCGCCACCGTCAACATGTCGGCCGACGAACTACGCCTCTATAAGGCAGAGTTGGCCGGAGTTAATCCGGTCACCATCGCTGCCGCGCGAGCTGAGCAGACTAGGATTAACGGCCTAAAGAATCAGGCCAAGGCAGACAAAGAGGCGTCTGACGCGACCGAAAAGAACAAAAACAGCGTTAACACCATGATTGCCCAGATGGAGAAAGAGCGGGCAACAGCTGGGATGTCTGCTAATCAGATCCGGATTTACACCCTGGCAAAGGCCGGGGCGTCAGAGGCATCAATCAAGCACGCGCAGCGGTTGATGGCCGAGACTGACGCGATGAATCGGCAGGCGGCTGGCGCAACGGCTGTGTCCTCCGGGCTGAATACCCAGGGCCGTCGCACAATGATGGTTACGGAGGCCACTCGCGGCCTGGAGGATGCGGTTGCTGGATACACGAACAACGGGGTTAAGGGAATGTTGATGGCCACGACCAACAACATTAATCAACTCGGTTCGTTGGCAGGTGGGGTAATGGGAACGGCACTGTCAATCGGTAGCATTGCTGCCCTGATTGGCGTGTCGCTGATTCCGAAGTTGATCGAATGGGCGAACGACACAAAGGCTGTCGAGGCTGCTAATGAGAGGCTGATTGCTTCTAACAAAAAGCTGCAAGAGAGTCGCGTAGAAAAGTACGTTGGACGACGCGAACGAGAGCACTCCACAGAGGTTATGCAGGCTCAGTTTGATCAGTCCAATGCCCAGGCCGCAAGGACTCCAAGATCGGCAAGTGCGGTTGAGGGTGAGATTGCCGCCTTGCGTGCTCAGTCGCAAGAAGAATACCACCGGATGCAGCTGGAGAAAGATCGCCAGGAAATGGCGAGACTCCAGGACTCGCGAGTTGCTGGACCTACGGTGAAGTTTAAGCCAAAGCCACTCAGGGACTGGGGTGGGTACGCGGGGCAAATGGTCGGCGAAAACACCGGCATGGAGACTCAAGCTGAGCAGGAAAAAAGAAGGAAAGCCGCCGAAGAACTCGCACAAAAACAAGAGGAGTATCGCAAGGCGGAGGAGTCTGCTCAACAGCACGCCATTAGGCTAGAGCAGATGGCGAAGCAGCGGCAAAAGCTTGAGGCTCAGCTGGCCGAGGCTCGGCGAATTGAAGCCCTTAAAGAACGTGCCGACGCGATGGCGGAAGAGCAGGCCGAGTACGACAGAGAGACACAGGAGCATCTAGCCAAGGAGAAGCGACGAGCGGCGCAGGAGCTAGAAATTCGCAAGCAGGCCAGCAACACAATGATGTCGCTGATCAAGAAGGGCTCGCCGCAACTAGCCGAGGAGATCGAGAAAAAACGCACTGAGTACGATCAACGCAAGAGTGTACAGGATGCACTTAACAGGGGGGTGATCAACGAAGTGGAAGGCAAAACGGTACTCGACTCCATCGGCCGCAAAGAAAGCGTTCTCCCCGGCGGCCCGGCGGCTGCACTGCAGTCCGGAACTACTGCCGCATACTCCTCAATGGTCAAGGGGCTCCAGAAGACCCAAGAGGACAAGCAGATTGCGGCCGACAAAGCCAATACCGACCGACTTGCAACAATCCTGGAAAAGATCGAGGCACGGGAGCCATTGCAGGTCAACGTTCTGAGCGTTTAGTACATTCCACAATGCCTAGTCTGCCGTGAGGCGAGAGGGGCTTTTTAATATGGCAATTACTGCCAAACTCGACATCAAAGGCCGGAGCGGAAGGCCCTATCTCGGGACCGATACAGAGGTGACGGTCCCGTATATTGTTTATACGGACGATCCTACTCAGGGCGAAACCGCTATTCGAGATTCTGACTGCCTGCCTGCGCGTGGCGATGCTTTTGATGAAAATGCCTACCTCGCAGCCTATCAATTAACCCTAAAGCGAGAAGATTCAAACCCGCTCATGTGGCGGGCGAATATCACATTCAAGACGGACTCAATGGATCAAAAGGAGAAGGACAAAATCCTTTTCCCAGATCCCACTAAGAGGCCCGCGGAAGTGGAGTGGGACGCTGTAGGCTATCAGGTTCCCGCGGTGGCAACCGTTGAGGATTACACACCTCCCGGCGCTGGGGCAGTGGTCAAGGCTGGCTCCCCTGTGGTCAACTCGGCATGGGACTGGTTTGACCCTCCGGCCGAGAAGACCGATTACCACTGGGTGTGCACCGTCACCAAGATGATTCCAGCTGCTCCGGTGTGGCTGCTCGATATCCCGGGGACTGTCAATAACACCGATTTTGTTATCGATGGCCTTGCAGTTCCTCAGGGGTATGCACGCATTACCGGCTTAAGGATTGGGAGGCGACAAAGGGAAAACGGGTTTAATTATCGGGAGATGAAAATCTCCATTGAGTTCCGCCGCATGCGTGAAGCTCGATCACCCGGCGAAGAGGTTCCCACGCCGTGGATTCTGGAGCTAGAAAACGTGGGCTACAACTCTCGATCCGGGTCAACCTACTTGGCCGCTGGGGCCGACTCAGAGCGGATTCTGGATGCTAACGACAAGCCAGTTCCCACACCCGTTTATCTCGACATTAATGGCGATGAGGCAATCGGCTTGACGCCAACCACTACTACCAAGCGGCACTTTAAGATTTACCGAACGTCCGACTTCACTCAACTACCTTTGGAATAAACTTCATTATGGCCAACGAGATTAAATACACAGTATCGCTCAGTTGTACGAATTTACTCTCTGTCGAGTCATGCACCCAGGGCAGTTGTCAGCGAATCAAACGACCATTGGAGCCCAGGGCGACACTCAGATTGTCGGGACCACGGAAGAGGTGGTCGGGTTCGGTGATCTCGTAGCGGCACGCTGGGCATTGTTTCGCAATCTGGATGCTACCAACTACGTCGACATTGGGCCGGAATCAGCCGGGGCAATGGTCAGTCTGATTCGACTGAAGCCCGGCGAAGCGTGCTTGCTGCCACTTAAGCCGGGAGTTGTGCTTCGAGCCCAGGCTAACACGGCAGCCATTAAGCTAAAGAAATTGATACTGGAGACGTAATGGCTAATCAGATTTTCGCATTCGACTCCGAGAACAGTTTGCGTAATGTCGCGAAGGCTTCGCGAATGACGCTAAATATGCGATCCGAGGTTTCGGGGCGACCAAATGGGCCGCGGGTAGATCCTGGCGGAGCCGACCCACAAATGGTGATGTTCACCATCCACTCATACGACTACCAGACCGGCGCGGCGATGTGCAATGTGGAGTATCGCCCCTATCTGGTTAAATCGGTTATTGGTGAGATTTCGGCTTACGAGCAAATTGAAGTGCACGACCCTACTGGCGGGCTGTTCAACGAGTCGGAAGCAGATCTTATTGGACGCTGGGGCTGGGCTGTATATATGCAGCCAGTGGCGGCAATTAACGTCTATCAGCCTCCAGTGTGGATTTGCTGGGGCCTTCTCTGTCCTCCGGGGTGATTAATGGGCGCAAAACAAAACAAGTGTTGCTGTGGCCCTTCTACGGGTTACACACTCTACATAACCAAGGCGACTCTCGTTTCTGGCGACCAGGTAAACACTGAGGTGATTCGTGTTGATCCAATAACCGGCGCCGTTCTGGGTATCATCCACACCGAACCGAAGGATATCACATCAATTGCCTGTGACCCGACCAACGGGCATCTCTATCTTGCCTGCGCTGCAGACAACAATGTTGTCGCAATTAATTCATCCGGTGGAGTGCTCTGGACCGCATCGTATGGCACTCGCGTCCGCTGCGTTGCGGTGACAAACAGCGGTTATGTCTATGCGGTTGGCTCTGGCGGTACTGTCAAGAAGTATGACGCCGCATCTGGTGCGGCGATCACATCCGGATGGCCATATACGCATGGAGCTGGACTCACTGGAGTTTGTGTTGACCAATCCGGGAACGTTTACGTTTGTGGCTCGACGAATGTCGGACTAAAAAACTGCGTCGCACTGACGAATGGTGGCTCGGTCCGGTGGTCTGTACGAATCCCGGATACTCCAGGATTCCAGACCTGTAATGGCCTCGCCATCGACGCCGCTGGGGCAGGCATCGCCCTGGCGAAAGACGGAAACTCTCCAACAGCACAGACTGCATTTTCTGTAGACGCTGCCACTGGAGGATTTGTTGGAGCCATTCACGGCCAACAGATGGGCTGTGCCGCCTGCGGCTATGTCATGGGGTACCAATTAGTAGGCGGTGTCGCGAATGCTGGCGGGTACCGCGTGAGAAAAGACCTACTCGTACACTACAAAGGTGTCTTTACAATTTCTTCGCTCGCCGTAGGCCCGGATAATCGAGAATTTGCCGCACAGGGTAGTAGTGGCGTCTGGTCAATAACAGATGGATGGTCCATCACCGGAGCATTCGGGACGACCTTTCAAAATGTCGAGACGAGCGCCGGTCGGGTGGGGGCCTTCGGACTATGAGCGGACTCCCAGGCACAGCAATGAAGCATATATTAGAGTCAATTGGAGTTACGCCCAAGGACGGTTGCCCGTGTGAAGATCTTGCACGGAAAATGGACTCGTGGGGCATTCACGGCTGCACTGAGCGCAAGACGCGAATTGCCAGTTCGCTAAGAGAGCATCAAATCAAGTGGAGCTGGTCCGAGAGGTGGGCCGCAGGGCTTAAATCCATCTCTAATGGGCTAGCGATCAAGGTTCTCCGGCATCCGTTGAATCCATTCCTGGGACTGGTCGAGGAGGCAATTGACCAAGCCCCGCGTTACCTGATTCCGTTTCCGCGAACACGTGTCGATAGATCGCATTTGGCAAATGAAGGCATCCCAGATCCACATGCGAGGTTGACACCGCTTCCGGCGGCATTTGCCGACACTCGCAATTTGATTTACCACATATGGCCATGTGCCAAGAACGACAATTGGCGATGGAACGTGCAGCAACTCCTCAAGCGGATTGAGCTATTCAATGGGATTCGCACGATTGGCGTTGCCACCGACAGAGGCACCGCAACGCTTGCCGAGGTGCAAGCTGAGTTCGGGGACGTGAGAATAGATCATTGGATTGAGCGGAGAAACAACCCCAAATCAGGCGAGGGAGTAACGTTCTTGGATATGATGCGGACGCTGCCTAGAGACCAGTCGGTAACGTGCTACGCACACGCCAAGGGGGTTAAGTATGACGATGGCGGCGTGCCTCTGAAATGGACTGAGTTGTTATATCGATCCACCTTCGACAACTGGCCGATGGTTGCGAGTGCATTGAGTCAATTTCCGATGGTTGGCACCTTCAAGCGATACGGCCACTTCCGCTTGGTGCGTAACCATCGCTGGCACTTTAGCGGTACATTCTTCTGGCTCAGGAATGGCGAGACATTTAATAGGCCGGAATGGTCCTATTTGGCCAGCGGTTGGTACGGCTGCGTGGAGGCGTGGCCTGCTAACGTCTACCGACCGACCGAGGCTGCTTGCCTGCTCGGGGACAATGCGGGGAACCTGTACGATTCACGCGAGGTCGAAAAGCATGAGAAGGAACTGCTGTTTCGCGAGTCTGTACTGTCTGCGGATTCCAGTGCGTTAACGGGTAACGGTGTAAGCGACGAGGCGTTTTTTGCGGGCTCAATCAATCGTGGGTTCACGGAATGGCACTGGCCTTGCTTGGTTGATACACACGCCAGAGCTGCGGCGTTTATTCGAGATGACCTGAAGTGCCAGACAGTCTTGGAGCTAGGCAGCGGACTGGGGCCGTTTCTGGTTGCGGCCACCGCGGCCGGGCTCGATGCCGAGGGAATGGATGTAAATAGGCTGGAGCGTGATTTTGCTATCTCCAAGGGGGTTATGCCGTCGCGGTACTCATTGAGCCGAATTGATGAATTCCAGATCACAAAGCCAGTCGACTGTGTCTACTCAGTGGAGGTATTCGAGCATTGCACGGACGCAGAATTGAGCCTGATTTTCAAGCAGCTGGCGAGCAGGTGCAAATGGTTCTATTTCACGTCCACCCCACATCGAACGACGGCCGAGGACGATGCAGCCTGGGGCCACATCAATATCAAGACTCGTGAGGAGTGGATAGCGTTCTTCGCGGGCTACGGGCTCATCTGGGATCGCGATGACCTGTCGGTGACTGAATGGGGAATGGTGTTTCGGTCTGAATAGACGTGCGTTCGCAAGAGTTGATAGCCTGGTCAAGTTTTTGGCCGGGTTTTTTTACGCCCAAATCCTGATCAATCCCAGGTATTTCTAGCAGTTTAGAATTGAACACGCAAAATGTTATCATTTGACGATTGACTATTGTTCGATGAATGATAACATTAACCGTGTCAGCAGTCAGTCACCCAAACAAGGAATCAAAAACATGTCAGTAACCGAAGCCAAGACCATCGCAATGATCATCCGAAACACCTGGAAGCAACTTGCCCTGGCCGATCAGACTGACGCCGACGAGCTTATCGCGATCATCAAGGAGCAGACGGAGGCTCTCGAAGCCATGGAAGCTGGCGAATAGAGAACACCAAACGCCCCTGGGACCGAACCCGGGGGCGTATCGGGAGTGTGGCCGAGTGGTTCGGCCGAAATGAGTGAAGGGCCGGGAACTCGTGATCCCCGACCCTTCTGGCAAATGCTAACTAAGGAGCAACCGCCATGTGTCAGAGTAACAAATACGCCGTGTATGTCCAAGAGATGCAGGGCAGCGGGGCTCAGTATCTCGTTACGGCTGCGACGCCGTCACAAGCAGTTGAGTTGGCCATGACCGAATCGGGTGAAGTCGGTCATGGTTCCGGCCTCTGCCTGTGTAGCGTGTACGATGCTGTCGACGATGGCCACTTCCCGGCGGGTTCCGTGCTGTTAGAAGTCTACGCTACGGCCGACTGTCGTACGGGCAAAATAACGATCAAGTAGGCAGCTTTCTCTTTCGCCTGCCCTGGGATGCTCGGGGCGGGCCTTCATTGCCGTTGAGAACGCCGAATGATAACATATGGCGTATTGCATGTTGGATGTTATTCGTAAAGGCTACCAATGGTCTCAAAGCTGATCGGGGTGAGAGTGCCACCCGCCCTACTAGAACTCATTAACGCTGACTCGGCCAACGGAGGCACTACCGACCAAGCTGTCATACTGGAGCGACTAGCGGCAAGTTACGGGATTGAGATCGACTCACCGCGACGCGGGGCAGCAACTGTTATCGATGCGGGCAAGGTCCGGAAGCTGGCAGCCAAAGGCAAGACGGCAGCCGAGATCGCGGAGAAGCTGGGAGCCTCTAAGACGCGGGTTTACGAGATACTGGCAACTCCTGACACAGAGGGGCAAGAATGATTCGATTGACCGGCGACATAGCCACATTTCAGGCAGGGCTAAGGCGAGCCAGAGGGGCAAACTTCGCAATGCGATGGACTGTCATCCTCTGTGTTGGATGCTATTGCGTGCGAATACGACCGGCTATTTACGCTAACTGAATCACTTTCGGAGAGGGCTTTATGACAGAGCGAACACGGCAGCAGATGCTTGTGGCGGAAAGAACCCGTCACATCTTGGCCCGGAGTTCCGTAGCGAGGCGGGATGCGATTTCATCATTCCCGCTCGCGGTTGCGTCAATGGCCAGCAATTTAAGGCGGATGACGGAACTGGAGGCTAGTCACGGCGGCAATTGTCCTGCCGAGTTAGAAAAGTTCATTGCAACGCTTGAGGGCAAGATTTGCGATTACTTCTACGAGACCTTTGGTCATGAAATGGCGGAAGAGGTGCAATGTGAAGTTTGCAATTATTCACAGCGAGATTGACGCTGCCGATCCACAAGGTCGAACCATCCGTAAAGTAAATTTGGCGAAACCGCTTGGGGCATTGGTAGAGATCCTGCCGTATGAGGACAGCGACCACGATGGCGTTAGACTGTTCGTCGTGAGTCACGGCAGAGACTGCGACGGAACACCGCTCTATTCATTGTCGTGGTCTCGGGGTGTTGATCTGAGTTCTATTTACACTCATGTACTGTGCGGCTTCAGTGACGACAACTTAAAGGTGGTCCAATGAGCGACATTAGGGTATTTGCCAGCGAGACTCAGGCTCAACCGTGGGGGCCGAATCCTGCGTATGCTGCTGCGTTGGAGTATCACGAACAAACCGAGATGTTCGACCAAATGATATGCACCAAGCGGATTAACGGCGTTGCAGTGCCAGAACCGGGGACACCACAAGGCGGCATCATAAGTCGGAATGCACTGGAGACACGCAAGGCGATCATTGCCCGTGAGTGCCATTCAATGGACACACTGCAGGTAGAGCAATGGCTACGCGACTTCCGTGCAGCGTTGAGTCAGGTTAATGGGGAGCAGCGACGCAGGCGAGAGTTCTTCAGCGTGCTGGCCAGGGATGTGAAGAACCTGCTGATTCAGGTAGCGAGGGGGAAGGCCACACCCCGACCTGTCGGGGGTGAATACTGGGAAGGTGGCCACTGTGGAGAGATCACCTATCTGATTGATGAATGGACAGTTGTGGTGTTCTGGGATTGTGGCGACTGGGATTACATCAGCGAGGTGACAGGACCATGCGGGATGTACGCAGACTATGAAGACTTCGCCGACAAGCCGGATGATATGTTGTGTCGAGAGAACCGCGAGCAGTTCAATCAAATGGTGGATGTGTTCATGGGGGCCAAGCCTGGGTCAACATACTGCAATGGAGTAGAGGTGATTCCACCGTTCTAATCTCAGTGGACAATACACACATCAGAGAACAGCCCGGCCCATGCGTCGGGTTGCTTCATTCTTTGGAGAGCGACAGAGTAGAAATAGTGGTCGCTCATCGATCAATCTGCACATCTGTCAATATGACTGGCAAGAAAGTGGCCGCCTGCCATAATGGCCACCACCCCTTAAAGGGTCCTCCGAAATCCACCCCCCTGGGAAACCGCATCATGGTCCACCCCCTATCAATGCCTCCTGACTGTAAATTCCTTTCCCTGCATCACGAGAGCTTGGCGGCGGTAAGCCTAAAACCCTCCAATATGCTCTGCAATCGCACGAAAGGCCATCGGGAGTGGTAACGGTCGTCCGGCATTCGCAACGCAAGAGGGCGTAATCAGCCGCCATTCTCTTGCAATTACCCGCTGGTCAGGCGTAATCTCGCTGAATCTCTAACAAAAAGGGGCCATAAGATGCCGAAGTGGGTGTGTCCATCCTGTTCAGCAACAATGAACGTCAAACAATCTCTCATTGGGCAGGTCAAGCCGTGCGCTGGGTGTGGGGCTGAATCCGAAATCACAGACGCCAGCGCCTTGGCCAACATCCTGGCAGAGGATGCGGCGACTGAATTGGAAATTCCAAAGCCTGCGATTCTCACCGGCCGAGATCGTCTAATCAGGGACATTCACGAGGGCTTGCCACCGCTGCTTTCTGGCTATCGCTCCCTCGGCCTGATAGTGGCAATCATTGGTTCGCTTGGTGCCATGATTGCCGGTTCAGTAAACCCGGTCGCCTTCCTCGCGGTTCCCGGATTCTGGATCGCCTTCAGCCTGTTGTACATCGTGATTGAGTTTTTTGCTGATGCGTACCGGAGCCGTCGACTCCTTGAAGAGATCTTCCGCAACCAGGGGGCCGCACAATGAGGCAATTGGCAATCCTGGTCGCCTTGGCCTGCGTGGCGGCAGAGCCCGCGACCGTTCTACAGGGCAAGGTGATTCACGTTGCGGACGGCGACACGCTGACAATTCTTGTCGGCACCGATCAGGTAAAAATCAGACTCGAAGGCATTGATTCCCCGGAGGCGAAGCAGGCTTTCGGAAATCGAGCCAAGCAGCGGTTGAGTGAATTGACGCACGGTAAAGAGGTGACTGTCACCAAGACTGGCGAGGATCGCTACAAACGCACGCTTGGCGTTGTGTGGGTTGCCGGACGGGACGTTAACGCGGAATTGGTCCGCGAGGGCATGGCGTGGCACTACAAGCAGTTCAGCAAAGACGCTGAACTCTCGAAGCTGGAGACACAAGCCCGCGAGGCCAAGAGGGGATTGTGGGCCGACCCTGCTCCGGTTGCCCCCTGGGATTTCCGCAAAGCCAAGAGGGAAGCCGACGCCGCAAAACGAGCGGCCAAGAAGCTTGCAGCCTAAGACGAATTCGTGCGAGCAGCCCTGGCCGAATGTCCGGGGTTGTTTCGTTCTTTGGCAGCTTTTAGACTCCATTTAAGCCGTTGTTTTGTCTGGCATATTTGGAGGCCAAGCCGTGAATCACCGCGACCTGAGTTTTGAGCAATTGCGGAAGTTGAGGGACGATCTCGCGAGGGGGAAGCACTACCTTGCCCGCGTCAGTGCAAGACTGAAATCGCTGGGGTTTTCGTCTCAAGATCCTCTGTTTTCCCACGTGGAAGAGGCTTGTGCCGCTAATACACGGCTCGCAATCTGGCTGAACAACGAGCTTGCCCACGAATTAGCCGGGCCACGCACGAAGCGACCACGGCGGTAGCAACTTGTGTTCCGGTTGCATCAAAAAGAATCTATGCAAACCGCAGTGATTTACGTTTGACCTTGGTGTTTGTCTGGCATATCCTACATCCATCACTCAACAACATTTGTAACGCGTTCGGGCCGCAACGCTCGGGGCGTGGGTTCAGTCTGTAACTCGAAAGACTGGCCTGCTGGTAGAACAGAATTTCTACCCTCTTCCCTTCATTTGCGGTCGCTGATTTCTGTTGGCGATCATTCCTTTTCAAATATCCGAGTTGCCGCGCATTATGCGTTGTGACATCTGGAGGCATCGTGGTTGCGCACGCAGTGACTCAGGACTTCAACGCCAAGGAACGGCACAAGATCATTATTGAATCGATTGACGGCCTACGTGAGATTCGCCAGCTTGGCGGGCTATCCCTCACCGCGAGAGCCGCACTTGAGGCACTGGAGCGAATACACGCTCGTGTCACCTGGAATCGATACGCCGTGATCACCCAAGAGGAGATTCAACGGCCTCTCTCAATCGCTCAAGCCGCGATTGCATCTGCCAGCAAGTCGGGGGCAGCCCGATGTGTCCGTTGATCGGCTGGGCTGTCGCCGCCGTGCTGCTGTGCTCACAGTCCATCAGCACAATCCCCGACGAGTCAATCACACCGGCCATTGCCATCAGGGCTGTCTCTCAGTCTTGATTCACCACTCGCAGTAATCCGAGAAAATATGAACAGCCCATTGCATGCGTGCGCCCAGAGTACGCACATCGAGATATTTCAAACCAAATTGCAGGCGAGCAAAAAAAAGCTCAAGCCACCATTGATTTATGCACAAGCTTTGGGCAATGATGCACGGCGTTGCGTTTGGGTTGCTTGTCTAGGGAAACCCGCCCGCACTGCCTTGAGGACAGCCGCCGTGCATCAATATTATGATCGGCCTTGCGCCGCACGTCTATCTATTCACTCCGCAATCTCGCGGATTGCGCCCATCTCAATGGGTAGCATCAAATGACCGTTTCTGCGGTCGCGAATTCATTTTCGCTTGATGCCGATTTCATGACCCGCGCATGAGAAAACCCCCGACAAGGATTCGCAGTCCACAGTCGAGGGTTCTAGGGCTAAAGCTTTCCAAGGGCTGACACCAAAGGAATCTTTTTCATGTCTCAAGGAGACAATACCCCGTTACGCACTTTAGGTCAACCAGAAAACGTCGACAAGTGCGCTTTTGTAAATAATCATGATCGATGCTGTAGTGTGTGGGCGGATATAGGGGAGATAATCCTCAGGGCGATCTCGTCGCCTATTACTCAGTCAATTGGTCGTCGCCTGGGGCTGCTTGCAGGTGCTGCATTCATTCCGAGTGCAGGACAAGGCAACACGGCTGCGGTGGCTTTCTGTCTCAATCTCACTGAGTCTGGAGCCAAGGCACTTGCGCGTAGGCGAAACATTCCTGTGGCAAAACCGGGGGACGAGCGTGTCTATCGTTTCGCAAATATTACCGGCACTTTCGCGGCGCCGGAAAGCAAAAAAACGCCTGATTCTGAAGCTCCTGTGAAGCTCAAAAGAATCAGGCGTTCGAAGAAAACACGGTAATCGCTGGTGATATTCATCAAAACAAAAAAACGGCCTGGGGATGGAGGTCACCCAGGCCGTTCGGTACGTCGAACTCAGTCGGAACTATCCGAGGAATATTCTTCGGAGAGTGGAGCGTCAGGAGTCGCCCCCTCAGGCTTACCGCAAACCGAAGAGGTTAGCCAAGGTGTTACGAGCACGGCTGGCACCGGTCTGCTGATCGCGAATCCGAGCCGGGAAGTAGGCTTCGGGTTCAGCGGCCGGCGGGGCCGGGGCCGGAGCAGCGTCACCAGCGGGAGCAGCGGCGGGAGCCGGTGCAGCAGCAGGAGCGGGAACTACACCGACCGGAGCCGGACCGCAGTTCGTTGACGCAGCGGGACCACAGTTAGCAGCGGCAACCGGACCACAGTGTCCAGCAGCCGGGCCGGCGTTTGCACCGCAAGTGCTGGTGGCACTGCAGGGCAAGTTGCAAGCACTGGTCACTTCATAACCGCACAGGCACAGAGCCTTCTCAGCATACTTACGAACTTTCTTATCACAATCACCCAGAGCACACATCAGAGCTTGAGCAACCTTGTCGTTGCAGCAGCAAGCGTGACGTTTGAGCTGGTGTCCGATTTGGACAGCGGCCTCACAGCGAACTCGCTCGTCGCTATCGTTCAGAGCGTAGACAAAGGCACACATGATTTCGGGGTTGCATGAGCAGTCACACTTGCCGAGGCGGTGGATCGCAGCACGGCGTTCCTTGGCGTAGCAAGCAGTCTGCGAAACATAGATCCACTGAGCGATTCCACAAGCTGCAGCTGAGCAGCCAGCGGGAGCACCACAGCTGTTCGAAGGACCACAAGCGGGACGAGCACCGCAGTTGGCAGCGGCAGGACCGCAGTTACCAGCGGGAGCGGCACAGTTAGCAGCAGCGGCGGGGCCACAGTTGGCGGCAGCCGGACCGCAGTTGCGGGCCGGAGCAGCACAGTTAGCAGCGGCAGCCGGACCACAAGCAGCAGCGGCAGGACCGCAGTTGCCAGCGGGAGCAGCACAGTTGGCGGCAGCAGCGGGACCGCAAGCTGCGGGACCGAAGTTGCCAGCCGGAGCGGCACAGTTTGCTGCAGCAGCGGGACCGCAAGCTGCGGGACCACAGTTGCCAGCGGGAGCTGCACAGTTTGCACCGGCAGGACCGCAGTTGCCAGCGGGGCCGCAAGCGGCACCGTTGTTACCACAGCCACCGTTGCAACCGTTGTTGCCACAGCTGTTACAGCCACCACGACGGCGGCTCTTGGGACCACAGCTTCCACGGTTGCAGCAGTTGTCATAGCTTGCAGGCTTGACACACTGACGTTGATAGCCATGAACCGACGGGCAGCTCGGTCGCACGACTACGGGTTTGTACATAATCTTGGGCTGACAGCAAGCGGGTTGATCTGAAGGCCCGCAACCACAGCTCTTACCAGCTCCGCATTGCATCATACCGGCTTCTGCCACAGCCGAAACGCACAACGACGCAAGCACAACGCTACAAATCCTCAGCAATTTCATAATCCAGCGTCTCCCTTCCCTTGGAATCGATGCTTTGGCCGACTCGACCGCAGAAACGTCGAATGCTTGTGGCTTTCGAGATCCGTAACGGATTGAGTTCGACTACCGTCCGCATGAGCGCCGCAAGAGAGCGGATCTCATCCAGCCACCGCAGTGAGCACGGTCAACCGGCCAACACCTTCCGTGTGTCCTTGATAAAATCATCGGTGCCGTCGGGGTACTCCGATCCCCGATGGACTCCTCGGCTTGTCCGACGGTTCCGTGATCCCCGAACCCATCAGGGCGGGGGGCGGAACTGCCAGAGATATCGTCCGCACTCAAAGCCATCCTTGAGCTTCTCAACCCGTTATCAGACCAAGAAGTTAGGTCGATTTTGCGTAAGTCTGTACCGCCCGTAACACGTAGTTAAAATGTGCACGACTTTGCCGGCGGAGCCTTCGTTACAGTCGTTAAATCTTCTCGAAGATAGATGTGGCAGGGTGGTTTGGAGAATCTACGGGCCAAGATTCTTATTGTGCCACTTGTGCCTGCGAAGGCTCCTGTGGAGACGATTCGCACGGTTTTGACGCGATCAAAACCAGGTTAATGGTCAGGATCTTAAGGATCAGAAGGGGACCGAAATTCGATCGAAACCCTACAACAGATCACACTACCTGCGGAAATGAAACGATTCGCAGGTTGGTTTTGACTTTGAGGCCGTGAGAGGACCTCAAACCGGCTTCGGTCGAGTTAAGCCACTAAGGATATTCGCAGGTTTTTAAGGCTGATCTGGCCACCGTGCTACGGCGATTCAACGAGAGGGAGAGGTTCCGACTGACCCATCAATAAGATCCCTCTTCGTAGGCGAGCGTCCGGCGTCAGCCGGATCGGTTGTTCGCGGCTCCGCAAATACTCGAGGTCGTATTCAGAATGCGGCGAAAGTGGTTCTCGTGCTGTGTCACAGCGACAAGTTTGGGTGCCACTGGCTTTGCCAGTGCTTTTCGGGACAGCCGAGAGACGACCGGCACTGGCAAAGCCAGTGGCACCCAATCCCAAGATGATATTGTGACAGAGCACTTGGGCCTGTCTTATTTCGGGCCTTCTTTAATTCGTATCGAAGGGTTCAGTGAGTGGGCAAGTCGCTAACAACCATCCGGCTCACGCCGGACGCTCGCCTAGCTGCGGTTCCGCAATCGTTAAGCCCTTTTGGAATTCCCGCAGCAGAATCGTGGCGTAGGAACCGCTCGGCAACGAGAACCGGAATCGCAACCCGTCGGGTTCTTGCTGCACGTCCAGCTCAGTGGGCAGAATCAGATACGGACGACGCGTGCCGCTGGTCAGCTCCTTATATAAGCTGAACTGTTCCATCGTCAGGCCCGCGTTCGGCAGTATTTGAGCTTCCTGCTCGCCGACCGTACCCATTGCCAGTTTCATTTTGGGACCGAACATCGGCCCTGTGGGCAACACTTCGCGGGAATCAAACCGTGGCTGATCCGCGGCCACATCTTCACAGACGAAGACTCCGCCCGACGCCGCGACTTGCAGCACATCCCCCAGCAGAACTTGGTGCAACTGGCCCGCCAGCAAGCGGGCCGCCAACGCCTGGTTGAACAACACCGACTGCGCTGACGACAACGCCAACTTCAACAGAAACCGACGGCGGGCTGGGTGAATGTCGTCCGGGGTCTGTTCTCCTTTTAAGAGATCAAAGCCCAATTGAGCCGTTTCTCCATCAATCCCGAACCGCTGATCGCCAAAATAATTGGGGACCCCCAGCTGTTGCAGGCGTGCCACGATCGGTTGCGCCAGCTCCAACGCTTGGGGACCGACATTACGCAACAGAATCGAAAACCGATTCCCCTTCAAATGGCCCGTTCGCAGCTTGTTACCGTGCAGTGCGGCACTGAGGACTCGCACCTGCGGTGACTCCAGCAACTCTACCTTGTCCGCAAACTTCGCGGGAATGGAGACAAATTGCCGAGCAACGGCATGACGGTCCTTCAACGCGGCCACACCGATATCGCGGCTGGCAACACGTAGGGTCTGAACGATTTGCCGCGTCAGTTGCTCGGTGGTGATCCCCGTTTTCTCGATCCACAGGTAAAGATGCTCGCCAGCTCCCACAGGGACATAGGCGGGAATCTCTTCGACTTCAAAATCACCTGGCTCCTGCTTGAGCTCCCCCCCGATGCCCGGAAGATCTGCTGTGAGATAAGGAAGAGGTGTGTCGAGAGATTCGATGTCAGACGTCATTTTGCCCATCAATCCGCGTCATGCGACACGGAATCGCCAGTGTGTAAAGAGGTTACGGTGCCAAGAGAGTAAGTTCCGGCAGTCTAACCAATCAGAAACCGGCTGCCCATGGTCGTGGTTCGTAGAGGGAACAACGACTAGCCGAATACCTGATCCACCACATGTCCCTCATTGACAGTGGGGCGTTCCGGCCGGCCTTGGTGATGGAAGAGGAGTTTCTCGTGATCCAGCCCCATCAGATCCAGAATCGTGGCATGCAGATCATGCACGTGAACTCGATTTTCGATGGCATGCAGCCCGAAATCGTCGGTTTGGCCGATGATCTGGCCCCCTTTGACGCCGCCTCCGGCCAGCCACATCGAGAAGCCATACGGGTTATGATCGCGACCATCCCCTTTTTCCGACATCGCCGTCCGGCCAAATTCGCCACCCCAAATCACCAATGTCGATTCCAGCAGCCCGCGGCGTTTGAGATCTTTCAACAAGGCGGCAATCGGCTGATCGGTCTGGCGGCAGAACTTGGTGTGGTTCTCTTCAATCTTCGAATGGGCATCCCACTGGCTGCCCGATCCCGAATACAACTGAATAAATCGCACACCCCGCTCGACCAACCGCCGGGCCAGCAGACAATTGCGGCCGAACACCGCCGTTTCGGAGTGATTCATCCCGTAGAGTTCTTGCGTTTCCGCCGTTTCATCCGCCAAGTCGACCGCCTGTGGTGCGTGCGACTGCATGCGATAGGCCAGCTCGTAGGCGGCAATGCGGGCTTCCAGTTCCGTATCTTGCGGCCGGCTTTCCAGATGTCGGCGATTCAGCTGCGAGATAAAATCCAACTGCTGCCGTTGCTGCGATCCCGACAGGCCCTCGGGGGGGCTGAGATGCAGAATGGGATCCTTCCCGTTGCGGAAACGGGTTCCTTGATAGGTTGCGGGCATGAATCCCGTACCCCAGACGCGACTCCCACCGGGTGGTTCTCGATCACCATCCAGCAAGACCACGAACCCGGGCAGGTTTTGATTCTCAGATCCCAAACCGTACGTGGCCCAGGCCCCTAAGCTCGGACGGCCTGCGAGAATACTCCCCGTGTTCATCTGACAGACCGACCCCACATGGTTCAGACCATTGGCCCAACACGATCGAATCACGCAGAGATCATCCGCACATTCCCCGACTTGCGGGTACCAGTCAGAAACGGGAATTCCGGATTGGCCGTATTGTTTCCATTTCCGCTTACTGGCCAGTAACGGATTTTCAGTCACCCCCATCGGGGTGATGACGCGTTTGACCGATTGCGGCAGCGGCTGTCCGGCCAGCTCGTTGACCTTGGGCTTGGGATCGAAAGTATCGATATGACTCGGGCCGCCATCCATGAATAAGAAGATGACGCTCTTGGCTGTCCCGTCGAAATGCCCTTTACGCGGAGCCAGTGGATTCAGGATCTTCTCACGTTCGGCACCGGAGATCACGCCATCCTGAGCCAGCAAACTCAACAGAGCCAGCGATCCGAATCCCGCACCGGCCTGAGTCAGGAACTCACGCCGATTCTGCGGCTGAGACACATGGTGCCCCACACCTGCCGGCAGAGAAAATTCCGAGTCGCGACGGTCAAACATCATTCTCTCCTGGCGCGGTGAAGCCAGGTCATCACAACCAGCCCTCAAGCGTCCGAGACGATCTAGTTTTTTATCAGCCCTTCATTACGACTGATCCGAAGCCAAATTGCAACCTGAGTTTGCCGTCATTGTCGCTGTTCGCTTCCAAAACCAAGCGTGTGTGCTGGGAACTCGGAGTCGGAAGAAACTCGGAAAAGATCTCGCGCAAAGGCGCGAAGGCGCCAAAAGGAAGAGTGTTTTAATCGATTAAGCATTAGAACTTTGCGCCTTGGCGCCTTTGCGTGAGATCCTTCTGCTTTTCTTTAAATTTAACCGAGTAGAAATAGCCCGGTTCTAGTTCCGGCGGACGCGGTTCAGCACCCACAAACCGATCACGGCCAGCAACCCATTCGCCAGCCACATCACGAGGCCGGGGTGCACATTGCCGTTCGATTTGCAGACGGTAATGCAGCCAATGATGATCGGGTAATAGCTCATCAGAATGGGGAAGAAGCAAAAGGCGAACGTCATCAGAAACGAACGTCGCGATTGCCAGATGGAAAACGGTGTCCCCAGCAGTGCAAAGAAGAAGCAACTGCACGACAAGGCAAATCGGCTGTGGATTTCCGTCCGGACCTTGTTGTAACGATCGGTGTGCTGCTCAATCTGAAATTGAAAGTGCTCGAATTCGGGCCGCAAAAATGCTCCAAAGTCGCCACGTGACAAGGCCAATGTCGTCGTCATCAACCGCGCCTGATTGAGCTCGGTCCGTTGCAGATCCAACCAAATGAGCTCTTCTTCGAGCTGCTTGATCGTCAAATCGCGCGGCACCTTGCGTTTGCTGTCGCGGTCGGGAATCGGAAAGCGGTGTTCGCCGACTTTGTTCTTCCCCGTCAGCTGGCCTTGCTCGTAGTAAAAGTTCTGCAACTTTAAGACGATTTCTTTCCGCTCCAGATCGAAATCGATTCCGGCCTTCTCGGCTTCGACCGTCATCATCGCCCCGCCCGAAGGGCGAAACCGAAATGTCGGCTTAATCAACGTTCGCCCCTGCACGGCATACACCGAAATCGAAACATTAGTCCGCGGGTCGACGATATGTCCGTTCGTGCGGAGCGTGTCGAGAAAGATGTCCTCAGTCGCCAGCCAGACTGTTTCCTGAATCTTTTCCCGCGCCCAGGGGATGAACTGATCGGTCAGGATCAGCGTCCCGACACTCAGCACGCCACCCAGGAACAGCGAGGGCCAGATCAGCGACATGACACTGATGCCCGCCGCTTTACAAGCGGTAATCTCTTGATCGCCACCCATGCGGCCATAGACGACACAGACGGTCAGCAGCAATGTGGCCGGAATGGCAAACGGCAGCAGACTCGGCACCACATAGGGCAAGATCTGCAGAATTTGCTCGGGCCCCAAGCCGCTCTTAAGAGCCTCACCCAGGACGCCAACGAAGACCAGAATCACCACCAATCCGCTCAGCGCCAGCGCGAACACGCGCAGCAAGTCGCTCATCACATAGCGCTGAAGCAAGGGGATCATAGTACTGCGGTTCTCGGGCCCATCCGTGGTCAGCAGGCACTCGCCAGGCGAGGAATACAGACCTGTACCGAAAAATGGGCAGATGAGTCAATATGGATACATCTCTAGCGTGGCCACAGCGTTCCATGTTCCAACGTGGAAACACCGCCCGAATCAGTACGCCGCAATCTTCCTAAAAACACTTCCGCTGCGTTTCGTTCTCGCGTAACCTGATGAGCTAACGTAAGATCCGACCGCGGGAAAATGATCATCCGAGAAGTCGCCCACAACTTCTCAGTGCAATCCACCTCATCCCGCAATTCAGAACGAGCTAAAATATTGGACGAGAACGATACTTCAGAAGCGGGGAATTTCACGTCGAGATCTCAATTTTCATCTGACCAGCAGGTCTTTTTTATTGATCCAACGGTCGCTCTCGATTTTGATGTTCCTTACTTTTATTCTCCGAACGGCCAAGAATGAGACGTCAGCAATAGGGCTCCTCGCGAGCCAAGCCTCTCAAATTTGATCGTTCACAGTATCTTTCTTTCATTTGTCGACGGGCCACGAAGATGAAAGAGGCGCGAATGCGCATTCTTGCTGCTTGGAATGATGCTGCCGAAGCGGAATTGCTCGGCCTGTATTTGAATCTCGATAAAAACCAATTCGTGGTCGCACCAGATGCCACCACGTGTCTGGAACAGGTTCGAGCCCAGGACTGGGACGTTGTCCTGCTGAGCCTGACTTTTCCCGACATTGACGCCGCCTACGAACTGTTCCAACAGATTCGCCGCTTGCAACCCGGTTGTCCGATCGTGGGTGCCTGCTTCCCCCAAGAAGTCTTTCAGCTCGCCCGGTTCATGACCAATGGACTGCGGTCGTACATTCTGCGGGACGAGGTGGGCGACTATCTCTTCCTGGTGCATGTCACGCTCGAAAACACCGTCGCCGCTGTGATGGCAGAACGGGAACAGAAGCTCGCCGAAAAGTTACGCGAAGAAATCGAATCGGTGCGCAAGATCCAGGAGACCTTCATCCCGAAGAACCTGGAAGCTCCCGCTGGCTACCAAGTCGCCGCTCGCTACGAGCCCTCCCAAATCCAAGTTGTCGGCGGAGCTCCCGTCGTCCTGGCGGGAGGCGACTACTACGACGTCTTCAAGATCAATGACCAGTCGCTGGTGCTGCTGGTCGGGGATGCATCAGGCCACGGAATGAAGGCCTGCATGTCGATCATGATCATGCATACGCTGGTTCGTATGATTCGCAGCACTCTTTATATGGATACCGCCGCCTTCGTTGCGGAAATCAACAAGCACCTGTGTTCTCAAACAATCGTGCAGCAAGAGGGGGGATTTATCACCCTGCTGTACGGGGTCCTCAATCGAGAAACCAATGAATTCCGCTGGACGTCGGCTGGCCATCCCATGCCGCTGCTGCACGACCTGCAGCAGGAATGCATCCAGCAAATCGGCGATCACGAGAAATCCGGCTTGCCATTAGGCATCTACGAAGAGGCGGACTACGAAACCTGTTCCTGCATCTTGCCGCCGCACAGTAAGCTCCTGTTGTTTACGGACGGTTTGGTCGAAGCCTTCCCGACTCATCGCCAGGAAGGACACAGTGAATTCGGGGTACAAGGAATTTTTTCCACCATGTACCAGTCAGCCGATCTGTCACCTTTGAAAACGCTAGATGCCCTCTTCGACGCATCGCATGCCTTTACAGAAGGTTCAGGCCGGCACGACGATACATCGATCGTCGTGTTGTCTCGCGATTAGTGACGCTCGAGCGATGTTTTGAGATAGTTCCACCGGGCGACACCAGGAAGATGAAGGTGCGCGCCCCGGGGCTAAAACCAATGGCGGTGCGCCCAACGCCACGTCGCCTGCTCCCTACAATCATAATAGGCAGTGTAATCGCCACTGGTTGCAGGTATTCGCCAGTCACTCACCCCGGTATTATCGTTGACATTGGACTCTGTGGCACGGTACCGTGAAAAAGAGAGGCAATCTGTTCAGAATAATTTGCCTTCGCGAAAACACGATCTACTTGCAGGGATTCAGGAACATGAAGCGATTGACTCTGGCGACCTGGATGCTGCTGGCCGCGGGATTCTTTCTCGGCGGACAGCCCTTGGTCGCGGGTGACAACAAGGGAGTCATTTTTGATCCGACCTGGACCATTGTGATTCGGCCCGCCAATCGCAATCCGCAAGTGGCGCCTGCTGCTTCGACCTCGGCGGTTTCGCCCGCAGCGTACGAAGAAGAACAGCCGCCCGTACCGGAATCTGTCGCGGCTCCGCAGCCCGAAGCGCGTGAGGCCCGGCCGATTGGGCCGGAACTTCCGCCGCAGATGCAACCGCAACCTCTGGCCCAGATTCCCACTGGCCCGCCACGCATGTCGTATGCGGAGGCTTACGCCGCAGTCCCCTTCAGTCGGGCCGAGTACGAAGGCAATCCGGTCTACCGCCATCAAGCGGCTCTGGAACTCATGTTCGGAGTCCAACGGCCGATGACGCTCGTGCAAAATTACACGCCGCGAGCCTCCCGCTATCCCGATTCGTATCAAATTCCCTACGGTCGATCGGATACCCAGCACATTAACATTCGCCAAATCGGTCGCAACAACGGAAATTACGGGCTGAACTATCCCTTCAGCGGAACCAGCAACTGGTAGGCGGACCAACCAGAGTCGTTGTTCGCTCCGCGAACATAACGCTAACGCAGTTGCCGGATCGCATAAAAGTTGAGGTGAGAAACAAACTCCGGCAACGCCAAACAAAACCGACAAGATGTCGACCACGAATGACACCAATCACACGCATGCAGAACGATCATCTGCAATTGTTGGGAAATCGCGGAATGTTCGAAGCGTGTTTCGGTTTTGGACAATGAATTCAGAATCGGTCTCCCTGTGATTGATTCGTGTTGTTGGTGTGATTCGTGGTGAAAATCTCCTGAATCGACTCCTTATGTTGGTTGAGCACGGAAGGTTCATTAAGCTCGCAACTGCGATCGCGTTCAGTTCGCGGAGCGAACAACGACTATGACCGCATTTGCGGTCGTCTGGCCAACTTGGTAGCCTCAACACGCAGCAATTTTTGCTGCGTGTTTTTCTTTCAATTGAGCCACCTATGTCGTCCCCCGCTTCTGCCCCAGCAAAAAATTCCCGTCCTGCCGTCGTCCTGGTCAGTGGCGGCTTGGATTCTGCCACAGTGCTGGCGATTGCCAAGTCTCAAGGCTTCACGCCGTATGCCCTGACCTTCGATTACGGTCAACGGCATCGCTTCGAACTCGAAGCCGCTCGCCGCGTCTGCGAGGCTCTAGGAGTCGCCCGGCAAGTGACTCTGAACATTGATCTGCGACCCTTCGGTGGCTCCGCGCTGACCTCAGAACTCGAAGTCCCCAAAGACCGTGACGCTGCCGAGCTCACCACGGGGATTCCGATTACCTATGTCCCGGCACGAAACACTGTGTTCCTCTCGCTGGCTTTGGGCTGGGCGGAAGTTCTTGGTGCGGCCGACATCTTCATCGGTGTGAATGCGGTCGACTACAGCGGCTATCCCGATTGCCGGCCGGAATTCATCGCCAGCTTTCAACAGACCGCCACACTGGCTACCAAAGCCGGTGTCGAGGGGACAACTCACTGGCAGATCCACACGCCCCTGATTGAGCTCACGAAGGCCGAAATCATCCACACCGGCCATCGCCTGGGTGTCGATTACAGTCTGACACACAGCTGTTACGACCCGGCCCCGGACGGACGTTCCTGCGGCCGTTGTGACACTTGCCAACTGCGTTTGAAAGGATTTTCAGATGCCGGGTTGATTGATCCGGTACCTTATGTTTTTCGTCCATGATCACCTGACATTGGATACAATCACTACAAGGTAGGGCATTCAATCGTAACCTGTCGGGGCCGAAATGTCGGACGCATCCGAAGAGCCTGATTTTCTCGCCGTGCGCTGCGAACATTGCGAAGCTCGGTTACGAGTCCGCGCGAAACTGGCGGGAAAGTTGGCGAAGTGCCCCAACTGCGACTCGCCCATCGTGATCCCTGTCCGCCCCCTGATCGAGTTCCAATTACCGACCGAGGACGACGACGGCGAGCAGTTTGATGAGTCCGGCGGGTATCGGCTTGCCGATCCGTTGCAACATGAACCCGATCATGGGGTGCCGGAACCGTTGCCGGCGGAACTCCAGGCCCCCGCTCCGGAAAAAGGGTATCTCGAGCAAGTCGAACGGGTTCGGCAAAATGTCGTCGAGGCTCCGCCGCAGTTCCTGTTTTTCAGCGGCATCTTTGACTTTCCCTGGTATCCCGAAGTCTGGCTGCGGTGGGGCTATCTGGTGCTGGGGGGCTGCCTGGCGTCGATGATTCCGGTCTTGGCTCTCGCCCTCTTGGAAGGCTCATCGAACTATGTCGGGGTCGGCATCGCATTCTTCGCCATGCCACAGATTTGGATCACCCTCTGGTCGGGATCCTTTATGGCGGCCTGTGGCATGCAAATCTTTGAAGATACCGCCGCGGGGAGTGATCACGTCACCGCCTGGCCCGACCCTAACTGGCGTGAGTGGATGTGGCCCCTGATGTATATGGGGTATGTCGCGTTGATGGTCCTGGCGGTCGCCTATGGCATCAGCCGCGTCTGTGGCGGCAACTCTAACACGATACTGCTGACGCTGGTCCTTTCCGAGTTCTTCTTATTCCCCATTTGCCTGTTGTCGGTCTTAGAAGCCAACAATCTCGCGATCCTGTTCTCACCGCGGTTG
>JAZKFE010000006.1:223-29978 GCA_040386595.1 Planctomycetota bacterium | reverse complement strand
ATCATAAATTCGATCCGATTTCCCAGCGCGACTACTATGCGCTGGGGGGCATTTTTCACAGCACAGCATCCATCCAAAAGGTGGAATGGGGCGTCTGGAGCTGGCCAGTCGTTGCGGAGTTACCCGAAACAGACACACAACGCACAGAGCGTGAAACACGGCTGGCTCAGCAGCGACAGCAGATCGAACAACTGAAGGCGGAACGCGAACAGGCCAAACAGAAGAGGGCCGAAGGTGCTACGGCACTGGCGGCGAAGGACGAAGCAGCCCCCGATCAGCCAACGCGAGAAAGGCTGGAAAAAGAGCAGAAGGATTTCGACGCCCGAATTCGAGAACTCGACACACAAATTCCACATGCCGAGTTCTTCGCATCGACCACACCCGCAGCATTTGCGGTGCATGATGATGCCACGCCCGCCGATATGCACATCACGATTCGTGGCAACGCTCACGCGTTAGGTGACCTGGTCCCACGTGGATTTGTGCAAATCATGTCACCCCAACCAGCCACCATCCCGGCCAATGAAAGCGGACGGAGGCAATTAGCCGAATGGCTAGTCAGCCCCAGCAACCCGTTGACCGCACGTGTCACGGTGAATCGCATCTGGCAGAAATTATTCGGAGAAGGGCTGGTCCGTTCGGTCGACTATTTCGGAGTCCGCGGCGATCTCCCTTCGCACCCCGAATTGCTCGACTACCTGGCAACACGATTTGTCGCAGAGGGCTGGTCACAAAAGCGATTGATCCGCGATCTGGTCCTCAGTCGTGCTTATCAACTCAGCAGTATTCAGGAACCAATGGCAATTGCAGTCGATCCTGACAACCGCCTGTTGTGGCGCATGAATCGCCGTCGTCTGGACGCTGAGTCTCTACGAGATTCTTTATTAGCCGCGTCGGGCAAGTTGCTGACATCCGCCGGTGGTCCAGGCCTGCCACTAGAGTATCCCGAAAACACCGGTGGTTTATCAAAAGGCGGGGTCAATCCGCCTAACTTCCGTTTGGCGAAATTTCGCCCCGAGCAAGAGTTTGTCCGCACGATTTACCTGCCGATTATCCGCTCGGCACCGCAACCGGGGCCCGGTGAACTTCGCAATGTGTTCGACTTCACGCTGCCCGCCGAATTCGCCGGCCAGCGAGCGGTGACCACGGTTCCCACCCAGGCCTTGTTCTTAATGAATGCCCAAGTTTTGAAGCAACGAGCAAAAGAGCTGGCACTGCAAATCATCTCCACCAACGGAGATGATGCCCGGCTGAATGCTCTCTGGCTGCGAGTCTTGAATCGTCCCATCACTGAGACGGAACGTGCCGATACCATCGCGTTTCTCCAGGATTTGCGGACCTTAGAGGCTGGAACAGATGCCGCCGCAATCGACTTACGAATCTGGTCGGAGTTGTGCCATGCCTTGCTGGCTTCTAACGAATTTTTAGTACGGATGTAGTGCGAGTTTTTTGAAAAACTCCCCAGTCACCCGTTGTGAATACGCTTTAACTACGATCGAGATTTGTTATGAGCAATTTCAATTCACCGCTGAGCGGCCAACCGAACCGACGCCATTTTCTGCAAGCGACGGCCTGCGGATTTGGCGGGCTGGCACTGCAGGGAATGATGGGCAACTTGGCGTTGGCGGGCACAAATCCGCTCGCCGTTCGCTCGCCCCATTTTACGCCTCGAGCCAAACGTGTGATCTTCCTGTTCATCTCAGGAGGTCCGTCGCAGCCGGACTTGTTCGATCCTAAAGAGTTGATCACCAAGAAACATGGTGAAAAAATCAGCCCCTCCATCGACGGGCGAGAACTCAGCGTCGGGGTCGATAAATATTTGGCCTTGGCCCCCGTCGCGCCGGTCAAGCCTCGCGGCCAGTCAGGCATGATGATCTCGGACCTCATGCCGCACCTCTCTAGTATCGCCGATGACACCTGCATGCTGCGGGCGGTCCACACCGACAACGAAGCCCACGCTCCCGCGATCTTGCAGTTGCACACTGGGGTCTCGATCGACGTGCGGCCCTCGATGGGCTCCTGGTTCAGTTATGGTCTGGGCACCGAGAATCAAAATCTACCAAGCTTCATCACCATTCATCCCGACAGTGACGTGCGCACTTACGGTTCAGGCTTCTTGCCCGCCGCACATCAAGGCACCCCAGTCAACGTCTCCGCGGGAAAAGAGGCGGCGATTAAGTATCTCGTCGATAATGAGACCAGTCCCGCCGCGCAGCGCCGACGCCTGG
The DNA here is from genome assembly GCA_040386595.1 of Planctomycetota bacterium. GTDB lineage: Bacteria > Planctomycetota > Planctomycetia > Planctomycetales > Planctomycetaceae > JAKFVC01. Next base: position 27,750 of record JAZKFE010000006.1, on the reverse strand, counting down.
ATTTCGTGCAGCAAATGAATCGCCGCTTGCTCGACCGCGTGCAATCTGATCTGCCGATGGAAGGCATGATCGAATCCTTTGAACTCGCCTTCCGGATGCAGACTGAAACGCCGAAGCTGGTTGATCTCACCGGCGAAACGAAAGCCACGCAAGAACTCTACGGCATCGGAGAAGGGGCGACCGATCGCAATGGCCGAGCCTGCTTGCTCGCCCGTCGTCTCAGCGAAGCGGGAGTCCGTTTCGTCCAGGTCACCATCGGCGGCTGGGATCATCACGGCAACATTAAGGGAGCCTTGCCCGGCAGCTGCGGGAGCTCGGATAAGCCTGTCGCCGGGTTAATTAAAGATCTTAAAGCGCGCGGCTTACTCGAAGACACTCTCGTCGTCTGGTCGGGCGAGTTTGGCCGCACCCCGTGGAGCCAGGATCTTTCTGGAACTTCACCGATTGATACTCATGGCCGCGAACATCAACCCGAAAGCTATTGTGCCTGGATGGCGGGCGGCGGCGTGAAGGGTGGTCTGACTTATGGTGAGACTGACGACTTCGGCTTCCGTCCAGTCGCCGGGAAAGTGCATCTCCACGATATGCATGCCACAATGCTGCATCTGCTCGGCATAGACCACGAACGACTAACCTACCGGCACGCCGGCCGAGATTACCGTTTAACCGATGTCCATGGCGAAGTGGTGAAGGAAATTCTGGCGTAAAGGCCAAGCCGCCCATGGTCGTTGTTCGCTCCGCGAACTGAACGTCTTCGTAAAATGCGATCAACCGGGCATCGAAATCGGACCGTTATTCACAGCTTAGTTATTCAAATTTATATTAGTGCTCATTCATAAAAGACATTATAGGAAATAGACAAAAATGACAGCTCGAAGAGGCAAGGTCGTTGTCGCCGATTTCATTAACGATGGGCTCGATATCGAGCGTTCGATTATTGGCGAGCTGGCCGATATTTCCGCTCTCGATGCTTATAGCGAAGAGGATCTCGTCAACCGGATCGAGGATGCTGACGCCGTGATGCTCTATCACTGTATTCAGATCACCGAACGGACGATTGACCGACTCCAGAACTGCAAGCTGATCGTTCGATGCGGCGTGGGCGTCGATAATGTCGACCGCAAAGCGGCGCGGGCAAGGGGAATTCCGGTCGCCAATGTTCCCGACTATGGAACAGAAGAAGTTGCCGACTCCGCGATTGGTATGGCTCTGACTTTGACCCGCGGAATTCATTTCTTAAATTCCCGGCTGCGACGGGGCGTTTATCCTTGGACGTTCCAGCAGGCATCCCCGATTCACCGCTTGCGTGGCCGAGTGTTCGGAATCATTGGCCTGGGACGTATCGGAGCCGCAGCCGCGTCGCGTGCCAAAGCCCTCGGAATGCGCGTTCTCTTCTACGATCCGTTTCTCCCGGACGGCTACGACAAAGCTTTGGGCATTGAACGGGTGGAAACTTTAGAATCGCTCTTGAGCCAAACGCACGTCCTCAGTCTGCATTGCCCGTTGACCGACGACACACGTCACATCGTCAACGCCAAGACGCTGGCGCAACTGCCCCAGGGTTCGTTCCTCGTTAATACCGCCCGGGGCGGCACGGTGGATCCGATGGCGGTCGTCGGCGCTTTGGCCAGCGGACATCTGGCGGGGGCCGCGCTCGACGTCCTGGTTGACGAACCCCCGGTCGAACCCAGCGAATTGCTGATCGCCTGGCGCGATCCCAACCACCCGGCTCACGACCGCCTGATCCTTAACCCGCATTCCGCGTTTTATAGCGAAGAGGGTTTGAACGACATGCGGATCAAGGGCAGCCAGGCCTGTCGCCGCGCTTTAGAAGGCTTGCCGTTACGGAACATCGTGAATTAGTCCGCTGGCCAGCAGAGCAATGGCTCTGCAACATAGGAACCCGAAATGCCAGCGAGTGCATCGCCCTCAAACTACGAGGACGGCACTCGCTGTTTTTTTCGAAACGGCCGTATCCGCCGGTTTTCAATTTATTGACACTTAAGAACCGGTGGCTAGCGCCATGCTGCTCACAAAATGCGTGCCATTGGAGTTAGACTCCTTTGGGGACGGACCAGTGATCGGCGCGATATTCCCGTTGCACCATCTTGGCCGCAGCCTCATTGTTCGTAATCTGTTCGGTCTCGGGATTGAAATGTAAGACGCTGTCGACCCGAGCGGCAATATTGGAAAGATGCACGACGGTCGCCGCCAGGTGACCAATCATCGGCGTCGCGTTGGTCTGTTTCACCTTTCCGCGAATGGCATCCAGGAAATTGGTGTGATGGGCTGGCAAGTCGCCGCTGCCGGTTTGCTCTGCAATGAGTTTGTTCTTCGGTCCGTAGAGCTTCCAACCGACGGTATGCCCCACAATGAGCACGCCTTTCGTACCATAGAAGGCGGCTCCGTTCTCATAACCTTCTTGGACGTAGGGCGACCAAATCCGTTGCTCAAAAATAAACTGCTTCTGCTTGCCAGTCTTAGGATCGGGAGCGTACTCGGCAATCGAATACTGCGTGTCGGGAAACTGCTGATCGTCGTCGAAGAACAACTTGGAACCGAAGCAGGAAACACGTGTCGGATGAGTCGTGACGCCCAGTCCCCACAACGCGACATCGATATCGTGAACACCGTCATTGCCGATGTCTCCGCAACCAAAGTCGTACCACCAGCGCCAGATTGCGGGCAAGAGATTGGGGCGATAGGGCACCACGGGGGCCGGCCCCAGCCAGGTGTCAAAATCGAGAGTTGCCGGGGGAGTTCCAGGCTGACTCTTGCCGATGGTCCCTCGCAGCTGACTATTCCACGCCTTTGAGATCAGCACCTCACCAATGTCGCCATTCAGGACGCGTTGAATTCCCTCGCGGACACACGCCGTACTGCGGCTTTGAGTCCCGACTTGCACGACCTTACCAGTCCGTTGGGCGGCATCCACCAGCAGCCGTCCCTCGCGCACATTGTGCGAGCAAGGTTTTTCGACATAGACATGTTTTCCGGCATCTAAAGCCAGCAGTGCGGCTGGCGTATGCCAATGATCGGGTGTGGCAATCCAAACTGCGGTGACGCTCTTATCAGCCAGGACTTCTCGTAAGTTCTGAGTGGTTTTAGGACTCTTTCCCTTCGCCTGCTTGACCACCTCGGCCGCACTGGCGACTCGCTTTTCATCGACGTCACACAGCCAGGCAATCTCGACATCATTTCGAGCTGACAGAGCTCGCACGTGGCCGGTCCCCATGCCGCCCGTTCCAATCACCGCGATGGTGATTTTGTCGTCGGCTCCAGCAGCGTGCAGCGACGCCGCCCCAGCTGTCACGACAAGCGCCGCAGCGCTGGCATCTTGCAGAAACTCGCGCCGAGTCGTAGGGTTCGTCGCCATGAGAAATCCTCCATCAGTGAGCGGTTGCGGGAATTGAGACGCTGTCCGGCAATCATCCTGCGGAGTCATCACCTGTTTTGTGCGAAGACCCCGAACCGATTTCGAGAGGTGCGTAGGCACCGTCGCATCAACGTACACGATTGGATCCCAAATACCAACCGTTCATCGTCTTTCTGTCGAAGAGAGTGCTCCACGAATTCTTCTCGACTCACGAAAACTCCCCCAATGTTTCAGCCGGTCTGCGTTGCAATATCGATTTCACGATGCCAGTATCTTGATGAACAATCCATTTGAACCTTCACCTGTTGGAGCCTCTTCCGTGCAGCAACACATCTACCGTGCCGGCATCATTGGCTTGGGTTTCATCGGCGCCGGCGATCAAGTGTCCGGAGATCGTCTGGGGCAGCAGGTCACCGCGTTAGACGGAAACCATTTCGAGGCACTCTCCAATCATCCCCAAGTCCAGTTAGTCGCCGGCAGCAGTCGTGAACTGGGACGACGACAACGTTTCGAGCAGCGGGCAGGAGTCCCAACCTTCGAGGACTGGCAGGAGATGCTGTCCACGCAGAAATTAGACATCGTCAGTGTGGCATCCTATTCTCCCAGTCATGCAGAACTGGTGGAAGCCAGTGCCCGCAGTGGGGCCCGCGTTATCTTTTGCGAGAAGCCTATCGCGACGCGTTTGGAAGATGCCGAACGGATGATTGCAGCCTGTGAGCAATCCGGTAGTCTGCTGGTCATCAATCACAATCGACGGTTTCATCCGCACTATCGGGTGTTGGCGCAACGCATTGCCGCCGGTGAATTAGGCCAATTGACCGGAGCCTGGGCCAGCTGGGGGGCGGGGCGTTTAGGGAACGTCGGAACACATTTTATTGACGCGATCTTGATGTTGACTGGTACCAAGGTGCAAAGCGTCTCGGCAACATTGGATCCGACGGGACGGCCCGATTGCCGGGGCCCCGAGTTTCGTGATCCGGGCGGGTGGGCCGTTTTGAAACTCGACAGCGGCCTGATGGTCCACGTACATGCCCCCGATAACTCCAACTCGCCCGCGGAAATTGTGCTTCACGGCACCCGCGGCCGAGCCACCATCAGCGGTGGCGTCGCCAAGATTGAAACCTGGCAAGCCACACCAGAGGTCTTGCCCCCCGTCTCGGCCGAGTCCGGCACATCAATGGATCAAGCCGTCCGCGAGATCGTGGCCTGGCTGGATCACGGCACGCCGCTGGCCTGTTCAGCAGACACCTCGCGCCACGTGCTCGAAGTCATCGTCGCCTGCCACGCCTCACACGAGAGAAATGGCGCCTGGACGAACTTGCCCCTGGTGGGAACAGATCATGCGATTGAGGTTCACGCAGGTTAGAGCACGATGACAATTAACTCACGGACTGACGTTGTCCTGACTCGGCTGCTTGGTAACTGGCAAACACCGTTTTCAATACGTGTAAGCCTTCTTGTCCTGTGATGGGTGGTTCTTCCAACCCCGCACAGGCGCGGACCGCCGAACGGACAAATGGTGTATATCCAGCCTCTTTAGGAGGTGGAGAGAAGCGTTCAACCTTCGCCTCGCGCCCCGCTTTGGTGGAATAATATTCCAACGGGGCATTCTCCATTCCGGCCAGTTCCATCCACCCGTACTCACCCCAGATCTTAATGTGAGTGTGATAGCCTTTATCAAGATAATAACCTGACGTCAGCGTGCCGAGTGACCCGTTATCGTATCGCATGACGACAGCCGCCGAATCTTCAACATCGATCGGCTGGCCCCCTACATTCGCGGTCAGGGCAGAAACTTCTTTCACCTTCAAACCGGTGATAAATCCGGCCAGATCCAGCCAGTGCAGGCCGAGCCAAATGAGATGCCCGCCGCCACTGCGAGCTTTGCTGGCAAACCACGTTTGATGGTATTCGGGTCGCTTCAGACGCGTCTGATCCGCGACGATGTGCATCTCCACGCCATAAATTTTTCCCAACACGCCAGCCCTGATCAATCGCCGCGCTTCAAGGACTGGCGGATTAATGCGATTCGCAAACGCCAGCATCAAATTTAAATGTTTGCTTTCGGCCTTCTGCACCAGCGGAATAAAGTCCTCGACGCGGACACATGCCGGCTTCTCTGCGAAGACGTGACACCCCGCATCCAAAGCGGCATTGATCGCTGGTGGCGCCAGCGCCGCTTCGAGACTGACGACCACCATCACCGGCTTGCCTGTCTGCAACATCTCTGGCAAGTCTTGAAAGGTGCCCTTCAGTTTCTCACCCAACACTTTTGTTGCCTGCGGAATCGTCCCACCGGTCGCATCCGCCAGATACACCGCTTCGACTTCCTCTGTTCGAGCTAAGGCTTCGAAGTAAGCTCCCAGATGAGCCCCAGCGGAGTTGGTAATAATTCCCACGGGAATGCGTTTCATCAGTGGTTCTCCGACACCTTTGAACTGGATGATTTTTTATAACCGGATTCGCAGGAACATTAGTTAAGGCCTCTGAGTGTGATACCACACACTCTCGATTCTTGAGCGTTCTCACGGCGATGAACTCGCCGCATTCGTGGGTAACGACTTCAGGCCTACGCTATTCACGGAAATCACCTGATAGCTGGATTTCTCGCCCTCTTTTGCCGTCTTCTCAATAAATTTCAACAAGGGCAGGGGAGCCTCCGGGGTGTCGTGATACGACATGTTTTGAAACAACGGTCGACCAAATCGTCCGATGGGTTTTTCCGGAACTTGAGCGATCTCTTTGCCGTCTCGCTGAATGATGAAGCACCGAATGCCGCTCTCAAAGTCAGCCGCTGCGTCCCATTTAATTTCGACAGTTTGATCGGCCGCGGTAGCCACAGTGACGTGATTCGGCGCGGGAGGCGGTGTCGTATCGCCCACCGCACCGGTTCGGACATACTCCGACCAGGCTTGAGCCACGGCCTCATTCGGCAACCAGACCGCCTCGGTAGCGGGGCCCTTATAAGCAGTCGCAGACTCAGCCTTATCGCTCAACAATGCCGCCAACCAAGCGTGGCTTTGATCCACGGGTTTGAGCTGTTGCGTGCCGGCATCCTTTTCTGGCAGACGCGATGCTAAACAGGCATCGAAAAAGGGAATGGCCAGGTAACGAGAATCGCCGCACTCATGAGCGGAACGAGGATCTGGAGCAAACCCCGCGGGGGCACCTTTCGCCCGATAGGCTTTAAACATTGCCATGGTTCCAGTCCAGGCCCCGGAAAACCGGCTATCGTTGTTTTCTTTTGCACCCGGGTTGCACATCATCGGAATCTGATAGGCGGCAGCAGGGATCTCGGGCTTGGGGATTTCCCCTTTTTCCCAAGTTGCGAAAGCCGTCCCCGACCGAAACCAGATGGCGACGATCCGCTCGGGATACATCGTCTGCATCAAACTGGCCCAGAACCCGCCACCTGAATGTCCCCACAAACACCACGGCACCGTGGTCAGTTCTGGGTGTTGGGATTTAGTCGAAAATTCGTCGATCGACTGTAGAAAAGTCTTCTCGGAACCATTGCGAGGATCGCACCATAAGCGGCAGTCTTGTTTATCTTCTTGATGATAAGAGGGTCCTAATAAGGCGCAATCCCATTTCTTCGCGAGGGCTTGCCAATGGAGATCGTAGGCCGCAGTCGCGCCCCCTTTGCAAGCTCCCGTTCCGCAGCCATGTTGATGGACGATAATGCCCCGCAGCTTGGTCACACCTTCCGGAATCCAAATGGTATAGGTCACACCGAACTGCAACTTGCCCGGTTCGCTCGACGGAGGATAGGTGATCTCAAAAATCTGCCCGGCCGCCGGGGACATTTGAGGGAAACTCAGAACCAGCAAAGCCGTCAAAATCAGGTAAGCGCAACGTTGCATGGCAAGTATTTCTCCGGAGTCACTGCGACAAATTTCGGATCATTTCCGATGTCTTGTCGCACATTCACGATGCCCTCCAGCCCCTCTGGAGGAACATTAACCGAACAGGCTCAATCCGTTGCATGCTGGCCCTCATATGGCAGTTTGTCAATACGTGCAGTACTATCAACGCTGAATCCGGCGGGAAGTCCCGATCAAGAAGATCAGTTCGCCATACGGATTAATGCATAAGAGCTTGTATTCCCGATACAAACTCGAGCCCCGAACGTTTTCAATTGGTAGGATAAGATAGTAAGCAGAAGTCCTCGATCTCTTCGGAGTCAGGACCGAGTCCCTCCCATTTGAATTCCCGCCTACACGTCGATTGATTGAGGATACGGCATCGATGAAGATTTACGGATTCCTCGCCGCAGGTCTGCTGCTCGGAAATGTTGTTCGTGCTGACGACACGATCGACTATGCCAAGCAGATCAAGCCGATTCTGCAGGCCCGCTGCTATGCCTGTCACGGCGTGCTAAAGCAAGCGGCTGGACTACGCCTCGACACGGCTGCCCTGGCACTGCAAGGGGGCGATAGTGGGCAGGCATTCGAACCGGGGAAGGCTGCCGAAAGTTTGCTCATTGAACGCATCTCGGCGGCAGAAGAAGCCGAACGCATGCCCCCTGAAGGTGAGCCCCTCAAGCCCGAGGAAATTGCGGCGTTCAAGGCCTGGGTTGCTCAAGGAGCAAAAGGTCCTCAGGACGAAAAACCAGAACGTGATCCCCGCGACCACTGGGCCTTTAAAGCCCCCGTCCGTCCTGCGGTCCCGATGGTCGAGAATCAGTCTTGGGTAAAAAATCCAATCGATGCGTTTATCGCTTCTGAGCATCAGAAACGCGGACTCAAGCCACAGCCGACGGCCAGCAAGCACGTCTGGCTACGCCGCGTGTCTCTCGATCTAGCCGGTCTGCCACCAACGCGTGCCGAGCTCGACACCTTCCTCGCAGATAATTCTCCTGAAGCGTATGACACAGTCGTTACCAGATTGCTCGACAGCCCCCAGTATGGTGAACGTTGGGGGCGGCATTGGATGGATATTTGGCGCTACAGCGATTGGTGGGGATTGGGGCCCGAGGTCCGTAATTCACAAAAGCATATCTGGCATTGGCGCGACTGGATCATCGAGTCCCTCAACGCCGACAAAGGCTACGATCAGATGTTGCGTGAGATGCTCGCGGCGGATGAATTGTATCCGAATGATCTCGACCGCATACGAGCTTCCGGGTTCCTCGCACGGCAGTACTTCAAGTTTAACCGCACCACTTGGATGGATGAAACGGTCGAACACACGGCCAAGGCAATGCTGGGCCTGACATTCAATTGTGCGAAGTGTCACGATCATAAATACGATCCTTTCTCGCATGTGGAATACCACCGCATGCGGTCGTTCTTCGAACCGTACCAGGTCCGCACCGATGCCGTGCCTGGTGAGTTAGATTTCGAAAAAGATGGCATCCCCCGCGCGTTCGATAACAACTTAGATGCGCCAACGTTTCTCCTGATCCGTGGCGATGATCGGAATCCTGACAAGAATAAAGTCATCGAACCGATCGTCCCGGCGTTCTTGTCGTTCGGTGAGATCAAAGTCGAACCGGTTGCGTTGCCTGCCGAAGCCTATCAGCCCGGGCTGCGTCCTTTTGTTGTCGAGGCCTATCTGAAGGCTGCCGAGCGACGAATTGTGGCGGCTCGTGAGGCGTTGGGAGACGCGCAGAAAAAACTGAGTGATGCCGAACAAGCTGCTAAAATCGCGGCGGTAAAGCCCGAAGATCCGAAGCCCACAATCGATACCAAACCGCTGGTCAGCGACGACTTTTCTATCGCCAAGCCCGACTGGTGGGAAATACGAGAAGGAATGTGGAGCTACTCCAATGGCAAGCTAATTCAATCGCAAGCCGGATCCACACGTGCGGCCTTACGCCTGAAGCAACTTCCCCCTGCCGACTTCGAAGCCAAACTGAAGTATGTCCCGACCGGCGGCGAGACTTGGAAGTCGGTGGGCATTAGTTTTGACGTGACCGAACAAAATGAATTACTAGCCTACCTGAGTTCTCACACGGGTGGATCCAAATCACAGGTCGCCTATAAACAGGCGGGGAACTATGTCTATCCGCCCGGTGCCATCCAAGCCCGGCCGGTTGATCTCAATCAGCCTCATGAATTCTTACTACGAGTGCGGGGCACCTTGGTCAATGTCCTTGTGGATGGAAAACACTCCATTGCCTATCGTCTGCCAATCAGTCGTCAGAAGGGACATCTGGAACTGATCACTTATGATGCCAAAGCCGAGTTCCTCTCGTTCGAACTCACCGAGTTGCCGCCGTCCGTCGCACTGGTCGACGTCGAGCCCTCCGCCGCGAAACCGGGGAACGGCCCGCTGGCGGTCGATCAAGCTCAGCTGTCGGTGAACATCGCCCAATTGGCACTCATCACCGCCGAACTGCAACCCGCATCAATTCAAGCCCGGGCCGCAGCTGATCGTGCTCGCTATCAACAACCGGCCCCAGAGAATCTGGCCTCATTGATTGCCGTTGCCGTCCGTGCAGAACGCATTGCGACCGCAGCCAAGGCGGATGAGGATGTCGCCATTGCGGAACTGGAACTGTTGCGAGCAGCCGCCGATAAACGTGCGGACGTGGAGAAGAAAGTGACGGCCGCGAAGACGACACAGGCCGCCGCCCGCACCGCCATCGACATGCCAGGTGAAACCTATACATCACTCAGCGGGGCTTTGAAAACTCTCGAATCGAATTTGGAAACGGAAGAGTCACGGAGTAAGCCGTTCCCTCCCACGAGCACTGGACGACGTTCTGCATTGGCCAAGTGGATCACCGACCCGCGGCATCCGCTGCCGGCTCGCGTGGCCGTCAATCACCTCTGGTCCCGCCATTTTGGTCGTGCCCTGGTTCCAACCGTGTTTGACTTTGGTCGCAAAGGAACGCCCCCGACGCATCCCGAATTGGTCGATTGGCTGGCGATCGAATTCATTGAGCACGGCTGGAGCATGAAGCATATTCATCGCTTAATCGTCACCTCGAATACTTATCGGATGACATCGTCCAGTGCCGGTGTCGTGGCGGAAACTCTCACCGCAGATCCTGACAATCATTATTTGTGGCGAACGAATCCCATCCGTATGGAAGCACAATTGGTGCGCGACAGCCTGCTGCATCTTGCCGGAGACCTCGATCTGACTCGCGGCGGCCCGCCGATCCCGGTGGACAACGAAGCCTCACGTCGTCGCAGCTTGTACTTTGTGCATTCGCATAACGAGCATCAGAAATTCCTATCGATGTTCGACGATGCGAGCGTCCTCGAATGCTATCGCCGGTCGGAAAGTATCGTGCCGCAACAAGCGTTGGCCTTAGAGAATAGCCCCTTGGCGACAGGCATGGCTGCTAAGATCACGCAACGCATTACTGCTGCCGTGCCACAGATGTCCGACCGCGATTTCATCCGAGCTGCGTTCCTCACGATTCTGGTAGTTGAGCCATCCGCATCAGAAGAAGCGGCAGTCGCTGAAGCACTCGGCCAGTTGACGCTGGCGGCTAAAAATAAGAACCGGCCCAACCCGGAAACACACGCCCGAAACAACTTAATTCAAGCATTAATCAACCATAATGATTTTGTGACGGTGCGTTAGCACGAAAGTCGCTCGCCGCCATTCAAATTCAAGTACGCAAATTACTCAGGAGTTCCCCGATGAATTCATTCTCTCCATCGAATTCTGGCGGCGTTCATCGTCGCTCGTTCCTGGCCGACATGGGCATGGGATTCACCGGCTTGGCCTTAGGAGCCATGCTGGCGCGGGATGGTGTTGTACGAGCCGACTCCGAAGCCGGCTGGCTGCCACCTAATGGTAAACCGCATTTTGCGCCGCGAGCAAAAAATGTGATCTGGCTCTTTATGAATGGCGGCGTATCGCAAGCCGAGTCATTCGACCCCAAGCCGGAGCTCACCAAGTACGCCGGCAAGTCGATCCTCGAAACGCCGTTCAAAGATGTGCAGAATCCCGAGAAGCTAAAACTGGCCCGGGTGACTGTCATCAACGACGCCAACGGTCAGCAGCGTAACAAGCTGTACCCGTTACAAGTGGGATTTCGAAAATACGGCCAGGCTGGTATTGAGTTGAGTGATTGGGTGCCACATGTCGGCGGTTGTGTCGACGACATCGCGGTCATCCGTTCGATGTACACGACCGATGACAACCATGGGGCGCAGACTCAGTTTCATTCCGGGCGCCACATGCTCGATGGTGAGTTCCCCACGTTAGGAGCTTGGGTTCATTATGGACTCGGATCGCTCAACGATAATCTGCCGCAGTTCATTTCGATGGGGAAACGCGAGTATTGGAACGCCAAAGACGGTCATTATCTCGGCCCGGCCCACGACGCGATTCCGATTCGAGTCGATCCGAAAAACCCTCTCGATTTCGGCAAGTCGGCCCAGGACCTGAGTGCCAACGAGCAACAGATTGGGTTCGATCTCGTCGGCCGGTTGAATCAATTGAAGGCCGTAGAGTACCCCAACGATCCGGCCTTAAATGCACGCATTAAAGCGTATGAACTCGCCTATCGCATGCAGACATCGGTCCCCGAAACACTCGACCTGAATTCTGAGACACAAGCCACGCAGGAACTTTATGGGCTAGATGATCCAGCCACTCGCGACTTCGGAATGCAGATGCTGGCGGCTCGTCGCTTTGTCGAGCGTGGAGTGCGATTCATTCAGGTCCAACACGGAGCCGGCGGGGCAGGGGCCTGGGATGCTCATGGGGGATTAAAAGCCAACCACGAGAAAAACTTTAAGTCGGTCGACAAACCGATTGCAGGTCTCTTGAAAGATCTTAAACAACGAGGGCTGTTGGATTCGACCATCGTGCTATTTGCGAGTGAGTTCGGTCGGACACCCGGCTCACAAGGAGCTGACGGCCGCGATCACCATATTTATGGATTCTCCGTCTGGATGGCAGGCGGCGGAATTAAAGGGGGCATTGTCCACGGCGCAACTGATGAGATTGGCTTCCACGCCGTTGAGAATCGCCATTATGTGACTGACGTCCACGCCACGATTTTAAAGCAACTCGGCCTGGATTCGCGCCGTCTCGAAGTCCCCGGCCGCAAACGTCTCGACATCGATCACGGCAAACCAATCACCGAGATTTTAGCGTGAGAATGCAGGGGCTTCGTTCGTGAGCCCCTTTAAAAACGCCGAATCAGATACGATTGCAGCGACTCTAGCAAGGCCTGCCGGGCGCTGCGTCGTGAGAAGGTGTGGTCCGCATCTTTAATAAACGCAATTTGCAGGCTGCCCTTATTCCTCAGGGCATTGGCTTTATTTTTCGCTTTATGCATGAGGATACTATAGCCGGGATCGCTCTGGGCAAAGAACATTGCCAGCGAGCGGCCCGCGGCAGCGATGCTCGTTAGATCTGCGGGCAAATCATCTTCAATTGGATGGCTGGCACTCCTGGGTGGCGTGCCTGAAGTCTGGGCTAATCGAGATTGTTGAGACTCGGTACGAGTCAATTTCAAACGCTGTGCGAGCAACTTGAACGCGCCAAGTAGTCCGATTTCGGTGCGTCCCGTAAGCAACTTTAGCCACTTCTTCGGCTGGAGCGCAGATCCCAGATAGTAATGTTGCGTCACGAGCTCGCCGACGGGAGCTGCTTCCATCGACATGCCTTCCTTCCAGAAGAACGTCAATGGATTGATGAGCACACTCTCCACCAGTGCGGGATTGGCGATGCTTGCCGCCGACTGAAAAGCGGCGTAGGCTCCCGAACAGAGCCCCATCAGCACGCAGCGTTGTACACCGAAATCTCGCCGCAGCATTTCGATCGCTAACTCGACATCACGGAATGCGGTTCCGGGATAGGTCACATTTTCCAGCTCCGGTTGCGTCGTGATGCTGTCGCCCAGCCCACAGAGATCCATTCGCAAACAACGAAAACCCTGCGCGGTCAGCTGACGAGTTGTATGCACATGCAACCGCCCGGGGCCAGCGCGATAAGCCGCACCGGAGTTGAGCACAATGATTGTCGGGAGATCGAAGTTCGTACTATTGAGCGGCTCAGTAAGGATTCCAAACAGGTCCGGCTCGGAACTGATCTTGATCGCCCGCTCTCGAATTTGTGGCCCGTCGGCCGTTAACGAGGTGGACTCTGGGCGATGTAACATCACCGCTTCGCTCGAACCAAAGCGGGACAGATCGAGATGCAATTCTCCGACCACATCGGACACAATTTTTGTTTGAATCCAGGTCACCATCTGCTGAATGGCCTGCTTGGGAACCTGGCTATGATGCGGTTCGGCCATCATCTCGATGAACCCGGGAACCTGCATTTGATCTACCGGGAACCCCAGGCTAGCACATCGGTCGTGCAAGCGGTGATCGACCGGAATGTCATTGCGGCTGACGATCAACGCGCGCTGACACCAGGGATGTGACTTCAGCAGATTCAGTTGTGACAGTTCCGCCGCCGTCATTTTGCTGAGGACGAATCCACCGGCTTCGATATCCCCGGTAGCGGGCTGCTTGGCAGGCGGGTGAAACTCGGCGGTCAGTTCGATGGCCGTCATTTCGCGGACGTAGGCTCGGCCATTCGTCACAGGCGACCAGAGAATGAGATTGGAGATCCCTATCTCTTCGGTCGCGAGTGCGGCCAGCAGGGCACCTAATCTTAGTCCGACGATGCTGATTTGTTTGCAGCCTAGCTCTTGCCGCATCCAGTTCACGGCATCATGCAGATTGGCTTGCCACGTGGTACAACGGGTCGCGTCTTCATCGATCCCCGCCGAGTCGCCTGTGCCATGCCAATCGAATCGCAAGGTGGGAATCCGCTGGCTGGCCAGGTCGTCAGCCAAGTGTCGCAAGCTGCGGTGGGCATGGAGTTGTTCATAGCCAATCGGCGAACAAATAATAACGCCATGATCCAGACACGGCTGATCAGAACTCGTATGCAACCAGGCAAATAGAGGCTGCCCTTGGCTCTGCAAATAAAATGCATCTCGCCGCACAGGCGCGCATTTCAGCTCGGGCTCGGGCGAGTGCGCGATCTTCGAGTTAATGAGGGATGCGGACATTTTTTCGATACCGCCTACTCGCTCTTGGTGTGAGCTGTAATTCGAATGGGCAGGGCTAAGTTCAAGGCTTCGACGTCTAACTTGAAACTCGACTGCGTGTTTTCATAAGGTCGAAATGTGACGGTTTTTAGGCGTTCGGGAGGCAAATGGAAATAATTGTCGTCCGGCAAAAATCCTCTAGCACTCAGGCGAACGCTATGAATAAAACGATCGGCCTGTAATGCGACACGGTATTCGGTGTCGGAGATTTTCTCGGCACTGCCTTCCAGCGAGACTGCCCCTAAGGCCGGATCGCGGCGACGAATGAAATGGCAAGCCTCGCTAACAACCTGACGGTTCGTGTCATACCACGTCACGACCACGACATCATGATGCGGTGGCCCAAAACGATAGGCATAGGTCACATCATAAAAACTGCCCAGGATCTCATCGGCACTCAGCGTTTTCTGTGAGTTGCCGGCGAGTTCGAACGCCATTTCCTGCCGCGCGACAACAATGTTGGGCTCTTTTAGCAGAACGACTTCCACAGATCCGGTGCAGGGCTTCGTGGTTTCGTTAATGAGGTGCAGATGCAGCCCATTCAAGCCCTCATCGGTGAGCGTCAGCTGCCGGTTTTGCCAGGACCGCTTTAAATAATAATAGGCCGCCTTGGGAATTCCGTTGGAATCCACGACGCCCCAACCCGCTGCCGGCCAGAGATCTTTATAGAACCAAACCAGGCCCCCGCGATTGCGGCTATGACTGCTGCGCCACTCTGCAAATACGCGGAACATCATCTCACCCGGGACAGTGCGACTGAGTTCCAGGTAACGTGTCATGTTCCAGGAGCGCAACTGAACCGGATCGACGCCATACAGTTCACGCAGATAATGATCTCGAACATCTTCAAAATCCCAGCCCGCCCCGGTGTCTCGTGGGACGCGGCTTTTCCACTTGGGATCGTGAATCACGGGCAGAGCGCCCCCCGTGATTTGATCAACCGTTTGGGGATCAGGAATGTTCGCGAATCCCAGGCACTCAGGCGTAAACTTGACATCAGCCTGGCGTAGTTCCCCAGGCGATCGCAAATAGGCCCCTACACCGTAGTAGTGCGTGACACCGGAACTCGTATGAAAGGGGAGCCCCCCGCCGCTAGGGGTCGAGGGAACATAGGCCGTGCCAGGATGATTCGCGGCACATAGGGCGGGAAGATCTTCACCAAACCAGCTATTGCGCCACAAGTCGCGAGGCATCCCCAGCATTGCCGCCTGTTGTTCGATTTCGCTATTTCCACAATACACAGCGACACACGGATGAGCCGCCAGGCGACGTACTTGTTGAGTGGCTTCCTCTGTCACATTCTGTTTGAAGTTGGGGTCGTCGACGGGATAGTCCATGTTGGCAAACATGAAATCCTGCCAGACCAGAATCCCCAGCTCATCGCACAGTCTATAGAAACGGTCGCTCTCATAGGTCATCGTGCCGCCGACGCGTAGCATGTTAATACCCGCGTCACGAGCTAGTCGAAGATCATGCAATAGTGACTCTGAAGTTCCCGTCAGAGTTAGTAGATCGCTGACCGTCCAGCAAGCACCGCGACAATAGATCGGCTGACCATTCACGCTAATGCCGAATTCGCCTGTCGTCTGCACTTCCAGCTGGCGAAAACCAATATCAGAGCGGTAAACGGAAACTGGTTCGCCGCCCGACTCGATAACGACTTCGCAGAGATGTAACTCTGGGCGTCCATGTGTGTGAGGCCACCACAGCAGAGGACTTTCAATCTGCAGTTCGCCACTGACGAAGAACCCCTCTGCATCAGACTGGATTGCCAGTTCCGCCAGTTGCCCACTCACTTTCAATAACACCCGGTCGGGGCGAATGGTGGTCGCTACGCGGGCGTGCAGACTGACAACTCCTGTTGTTCCGATCAACGTTGTTTGAAGATGCACCTCATGCAGCGAGACCGGCGCACATTCGAGTCGGATGTCGCGCCAGGGGCCAATCGCCTGGGCAGTGGGGGACCAACCGGGGATCCGGCCCTGTAATGTCGCACGATGCCAGCGCAATTGCTGGTGGGCTATGAGATTCGTTTTCCAGCGTGGTCGAGGTCGTTTTTTCTTTAACTCTTCGGCCACAGATCGAAACCGAATTGCGAGTTCGTTCTCAGCCTCTAACGTCTCAGAGACATCCACCCGATAGGCTCGAAACATATTGTCGGCGGTGAGAATCAATGCTCCATTGAGCCAGACTTCAGCCAGTGTTGCCAGGCCATCAAAACAGAGACTGCGGGGGGCATTTCCAGCTCGCTTCGGAGCTTGGAATGTGGTGCGAAACCACCAGTCTTGAGCGTCGATATCAGTCGGCTCTTCAAAACTCCAGCGGCCCGCAGAATTGAGTACTGATGCCACTGTTGATGGAACTTCGGCAGGCAACCACTCGGAGGTTGAGTTGATCAACTGCTGGGGTTGGGTGACCTCACCGGGACGATGTGCGGAACAAGACCATGTCCCTAACGTGTAGGGTGCGGCATCCGCATTCAGGCTGGCCGGCACGTCCATCACGCTGGTCATTAAAGAGCTCTCTCTATTGAAATACTTATTTAGAACTTGGAGCCCACGGTGTTGGCCCGGATTGTTTTCTTGCAGGATCCGGGGGCGTACGCCGCCCGGCTCGCCTAATTTCTTTGTTTAGAGCAATTGCATTTTCAAATGGCTGGTTGCGGAATCCCACGCGGCGGCCATGTCGTCGATCACGTTCAAATCCAGCGGTTTTTTACGCATCATGGCTCGAGCGAGTTGAAACTGGAGTGACTTGGCACTGGTTGACAACTTGGTAAAGTCGGCTGTCGGTTGTTCCAAGCCGGAGACTTCGTGCGCTCGCAACCATTGCAAATAGGTCGCAGCTAACTCATAGCAGGCGCCGAACTGCCGCAATGTTGCGAAGGAATATTGATGGAAGGTTTCCAGGGGGGCATGAGCTAACCAATCCAGGTCGGCCGCAAATCGCTGTTTGAACTTCTGGAATGGATTTGCCTCAGGAAGTTCTTCTAATTGACGCCGTAATAACGTCAGCGACTTGTCGACCAGACGTTGGCCCGTCAATGCTTCACGTGTCCGACGTTTGACGAATTCCACATAGGGGGGCAACATCTCGGGACCATTCGGCCCCGTGAGACGAAACACCTTTGAAAAATCATCTCCGCTGAGATGGTAGTAGCCTTGCCCGTGGAAATAGCCTAAACGCTGACCCGCGACATCAATGTCGATCACGGCCACCGTCGACTTCACGTGCTCGCGCTGGTAAGCCGTTCCGGCCGTGTCGGGCAGATAGTACGAATCCAGTTCCACCAGCACGGGACGTCCGAGTCCGACTTGCTCTTCCACGTGCGAGACTAACGGACGCCAGACGGCCAATTCCTGGATATCAAGCCCGAATAGTTCGCGCAGGTCGGCGTGCGGGAACTTAAAAAACGTCCATTGGTCACCTTCAAAATCGATGGCTACGGTGAACGGCAGGGCGGCGAGGGGCTCGAAGCCCCAGCCGTGCAACATTTCGATCAGCACGTCCACGTAGCAATTCGTTTCGGCCCAATCGCGTTCCTGAGTATGGATCAGATGCCGCTGATAGCTGTCTGGATCCGCGGGAAACACGTGACTGGTCATAATGCGAGCACATTCTTCACGTCAGAAGGCCAAGTATCGGTGTCAAAACCGTGAGTCATGAACAGGGCCAGAGCGATGCGTTCCAGGCCGAATCCAATACACGACGTGTGAGCGAAGGCACCATCTGCACTGCGGATGTCGAACGTGTGGCCGAAGTGGTCCAGGTGATAGTTACAGGAGGTAATCGCGGTCGGTTTCTCGGCAGTCGCGACGGCATGGACCAGTTCGAACTTCAGGTCCTGTTCCTTCTGTGTGGCGGCCATCATCTTGCCCCCGCGTCCGAAGAACGGGTCGGACGCCACGACCGATTCCACTTCCAGTCCCACCGTTTTCAAAATGTCCTGGCCGAGTTCCAGCCAGGATCGTTGATGTTCCTGGGCTTGTTCTGCAGTTCCTAAGCGGACGAATTCCCGCTGGCGGAAGATCTGCATACGAGCGGGATCGATCGACGGTTCGTGGCGGAACACGAATGACCGCAGATCGACCAGACGGCCTCCCTCAGGCAGCGTGCCCGTGGCGGTTGGATACAACGGATAGCACGCCGCCGGAGTCAGCATGACATCGGTCGGATTGAGATCCTTCGTCCAGTCTTCGCCACTGGCTCGCTTCTGCAGCATCTTCACATGATCAAGTTCGTTGCCCGTGAAACTGTGGACCGAACCCATCAGATCGGGAAACGATTCAATATGGGTGGTTTGCAGATAATGTTTGCGGCTGAAGATCGCAGGAAAGCGGATGACTTCGGCCTTCAGTGGCTTGGCTCGGCGGGTGACGTAGTGTTCGAAGTTCTCGATCACGCCTTCGAACGCACCACTATGGCCGTAGATCCCTGGCACGCCGAGTGAAATCAACAGGCCCGCTTCGAGCAATTGTGCCTGACATTGACGATAGGCTTCGGTGATAGTCGTTGTTGCAATACACATCGTGGAATTAGTGTCCTTCTTTGTGTGCCATCAGCATCGTGGCGTTGAGTTTCGTAATTCGATCGTTGTTGACCATCAGCGCCGCGCCATAAGAATCCCGCAGATGCCGGGACAGGCTGAATTTGGAATCGTTGCGATAGCCCGAGATGCCACAAATCAGTAGGGCACCACCAACGATCTCCACGATCCGCTGCGAGCACGACACCTTGAGGTTGTTCGTGCGAATCGAGAATCCGAATCCATGAAACAGATCGGGGCAGTCCGCGGTTAGCAAGTCCTGATATTCGCGTGTCAGGCTCAACACATTGTGTCGCATCTCCTGCAACACTTGATCGACTTCTGCCAGACGAATGGCACAGATCGGTGTTTCGCCCGGTGTTTTACGTGCTTCCGCACGAACAAACGCCCGAGCTCGATTGACGGCGTCAGCCGCAATCCCGGACCACAGCGCCCCCCACACGATGTGCGAATAGGGATGCATCGTCTGCGATAAGATGTCTTGAAATGGTGTCGGCAGGACTTGCTCGGCGGCACCGATTGCAGTCAGCGTGAAACCCGAACTGCAGGTCCCTCGGAAGCCCATCGTGTCCCAGGTGGAGAGAGGTTCGGCAGTGAATTCACCGCGTCGTACCAGGACTTGAACCTGTTCGCTGGCCGGTGCGTCAGGAGACCGACGACAAGTCACCAGGATATCGTCCGCGGCTTCGCCGTAGGAGATCACCGGGGCTTTTTTCGTTAGTGTAAAGTGATCCCCGGTAATCTCAATCGCACAGACGCTGGAGCGAAGATCTCCCCCCGTGCCGATCTCAGTGGTCGCCGACGCCATCAGTCGTTGCTCGTCGACCAATTTTCGCAAGTACTGACGAAAGTAGGCCGATTCTTGAGCGTGATGCACGACGCAGGCCACTTGAATGCAGTGCATGGCGTAGATCATCGCCGAAGAACCGCAATATTGACCGAGCGCCTCGCAGATTTTCGCGATTTGCTGAATATTCAAACCCATTCCGCCGCACTCGGTGGGAACGTAGGCGCTCAGCAACTTCGCTTCGCACATTGCCGCCAAGGCTTCCTTGGGGAAGCGGGCATGGCGGTCGACGTCATCGGCGTATTCCGCGAGGACCTCCTTGCCAATGGCGTGGACCCGCTTCAGCAGGTCTTCGCAATTCAGCGCCGGGGTCTCGGCAACATCAATGGCGGGCGTGATCATGGTGAGATTGGATTTCGAAGAGATTTTTTCAGATCGCATTTGCGAGCCGCACGTCTCGTTGATGAACGCACACGAATTAGCCAGCGAGATCGGAAACCGCTTCCGCGATCGTGGCGACACTGCGAAACGTCACGCGACTTAACTTGGATTCCGGAAATTCAATATCAAATCGATCTTCCAGGGCGAGCATGATGCCCACTGTGGCCAGCGACGTCAGGCCGGCGTTGTAGAGATCGCTGTCTTCGCTCAGGCTATGCACGTCGACCGACAGCCGTCCGTGCTGGGCGAGAACTTCCCGAATTGCTTGCGTGTCATTCAAGGACTTCACCGGGGTGTCACTCACGATTTCAGACTCCATATTTCAATTCTGAGACAGTCAATAAGTCGGGATGTCCGCTTTTTACGACATCATCGAAGTCTAGGTCACATCCACGTGGCCTGCGGAAAAATGTTCACTTTTTTTGCTGATCACCGCCGGATATTCGGATTGATTGAAAACCGCCTGTAACCCTTTGTGACAACAGGACTTTCAATCTGAGACACCCAGCTCTGATTCGCAGATCGGTCGGATTGTTGGACCGATTGGACTCGATTGGACTCGATTTGATTTGTCTATTCTGCGGATCTAGTCATCACGTCGCGCGACGTAAAGGAGCGAGGGGTAAACGTTGTCGCGACTCTTCGTACCGAGCGTTTCGCCCCAGTCTCCCAAGCATTCGAGAGGTTCGAATCCGGCGTGTGCCAGTTGCCGGGTTTGCACGTCGCGGCCGATGTAGTAGTGCAGGGTGTGATAGTTGTTGCCGGAATCGTTCAGCAGGGCGTACTCGGTTTCGAAGCGATGGAAGGGTTTGATGCGTCGATGATTGGCCCTCGCCTGCAGGTACTCGAACAGCACATGGATTTGAGTGATGGGGTTCCGGTGGAATTTCAACGTCGGACCAGACCCGGCATGGAGGTAGTTGCGATTGTGGGTGGAGAAGATCAGCAAGCCACCGGGAGCCAGCACTCGCCGTACCTCGGCCAGTACCTGTAATCGTTCGACGTGAGACACCGCGTCAAACAGATTGGCGACGGCGAATACCGTGTCGAAGGCTCCGTCATCAAAGGGGCCCAACGACCGCATATCACCCTGAACGAATTCCAGTCCGGGGAATGCCTTCTGGCAGTGTTCGACCATATGGGCCGAGACGTCGAGTCCCACATACCGTTCGACCAGAGGACGAAGGTAAGTCGTCAGCCGCCCCGCGCCGCATCCCAGATCCAACACGCGTTGACCATGAATGTCATCTCGATATCGCACGAGTGCCGTGGATTCCGAAGGATGCAACTTGGCGGGTGCATAGTACTGCACCAAGTCCGCCTCGCGGTACAGTCGTCCGTTGATCGCTTCTTGTGCGGTTTCGGATGTTGGCGCTGTCGTAACGGCCATAATGATTCCTGAATTTTTCTGCCCGTTCGAGATCCCAGCTAATGGAAAGCTGCAACTCCAGCCGAACCGCTACGTTTGCCCGAGTTGATCTCACGGGGAGCTCGGCAGATGCCTCGCGTTCCCAGGAAATCAAAAACGTTACGATTTTGCCCACGATGACTGACGAACGCGACGTGCCCGCATGCCCCAGGTTGCGTCGCAATACTTGCCCCACTGAGTTGGCGGCCCAACTTAGGCCATCCGTTGATTTGCAGATGCGAACCAGTTCGGTCACACCTGCTCACCATCGGTGTCGATAATCAACGTCCCAACACACGTGAAATAGTGCCCCACAATTGCCGCTGCGGCAAATTGAAAGCGGGGAATTTCCAGGGTTCTTAGCCGCCTTCCGCCAGCGCGACGACAAAACGACATCTAACGAGATGCTGTCAAAAGGCAACGTGCCCCGGATCAGAACGATTGGCGGTGTAGCCCGGCTTAGCGAGCCGGGGGCACCAGCGAGGCTTCACGAGTCAGATGACGGGCTACCGGCCCATGAGTTTCCGGCCGGCGCTGAAGTTGTCGGCTCCGCTGCTGCTTGGAGGCACTCGAGCTGCAGGATTGTTGGCCAGTTCTTGCTCATGCAGGTCATCATGCAGCGACCGAAGTTCTTCGTACGACCAACTTTCCAGCTTCCAGTTCACCGCGACCTGGGCCCCATGAGTCGGACTGCGGAGGTGAGTCAAGACGATTCCCCGCGTCGGTTTCCAATCACCATCCACCGACCAGTGGTTGCCTCGTAAACGATAACTTCCGGTTGATTCGACACGTGCCGGTTCGGGAACATAGCCTGCGGGCCGTTCGTTCTTTCCATTTAGTAGCCAGCCGAGAGTCCAGGAATCGAGCGGCGTGGTGCATCCACTTTTGAATCCGCGAAGCACTTTGCCTTCACTGATGCAGACCACTGCCGGATATTCCTGGATGTTGAATTCTCGAATCATCTCCAGAATTTCAGTGTGATTGATGATCTGAACGTGATTGTGATGTCCCGTTCCAATTCTCCAACCACGCGACCGCATCGCTTCGAAATCCCCTCCCGGACGGCGTAACTTGGTGAGCTCACGCAGGCACGTTTCACAATTGGGGGCGGTGATAAACAACACCCGCGGATCCTGAGCATAGACCGGCGGCGGGCCAGGAACGACCCGTGGTTTGGAGGCGACCGAATCCAGAGAAGTCCGTTCAATGACCTGCGCTGCCGCGTTTGACGTGGGCGGTGAATCATCGGCCACGGACGGATCTTGTGCCAACAGAGTCAGCAGGACTGCTGCAATCGCCAGCAAGCAACGGGGCAGGGGGGATGTAGTCACGATGCGATCTCGGAAAGCGGCTCGCTCTCCTGTCGCCAAATTCGCACCGACTTCAGATCCCCGTAAGCCTCCAGAGAGCAAAAAAGACCGTTACTTCAGGCCTTTTTAAGCTCCGCAGCATCACGTGGAGTTGTTCTCAGATCATTCCGCAGGAAACTGATTCGGATGTGTGAGAACGGGTTTGGCGGTCGAAGAGCGTATTCATACCGGTGCAGTTGGCTGTTTAAGCAAACCGCATACCAGCAGTGATGCCATGATCCGCCAACGTGTTGAATGCACGCAGGCACTGCGCACGAAGCCGTCTCCGCTTTCGGCTCGGCGACGCCCTGTCATCCGTGAAACAATGAAATAACTGAAGCCGGTCGGCTTAAGCAAACAGCTCCATGGCCGGCGTGCCCTTGCCATCTTCGGTCACGTAGAACGGACGCTGTTCGACATCCAGGGCGGTGCGGGGGCTGACTCCCATTGCGGTCAGAATCGTGGCATGCAGATCGGTCACCGTCAGCGGATTCTTGATCGCCATGAAGGGACGTTCGGGAGCGGATGCTCCGTACAAGAAACCTCGTTTGACGCCTCCGCCCCACATCATGACACAGGAGCCACCGGTGAAATGCCGATGCTGGCCGTAGTGTTTCAATTCTTGCAGCACATCCACGTTCTCGGTCGCCTGGTCTTTGGCGTTGGAGCCGGGCTTGCCCTCCACAATCATGTCGCGACTGAATTCACTGGCCAAGATCACCAACGTGCGATCCAGCATACCGCGTGATTCCAAATCGCGAATGAGTTGCGCGATGGGCAGATCGATTTGTTTCTTCATATTAGTCAACGTGGTATGACCATTGGCATGCGTGTCCCAATTGAGAAACGGCACATACTCGGTCGTCACTTCAACAAACCGTGCTCCGGCTTCCACCAGTCGCCGGGCTAGCAAACACCCCCGGCCAAAGCGGCCGGTGTCATATTTCTCGTAGGATTCTTTCGGCTCCAGGGAAATATCAAACGCGGCGCGTTCTTTCGCCCCCAATAGGCGATAGGCGTTGTCCATCGCACGCAACATCGACTCTTGCTGATAATCGCTCAGGAATTCCGGCCTGGGCGATTTGTCGATCAGCTTGCGGAACAGCTTGTTCCGGTTCTCGAAGCGGCCCAGTTCCATTCCCTTGGGAGGGCGAACCGATTGCGCCGCTTCCTCGGGAAACGGCAAGTTCATGGGACCGAATTCACTGCCCAGAAATCCCGCTGTCGTGAAGGCTTTCAACTCTTCTTGCTCACCAACACCTTCGAGGCGCTGCCCGATATTGATGAAAGGGGGAATGACCGGGTTCTTGGGGCCCAGAAGCCGGGCCAGCCAGGCGCCAATGTGAGGGCAAGCCACGGTCTGTGGCGGCACATATCCGGTGTGCCAGTGGTACTGATGTCGTGAATGCAGAATGTTGCCCAGGTCGGGCAGGACGTGTGAGCGGATCAGTGTTCCACGGTCCATGACCTGAGCGATATTCTCCAGCCCTTGGGTGATTTGGATATTATCCACGACCGTGTTGATCGCAGGGAAAGTGCTTTCGACTTCCTTTACCGGCACTCCCGCCTTGAACGGGACATACCGCTTGGGGTCGAAGGTGTCGGGGGCCGCCATACCGCCCCCCATCCACAGCAAGATGCACGAATCAGCCTTGGCCATCGGATGGATGAGCTTCTCACCCGACTCATTGGCCGACAGCAATCGCGGCTCGCCCATCATGAGGGCTGCCGCACTGGCCGCGGCCATCTTTTGCAGGAACTCACGGCGCGTTTCTTGTTCCAATGAAAAGTTCGAACTCATGATTCGCACATCTTCCTTCGTCCGACAGCTTCGTAGTCGATCCCGCAAACTGAAAGCGGCCGACTTGTTATTCGATTGATTTACGAGATTTTCACCACGAATCACACAAATGACACGAATAAATTACGGACAGAGCGGTTTCCATGAAGGCCATCGCCTGTCGAGTTGACGACTCAACTTCCATCTCGATTCAGAAATAGAAGCAATTCCCAACGCGTTCCGGGCCTCAAGGAACGAAACGCGTGATATCGATTTATTCGTGTGATTCGTGGTTCACACTCTTCTGTTCGTTTTGAGCACAAATTGAGTGCTCTGACTTCCAGGTCTGGTCCGGCATTTTCATTGCGAAGTCGACCATGGGCATCGTCCCGTCCCTTTATCTTACCATCTGGAACTCAGGCAACATCACCACGCTCCACAATGCGTCTTGAATTCCCTGTTCGGTCAGCTTGTCGCCCAAGGCTTCTGTTAAGACGGTCAGCTCCTCGGCTGAAGGCTCTCGACTCAGGGCAAACCGGTACAGCCATTGCACGAATTCCGTGGTAGAGGGCCATTGTTCGGCGATGAGTTTTTGCGATCCACGCTCCAATGTTTCCGCTAGAATCTGCCCGTTCGATAGATCAATCGCTTCGAGCGTGGTGAGATCTGCGGGGCGTACGGTCACGATTTGATCACGATTGGGCCGGCCCAGCGACCGCATCAGGAAGTCGCTTTTTACCAACGATGCACGGACCATTTTGCCCGCCGTGTCGGCCCCTTGGGAGAGGATCGAAGCCAATTCGGAACCGACTGCTTCCGACCACACCTCGGGCTTGGCGACTGGTGCTGCAGGCTGCCAGTCAGTGGGTTCCGTTTTGAAGCGACCATTGCGTTCCGGCTGCTGAGCCGTCCATTGCCAGTTCTCGTCTGAAGCTAAGGTTTCAAACGTCCCGTCCGGCTGATAGGCCCGAGCCTCAAAAAACAATCCGGCTGGGTTCGGTCCCGTTCCGCCATTTTTGGCGGTGATCACGATCTCATTCTTGCCGGCTTTTAGACGATTCGACAGCAATACGGAATCGGGGGCGTTCCAAGTTTCTCCGGTTTGCACCGGTTGCCCATTCACGGCCAGACTGTAGCTATTATCACACGTAATTGTCGCCACAGCCTGGATGGGAACCGTCTTCAAATCCCAGACCCGGCGCAGGGCAATCGTTTCTCCAGCGGCCGCTTGCGAGGCATCAGCTTTTGACCAAATCCATTTGCCAACGAGTGTTTGTGATGTCGCATCGGCAGCCGGTTTACCGCGTAGTAGCGGGGCATCGATCCGTGTCGGAGCTTGTCCCGTCAACTGCCAGATGGCGTCCATAAATTGCTCTGCCGTCAGCCGCCGAGCTCGAGGGCCGCCGTACACGTATTCGCGGTCATCCAAGGCTTTGGTAATCCGTTGGACTTGTTCTTGATAGGCCTGAGAACTTGCGATGAACTCAATCATCTGCTTCAGGTCATAGTGGCGATCGGCAAACTCACTGGCCAGGTAGTCCAGCAGATCAGAACTCCAGGGCTCGGACTGCATCGCGTCGAGAGGATAAACAATCCCACGTCCCAGCAACCGGTGCCACAGACGATTCACCATCGTCCGGCTAAAGCGGCCATTTTCGGGATGCGTCATCAACCCCGCCAGTTGCTTTAACCGCTCGGGTTGTGCCGCCTGCGGATCAATCTGCCCGAGTTCCGGAAACAACCATGCTGCCTTGGCCGTTTGATTGATGGGCTTGTCGCAACGATGAATTTCCAACGGACGAGTCGAATAGATCGCGGCCAAGCCGTAGGCCTCACTTAATTTCCAACGATCAATAAAGCTGTCGTGGCAAGACGCACACTTCAGATTGATACCGAGGAAAGCCTGCCCGACACTTTGGGCAAACTGAATCTCCACGGTCTGGCCGGCGCTCACATCGCCACGCCAACGAATGCCATCGGCGAATCCCGCGCTGTCCGCGGACGGGGGGGCGATTAACTCTCGCACCATCACATCGTAAGGCTTATTGGTGGCGAGTGCTCGATACAGCCACTTGGAGATCTGCTGCCGCCCACCAGTAATAAAACCGGTTCCCGTATAGTCATTTCTCAACAGATCGTTCCAGAACGTCAACCAGTGCTCGGCGTAGTCCACATCCCGTGCCAGGAGTTTTTTAATCAGCAACGTCCGCTTCTCGGGCTGTGAATCGTTGGTGAATTCCTGCAATTCTTGCGGTGTGGGTAGCAACCCGACAATGTCGAGGTACACCCGACGGGCAAACGCCGCATCATCGATTCCCTGCGGGCGGGGGCGTTTCCGTTGAGCCAGGTGGGCGTCAATGATCCGGTCGATGGGATGCGTCCGACCTTCGACCGCCGCGGGCAATTCCGGCCGACGGGGTTTTAAAGGAGGCTCGTAGCTCCGCTTGCCGAAAGTAAAGCCGTCAGCCCAAGGGAGCTTCGCATCGATCCAACGAGTCAACAGGGCCGTATGCTCGGCGGGCAGACGGGGACCATCCGGCGGCATTTTCAGAGCGTCATCCGACGACAGAATACGCTCAATGAGCTCGCTACTGCGGCCCATTCCCTCGATAACTGTCTTTCCAGACTCACCGCCGCTAAGCAGGGATTCTCGCGTATTCAGCGACAAGCCCCCCTTTTGCTGATCGCCTGTGTGGCACTTGCCGCAATGTTGTTTCAAAATGGGGACGATATCGTGCGCAAAGTCAATTTCTTGCGCCGCCCCATGAACAGCACTGCCCACGACAAGCAGAGCAGCCAGTAGCATCTGGAATGAAG
>JAZKFE010000006.1:0-213 GCA_040386595.1 Planctomycetota bacterium | reverse complement strand
ATGATCGAACCAGAGTAGTCGCTGGGATCGGGGTTGATCAACCCCGGAGGGAAATGACGAATGTCGAAATCCGAATGACGAATGAATGACAAAATCCGAATCACGAGCTGTGCCAGCCGATTGCTATCGTTGCATACAAAGATTCGGATCATGTGCCGACTTCGACATTCGTCATTGAAGCATTGGTCATTCATTCGACATTCGGATTTCGAC
>JAZKFE010000005.1:21916-23392 GCA_040386595.1 Planctomycetota bacterium | reverse complement strand
TGATTCAACAAGAACTCACTGCTGTTTAAGATGGCCCAGAAGATATCGCTCAGGGCCACCGGAAGTTCGCGAGTCGCACAATGTGCGACCAGTTTTGTCAGCTCGGCGGGACGTGGTTTTCGCCCCAATGCCGCGAGATACAACGTTTCAATTCGTTCCTCGGTCGGCATATCGGGGAAGTTGATCACGGCCGCCAA
This sequence comes from Planctomycetota bacterium, assembly GCA_040386595.1. GTDB lineage: Bacteria > Planctomycetota > Planctomycetia > Planctomycetales > Planctomycetaceae > JAKFVC01. The sequence continues at coordinate 23,195 of JAZKFE010000005.1, read as the reverse complement.
CAACCCCGTTTCCGAATTCGTCGTTTGCGTGATGAATTGCCCGTTCATCATGGCCAATGCCTGCAAAATGGTCGTCGGTCGCTCGGTTGGAGGATCGGTGTCATTTCCAAACGCTTCGAGGAACTCCGCCCGCGGCCCGTTGCCCCCGCCAAAAAACGCCTGATCGCGGCGGTTGCGTTCGAAATAACCAGTCGCCTCGGCAACGCTGTCGAAGAGTTGCTCTGGACTCAGTCCCTTCAGCGACATCCGTGCAAATCGCTGCGGTGGTTCCTGACTGGAATCAGAAACGGCACTCGTCAGTTGATAGGCTTCGGTAGCCGTCAGCACGCGAAGCAAGAACTTTAAATCGTAACCCGATTCCGCAAATGCGGCAGCCAGATCATTCAACAACTCGGGATGACTGGGAGGATTGGCATCGTTGAAATCGTCGACCGGATCGACAATGCCAACTCCGAACAGACGGCCCCAGACCCGGTTCACCGCGGCCTTGGCGAAGTAGGGATTTTCTCGTGCCGTCAGCCAGTTCGCCAGATTGTCACGAGGGCTTTCTCCCGACTTCCAAGCGGGCTCTACGCCGTTCAGGTAGCGAGCTTCCACCTCGGTTTTCTTCCCCGGAATCGCCAACTTGCGATTCTGTGGGGCGTCGGCGAGTGGTCCAGAAACATCTCCCATTTGCTGCCGGGAAACCCCGGCGTAGAACGCGGCGAAGCTCCAGAATTGATCTTGTTTCCAGGAGTCAAACGGATGGTCATGACACTGGGCACATTCAATGCGAACTCCGAGAAACACGCGAGCAGTCCCCGCCGCCAGGTTCTCTGGCTTGCCTTCCTTGGCCTGATAAAACGCGACGGGACTGACAGTGCCACCCGCGTCCATTCCGGGACGAGCCGCCATCCCTTCAATCTTGAATGTCACCAATTGCCGCGCCAGATCGGCATAGCTGTCGTTGTCGATCAGCTGGTCTTTCAGCCAAGCTCCAAACGACGGCATCAAGAACTGCAACTGAGGCTCGGCACTCAGTTCGGGCAACAATTCGGCCCGCCACACGTTCGAGAAATGGATGATATAACGTGGGCTCTCCAACAGTTCCCGGACGACCGCTTGCCGTTTTTCGGGTACCGGATCATCGAGAAATTGGCGCACCGCCGAGACCGACGGAATTTGGCCCGCCAGATCCAGATAGACGCGGCGTAAAAACTCCGCGTCATCAGCCCGGGCCGCGGGAACGACTTTCTCTTGTTCCCAGTTGAAGTAGGCAGCGAACAGCCGTTCACGCTGC
>JAZKFE010000005.1:10032-21906 GCA_040386595.1 Planctomycetota bacterium | reverse complement strand
TCCCGAATCCGAGTGTTGATGCGTTCGACCAACGCTCGTTCCGCCGCCACGGAATTTCCGTCTGCTCCCCAAACGGCCGCGTCGTCGAAACAGCAAATCCAGCAATAACTGGTCAACCAGATCAGCAGCAGTTTGAACGAGTTGGCAAACAGGGTCATGACCGTCTCACGATCCGAGAGTTTTCAAAGGAACAACCTGGCACACCCGTAATCACCCGACATTTTACGCGATTTCCACTGGAGTTCGCCGCAGTCACCTGGAAATTTCTCCAGATTACCCGCGTCACTGAATCTTGATCCGCAACAGGCCGTTTTTTGTCTGAGTGCCTTCTCAATGGGGCGGTTTTGATGATTTCGCCCCGGTGACGGGACGATGAAATAGGTGTCCAAGCCCCATCCGTTCGACGATTTCTTCCCCAACATCCCAGATTCTCGATCCTGGACAGAACTCCTGAGCCATTCCGCCAGGAGGAAATCGCCGCACGCCCACGACGCCCACACATGAGCATCCCTTTCACCGCATCCGAAACCAGACTCACCGGGAGCGTGCGAGCCACACCCATGTCGCGTTTGGGGGCCGTACTGCTGTGCCTGCTGGGATTCGCCATTGTCACCTGGACGCGAGTTGGTTCATCAGCGATTCCCGATCAACTCATCCCCGGACGACCTTACGACGTGCCACTCAAAGAGGGTCGAGCCACCGTCGATCTTCCCCTACAGGCCAATGCTCCGGTCAGGCTGATAATCAGCAATTTGGGTTCCGTCAGTCGGACTGCGATTCTGCAGGCGAGGGTGGAACCAGTCCGCGGCTTTTCCTGGCAACACCAACCAATCCCGTGGCAAAAGAAGACTCTACCTACCGGCGTAAAGATTTCTCCGGCCAAGACAACCGGCCTGACCGTCCCCAAAACCAAGACATCAAGCTCGCCACCCGCATCGACTCGAGATTTCTGGCTGCATGTGACCGAGGCCCCGCTGGAAAATGCTCAAGGCTATCAACGCGTCCAAGGCCGACTGGTTTGTGCCAACCAGACGGTCGAAGTTTATGCCGACCCCAGCTTGGACTCGCCGTCTTCGGGGCCGACGTCGATCGAGCCACTGGCCCATGACATTGCCGAACGGCTGTCCCGGGATGTCTTGCCATTGATCACTCGTCAAATTGGCCCCATCACCGACGCCGACCAAAACGGGCGTCTGACCGTGTTGCTCACGCCGTGGCTCGGCCGGTTGCGTGGGGGAACGACGCAAGTCCGTGGATTTGTGCGGAGCAGCGACCTGCGAATGGATCTCCCCGCTCCCTTCAGCAATCACGCGGACCTGTTGTACTTGAATTCAGAACTCCCCGTCGGCGACGCCCTGCAATCACTGCTGCTGCATGAGGTGGCTCACACGGCTCTCGCCAGCCGGCCGAATGTCTCGTTGCCACGCCGGGCTCGTTCGCCGGAATGGGAAGACTGGCTGAATGAAGGCTTGGCGCACCTGACCGAGCGTCAAGGGAGCCACGACTGGTCCAATCTAGACTATCGTGCGGCCAGCTATTGGCAAAATCCGGCGGCCGCCCCCTTGGTCGTGCGAGACTACTACCGCACCGGTCGCTGGCGGAACCATGGCTGCCGTGGAGCCACGTTCTTATTTCTCGACTGGTGCCAGCAACGGGCACATGCGGCGGGCGTGACACACTTCATTCCGGCACTCATGGCGACCGGGAAGACAGATGTAGAAGCCATCGAACACGTACTCCAGGCGCCATTTGCGGAGCTGTATCGCGACTGGACGATCGCGTTAGCGACGGAGGCAACCGCTGGGCAAGAGCCAACCAAAGTCGGCCGATTTCTCGACAGCGGCCCCCGGTATCAACACTGGAATCTGACGGACGAATCGACGCAAGCGTTCTCGATCGTCGGCACCGCGACGCAGTTCGTGGAATTACGGGCCTCGCAAACCGGACGGTACCGTTTAGTCTTGGCGGGAGATGCGCTCGATGAATGGCAAGTCACGCTACTTCGCCCGGAACGGCCCGCGCCCGCAATCGCCCTGCAAGCCCAGTGGAGCAGGGGGCAGCCCTCGGAGCAAATAGGCCTGCAAGTCACGAGTCAGCAGCCACCTCCCGCCGGGTGGCATCTGGAAAACATCTCGTGCGAGGCAATCCAAGAGCCGCGAATCCGCGTCCAAAACTGGACTGCTGCGAATTTACAGATCGCGAACGACGCGACGTTCTCGACCCAGCTACCACTCCGCGCGGCAGACTTCGAGAGGCTACCGACGGTGATTAAGGCCCGATTTCAGAACACTGCCGGGGACATCACATGGAGTTGGGTTGATATTCCGCCGTACCTCGCCGCAGAACAACTGGCCGCGGCCGATCGGGATCAGCGGCCCTAACAAGACCGCAGAGAACCGCCTTCGAAGCGTGCTAAAGCATGACAAATTGCGAGAGGGCTGAGTGAGCCGTAACCTCTTGTTCACTGTGCTCACCCAGATTCGAGAATCTGGGCTACCCGACGACTGCGTCGACCGCGGGGCAAGCGTTAAGTGAAACCGGGCGACAGCCTGCTGAAACCTGGATGCTCTCGATGCCAAAGCCCCCACGCCCAAATTGGGAACCTCAATGCAAAAAATCAGGGCGTGTACAGGGATCGGTGGCTTGCAACTCTGGCGAGGGTTGTTAACTTGGTGCTGTTGCAATACAGCGTGGTTACTTCGCGTAGCCGTGACCGCCTAGGAAGGCTTAGAGTGGTTGCGGCTATTGGTGCGCGCTGCGGGCAGTGGTGCTGAATGATCAGTAGCCACTCTCCTTCGCCGCTTTCATCGTCGATGCAGTCTCCTCCGGTTCGAACACCGGAGTCAGGTGTCCTCGGACTGCCGTCGATAACTTACAGAGAGGTGTGGTCGTGCCTCGTCGGACAGACATCAAGAAGATTCTGATCATTGGATCGGGCCCAATTGTTATTGGGCAGGCTTGTGAGTTTGACTATTCGGGAACCCAGGCGTGCAAGGCGCTGCGTGAAGAGGGTTACGAGGTCGTGTTGGTGAATTCCAACCCTGCGACCATCATGACTGACCCTCACACGGCAGACCGCACTTACATTGAGCCCATTACCTGGGAATACGTCGCGAAGGTCATCGAACGCGAGCGCCCAGACGCACTTTTGCCCACATTGGGTGGCCAGACGGGCCTCAATGTCGCCATGGACCTCGCCCGCCGCGGGATCCTGAAGCAACTCGGGTGCGAGTTGATCGGTGCGAAAGAAGAAGTCATCGCCAAGGCTGAAGGACGCGAATCCTTCAAACAGGCCATGATCAAGATCGGCTTGGATGTCCCCAATAGCCGTACCGTTCACAACTTGGAAGAAGCCCGTGCGGCGCTCCGCGAAGTCGGACTGCCCTGCGTCATCCGTGCCAGCTATACCCTGGGCGGTGCGGGCGGCGGTTTGGCTTACAACCGCGAAGAATTTGAAGCCATGATCCGCAAGGGTCTGGCCCTGTCACCCGTCGGTGAAGTCTGCTCGAACAGTCGATTCTCGGCTGGGAAGAGTTCGAGTTGGAAGTGATGCGCGACGTTGCCGACAACGTCGTGATCATCTGCTCGATTGAAAACTTCGACCCGATGGGTGTCCACACGGGTGACTCGATCACAGTCGCTCCGATTCAAACGCTGACCGACAAAGAGTATCAGCGGATGCGTGACGCGACGATCGCCGTCATGCGTGAAATCGGCGTGGAAACGGGTGGCTCGAACGTGCAGTTCGCCATCAATCCCGACGACGGCCGAATGGTCGTCATCGAGATGAATCCGCGTGTCAGCCGCTCCAGTGCGCTGGCGTCAAAAGCCACCGGCTTCCCGATTGCCAAGATCGCCGCCAAGCTGGCGGTGGGCTACCGGCTGGACGAAATTCACAACGATATTACTCGTGAAACGCTGGCCTGCTTTGAACCGACGATTGATTACGTCGTCACGAAAATTCCGCGTTGGACGTTCGAAAAATTCCCCGATGCCGATTCTACACTGACCGTGCAAATGAAGTCGGTCGGTGAGACGATGGCCATCGGTCGGACGTTCAAAGAATCGCTGCAAAAAGCCTTACGCGGCCTCGAGATTGGCCACTTTGGCCTCGGCGGCGGCAAGAAGGATTTGTGGGGCACCCTGCTGCAGCCCACGAAGGACGAGATTGAGCAAAAGCTGGCGACCCCCAATTGCGACCGGATCTTCTATGTCCGCTACGCACTGAAGGCCGGGATGACAGTCGCCGACATCCATCGGTTGTCGGATATCGATCCCTGGTTCCTGGATCAGATCCAGCAGCTGTGCGATACCGAAGGCGAAATCCGCAATGTGACTCGCCTGCAGGATGCCAATGCCGACTTCTTGCGAGACTTGAAGCGGCTGGGATACTCGGACAAGCAATTGGGATGGTGGTGGGATACAACCGAGACTGAAGTCCGCAAGTACCGTAAGGGCTTGGGCGTGGCCGCAGTCTTCAAATCGGTCGATACCTGTGCCGCCGAGTTCGAAGCCTACACCCCGTATTACTATTCGACCTACGAAGACGAGGACGAAGCTCCCGAGCCCCGCACCGACAAGCGGCGCGTCATGATCCTGGGCGGCGGTCCGAACCGGATCGGGCAGGGGATTGAGTTCGACTATTGTTGTTGCCAGGCGTCGTACGCCCTGCGAGAACTGGGAATCGAGACCATCATGGTCAACTCGAATCCCGAAACAGTCTCCACCGACTACGACACGTCTGACCTGCTGTTCTTCGAACCGCTGACGACCGAAGACGTGCTGAATATTTGCGACCGCCTGCAGCCCGAAGGGGTCATTGTGCAGTTCGGTGGCCAGACACCGTTGAATCTGGCTCGCGGGCTGGAAGCAGCGGGTGTGAAGATCCTGGGCACGACTCCCGATTCGATTGATATCGCGGAAGACCGCAAGCGGTTCCAAGCGTTGCTCGAACGGTTGGGTTTGCATCAGCCGCCCAACGGCACAGCGATGGAATTGACCGAAGGCTGCCACATCGCCGAACAAATCGGATATCCGGTTCTCGTGCGGCCCAGCTACGTGCTGGGTGGCCGGGCCATGGAAATCTGCTACGACGAAATCTCGCTGGCCAAGTTCATGCAAGCCGCGATGGACGTTGCTCCGGATCATCCGGTGTTGATCGACAAGTTCCTGGAAGATGCCATCGAAGTTGACGTCGATGCCGTCGGTGACGGGGAACTGGTGATCGTCGGTGGCGTGATGGAGCACATCGAAGAAGCGGGCGTGCATTCAGGCGATTCCGCCTGTGCCATTCCGCCGTTCTCGCTGCCTGCCGCCGTCATCGAAGAGATCAAGCAGGCCACCTATGCGATGGCTCGCAGCCTGAATGTGCGCGGTCTGATGAATGTGCAGTTCGCGGTCAAATCGGTCGACGGCAAGCATGTCGTCTACGTGCTGGAGGTGAATCCGCGAGCCAGCCGAACGTCCCCCTTCGTGTCGAAGGCCACCAACGTGCCTTTGGCCAAGATCGCCGCCAAGGTGATGGTTGGGGTGTCGTTGAAGACGCAAGGTGTGACGAAAGAAGTGGTCCCCACGTACTACTCCGTCAAGGAGAGCGTGTTCCCCTTCAATCGCTTTGCCGGCGTCGACATCATCCTGGGACCGGAAATGCGTTCCACGGGCGAGGTCATGGGCATTCACGAAGAATTCCCGATCGCTTTCGCCAAGAGTCAGGTAGCTGCCGGCAACCAACTGCCGCGTGAAGGCACCGTCTTCATCAGCATGGCCGGACGTCACAAAGAAGCGCTCATCGAGCCCGCTCGACGATTGCAACAATTGGGATACAAGCTGATCGGAACCAGCGGCACGGTCCGTAACCTGCAAGCGGCAGGGATCGAGATCGAGGTCGTCCGCAAGCTGCAAGAAGGCCGCCCGAATTTGCTGGACCATATGGCCAACGGACAAGTGCAGCTGATCTTCAATACGCCCAGCGGCAAGGGTGCCCGGACAGACGAAGGTCGCATTCGTTCGGCCGCCGTCATGTATGGAGTTCCCTGCGTCACAACGGTCGCTGGCTGCCAGGCTGTTGTACGAGCCCTCGAAGCGTTGTCGAAGAATCCCGTGCCGCACATCAAGGCACTGCAAGATTGGTTTTTGCCAGCCACTGAAGAGGTAACCGTTCGCGGCTAAACGTAGTGATAGACGAGCGTCCGACTTAAATCGGATGATTGTCTGGCAATTGAAACCACTTCGATTCTGAATACACGAATCCGACTCGGGGGCCATTAGCAATGCTAGTGGCCCCTCTTTTTATTAATACGGTTCTCCAAGGTGTGTGTGAGTCGCTAACAACCATCCGGCTGACGCCGGACGCTCGCCGACGAAGACATTGCGATGAGCTCTGCAACTTCCGAATTCTTGTCAGCCTTGCGTGCCGGCGGCGAAGCCTGCGGTCTCCGGCAAACGCGCGTGCTGGTGGCCGTTTCCGGGGGGGCCGATAGTGTCTCGTTACTGCTCGGCCTGTGGCTCCTGCGAGACGAATTGCAACTCACGCTGCATGTCGGCCATTTGAACCACCAACTGCGAGGCTTGGATTCTGACGCCGACGCCGCCTGGGTTGCCGAGCTGTGCCAGAAAAAATCGATCCCGTGCCATGTGGGAACCGAGACGGTGACCGCGTCCCCACAGCTCGCCAAGCTGGGTTTAGAGGGGACCGCACGAGTCATCCGCCGAGGTTTTTTGCAACGCATCGCCATTGAGCAACAGTGTGTCGGCATTGCCGTGGCACACACCGCTGACGATCAGGCGGAAACGATTCTGCATCACATCATCCGCGGAACCGGCCTGGGCGGACTGCGTGGGATGCATGCCGACACCGTGTTGGAGGCGACTGCAGTTCAATCCGGAACAAAACCCATCCCATTAGTCCGGCCGTTGCTACAGGTTGAGCGTCACCTCCTGGTCCGCTTCCTGGAGGAACAGGGCCAGCCGTATCGCACCGATGCGACCAATACCGACACGACACTCACCCGCAACCGCATTCGTCACGAGTTACTGCCACTCCTGGCCCGAGACTTCAATCCCCAGATTCAGCAAGCGCTGCTGCGATTGGGACAACAGGCCCAGGAAGTCTATGCCGACGAAGCGCGTCAGGCCGAGGACTTACTGCGAACTGCACTCATCGAAGCGACTCCCACACATTGCCGCCTACGATGCGAACCGCTTCAAGGCCAACCACCGCAACGAATCCGCGAATGCTTCGTGCAATTGTGGCGGCAGTTGGATTGGCCGCGGCGACAGATGGGATTTGCCGACTGGGAACGCATGGTAGAGATGCTGCAGGCCAACCACCCGGCCATCACTTTGCCGGGCAACATCACCGCTCGCCGTCGCGAGGACTTGCTGATGCTGACTCGAAATGCGACGGTCGAATAAGAGAACCGCCCCCGGTATTTCAGCCCACGCACCAACGGGTCAAGCAGGCGGTACCGACGAGTAACGTCAGGTTGTCCCAGCCATGAGGTGAGACCGACTCAATCATCATGGCCACAGTTCCAGCAGCGGCTCAAGCATCATCGATATCCGGCAATTCTCAACCTCTAAAAACACACAGAGACGCGGCCGGTGATCCGGTCGCGTCTCTGTGTCCAATCGCCCCCGGTATTATGGCCGGCGGAATTCAATACCTAAGGTCAAACCCTGGAAGATGATGTCTTCCTTATGAGTTTGCAACACGACCCCTGGAGGATTCAAGGCCCCCGTGTCATTGTAGTAAATGTTGTCCTGCGGGCGGGTGACTCGCGAGACGAAGATGAAGTTATAACCGGCAGTGAGGTTCACATTGGGTGACACTTTAATCCGTCCGGTCAGATTCAGATCGATCGTCGGCACAACTTGAGCCGAGCTATCGGTCATCACGGTAAAGGGATCACCGTTGCCACGGAAGTGGTTCACTTCCAGACGATTCTTGTAAACGTTCGCACCAAGACCAAACTTGGGATCGAAGGTCACTGCCATGAAGCTGTTTTCAAACTTGCTTCGCAAACCGATCTGCGGGGCAAACACTTGGTTTGCGGCATAAGAATCGATGTCGGTGACGACTTTCGGCAAGCCCAATAGTGGATCAGGGATGAACGAACCCCGCTGTTGCAAGCCTTCTCGTAGATCGAGGTACTTGAAACCGATCATCGGAGAAAAGCTAAAGTAGTTGGAGCTGGGCCCATCGAAGAAGAGGTTCATGTCGCTGCTCCAGAGCTTCGACGTGAACGTGGCCCGGTAAGTGTCGTTGTACAACTCGATGTTGTTATCAACGACACCATTAATCAGCGTCGAGGTCCCCAGAAACGGGTGCCGCAGCGTTCCGTTGAGTGTATCGTCCTGGAACGACTGCTGCGCGGTCCCCATGCCGAACACGCTGCCTTCGAAGGAGCCGAAGATCAACGGAATACCAACAGTCCCGCGGACGCCAGGAATGTTCTCCGTCTTCATCGATTTCAACGAAGGGACTTCAGCGAACCCCAGGAGATTGCCTAACCCATCGAAGACTTGAAACGGTTTCGTCGGATCCGCAATTCCAAATTGCGGCGCTCCCAGGAGGACATCTCCCGGCCGCGTATAATCGAATTGCAAATATTCCGTGCGGAAGAAGAAACCATCCCACGAACGGAATGCGCTTTGCAGTCCATCCGGCTGTGAGAAGATTTGTGGAGTTTCCGGAGTCGGTGCGACCCAATACGGGTCGGCTCCGCCTTGCCCCATGGGAGGGCTATACGGACCCGGCGGCGTATTGGGAATTGACGCGCCGTCACCATAGGAAGAGTAGCCCCCCCCGCCGCTGTAGTCATCTTGAGCGTATGCACTCCCCATCAGGCCATTGCCGACGAGAAGACCACAGCCCATGAGCCAGCTGAGCCATTTCCTGCTTGCCATAGCGTTCTTCCCTGGTACGACACGCCGCGAAACTGCAAACGCAGTAGTGCCAGCGTGGTGTTCTATCCAGCGATTCTTGCGATACACTCCGCAGAACCTATTTGCGGTTTCGCCACCCCTTCAACAATCCCAACACGTAAGGTGTAGGATGGACATCAGGAGAAACGAAATGACGCGATGTACCCGGAGTATCGGTTGTAGTGGATAATTCACTTGGAGAAATCCCGTGCAGAGTCTGCAGTTTGTAGTGAGCTTGACGGATGTGCGGAAACAACCTGCCCGCAGTGCTTTAAAATAGAGACAATAGGCCCCTTAATCGGGGCAACCGCCAGTTTTTCGAGCACTTCGACCGGAAAAACTGGGATTGACACCATATTCGGATCACAAGCCGAATATGGTTCTGCCACGAGGGGAAAGTGAGGCTCCTGGCAAGCCGCCTAGTCGCTCCTGCGAACCTGGCTCGGCGGCTCGGCAGGAACCTGACTCGCCCATCAGACCTCAAGGAGTTTGGCCAGTGATGGACTTAATTGCCGTGGGTCGGGAACCCCGACAGCGGTGGCGAATTCGTTTGCAAGCTGGCGAATCCTATATTCTGGGGCGGGATCATGAAGGAATTCTGGTCGTTCCCTGGGATCAGCGGATTTCTCGCCGACACGCCTCGTTGATCCTGAAAGGGAACCGGCTGACGGTCAAAACGCTGCCACAGGCTTGGAATCCAATTTGTTACGCGGGCCAGGATGTGCAGACCTGCGAACTCCAGCCGGGCGAACATTTCGTCATCGGTGAGACCAGCTTTCAGTTCGAAAGTGCCCAGTGGTCGGCCTCGACGCCGGCGAACTCGCCCGTCGACGAAGTCACCTTTAGTCGGCAAGTTTTACAAGGCGTGCGGTTTCGCGATGCCGACAAGCGGATCGAAGTCTTGTCGAATCTGCCGGAAGTCATCTGGGGGGCACGCACCGATTCCGAACTGCTGTCCCGTCTGGTGAACCTGCTCCTCGCCGGCATCGTCCAGGCCGAAGCGGCAGCGATTGTGAGCTGGCAAGGTGACGAATTGAAAGTCCTGCACTGGGACCGCAGGCGGGAAACCGCCGGCGAACTGCATCCCAGTACTCGCTTAGTACGTGAAGCAATCTCCGTACGCCGGCAAAGCGTGCTACATGTGTGGGAACATTCCTCGGCACATTCGACAAACTATACTCTCGCCGCCAACTCCGACTGGGCGTTCTGCACACCGGTCCTGGGCTCGGCGACAGAAGGCTGGGGCCTGTACCTGACCGGCGAACGGCCGCGAACGTTGGGGATGGATGAGAATCTCAGTGCCACCGTGGTGACTCTGGAAGCGGACGTCAAATTTGCCGAGCTGGTTTCAGAGATCGTGAGTTCCGTACGTCGACTGCGGCAATTGGAACGGCAGCAATCGGGACTGCGCCAGTTTTTCGCCCCCGCCGTGCTGGCCGCCGTCGGGGAGAACCTCGATACGGGTCTGCTAGCCCCGCGTGAAGCCGATGTCACGATTCTGTTTTGCGATCTGCGAGGCTTCAGTAAGCAGGCCGAAGGAGCCCGGAGCGATTTGCTCGGACTACTGGACCGAGTCAGTCAGGCGATGGGCATCATGACCAAGCACATCCTGGCGTATGGCGGTGGTATCGGAGATTTTCTGGGCGATGCCGCCATGGGCTTTTGGGGCTGGCCCGTCGATGCCCCGGAGGGGCCGCTAGATGCCTGCCGAGCGGCGCTCGCCATTCGCGCGGATTTCGACGCACTGAATCAGCAGCCCAACCATCCCCTGGCAAATTTTCAGATGGGCATCGGTATCGCCAACGGCCGGGCCGTGGCAGGAAAAATCGGAACCAACGAGCTCGTTAAAGTCACGGTGTTTGGTCCCGCGGTGAATCTCGCCAGCCGCTTAGAAGGCATGACACGCCAGCTGCGTGTTCCCATTTTGCTGGACGAAACGGTCGCGGAAATGATCCGCGACAGCCTGGAACGGGATGAAGGTCGCCTCCGTCGACTAGCTCGAGTCTTACCCTTTGGAATGGAAACTCCGCTGCTGGTCAGTGAGCTCGTGCCGCCGCTGAAGTCCGATGCGGCGCTGTCCGACAATCACCTGACCACCTACGAAACGGCGGTCGAACACTTCATCGCCGGCCGCTGGGAATCGGCCTACGAGGCGCTGCACAAGCTGCCTGCCAGCGATAAAGCCCAGGACTTTCTGGCGGTCCTCATCGCCCAGCACAACCGGCAACCGCCCCCTGGCTGGGACGGAATTGTGCGTTTGCCGAGCAAATAACCGTCTCTCTCTGAGATGCGTTCCAATGCCATATTGATCGGAAGTTCCATACTGCATGAGGTGTAGTTAGTATGGTGCGGAGCTCGATCCGCCCGTAGCCTGACTCTCCGAGTCGGGTCTTCTTCGATTTCGAGGATTCCCGACTCGAAGAGTCAGGCTACGGGGATATGACATGAACCCACTACCACCGGGGTCAATCCTGATGAGTAACGCTCCCCACGCCGCGCGTTCCCCGATCCAAAAATTCCTGGACGTCATCGAGTGGGCCGGGAATAAGCTGCCCGACCCGGCGATGCTGTTTTTCTGGGCCTTGCTGATTACCTGGGGAGCCTCCTGGTATTTGTCGTCGGTCCAGTTCACCGAAATCGATCCCCGCACGCTGGCGGTCGATGCTTCGGGAAAGGCTGGTGAACCCAAAGCGATCCAGGTCGTGAATCAACTCCAAGGTTCCGCGCTGACCTTGTTCCTGACCAAGATCGTGAAGACGTTTATTGAGTTCCCACCACTGGGGATTGTGCTCGTTGCCCTCCTGGGAGTGGGCGTGGCCGAGCCAGCGTTCATGTCCCACCGGCCACTCCAGCCGCCTGCGGTAATCATATCAAAATCGACGCCAATGAACTCGGCCTGCACACCGAGACGCTTCGCGACTTCCTGCCCAACTGCGACGTCAAAGCCTT
>JAZKFE010000005.1:1403-10022 GCA_040386595.1 Planctomycetota bacterium | reverse complement strand
CTGATTAAAACACTCCTCAGCCTGACTCCGCGTTTTCTGCTGACCCCCATGCTGTTGTTCGTCGCAATCCTCAGCCATTCGGCCGGCGACACGGGGTATGTGCTGGTGATTCCCTTGGGAGCAATCATTTTTGCGACAGCGGGCCGCCATCCACTACTCGGGATCGTGGCCGCATTTGCCGGAGTGTCAGGCGGTTTCAGCGCCAGCATTTTGCCCTCGTCACTGGACCCCTTGCTGCAAGGCTTCACGCAGTCGGCGGCACAGATCATTGCCCCCACTCGGATCGTCAACCCCTTGTGCAACTACTACTTCACCAGTGCCTCGGCCCTCATGGTGATCCTGGTCGGTTGGTGGATTACCGACTGTGTCGTGGAACCGCGGCTGGCAGGGGTTGAGCTGGATGGTGACGACGCCAATCAGCCAGGCCTGGAACCGCTGACCTCCGCAGAGATTCTCGGGCTCAGCGGGGCACTGGCGGCATTGTTGATTGCCTGCGGCTTGCTGGTTGCGGGTGCCTGGGCCGAAACCTCTCCGCTACGGAATGCGAAACACCATCTCTTCGACCACGATTCGCCGCTGATGCAAGCCATCGTGCCGTTGATCTTCTTGCTCTTCCTGATTCCCGGAATCGTGTACGGGTATCTGTCAGGAACGGTGAAATCGCACCGGGATATCGTAGCCGGCATGATCAAGTCGATGGGCTCGATGAACTACTACCTGGTCCTGGCATTTTTCGCCGCACAGTTCACTGCAGCCTTCCGAGATTCCAACGTCGGAGTGCTTCTGGCGGTGAAGGGTGCCGATGGCCTGCAGACCCTGCAGCTGCCGCCACAAGTGACCATTGTCGGGATCATCATCATTAGCGCGGTGCTCGATCTGGTCGTCGGATCGGCTTCAGCGAAATGGGCACTGCTGGGACCGATCTTCGTTCCCATGCTGATGCGAGTCGGCATTTCCCCCGAACTCACCCAGGCCGCCTACCGCGTGGGCGATTCCTGCATGAACATCATCACGCCGCTGATGCCGTACTTTCCCCTGGTCGTGGTCTACTGCCAGCGATATGTCAAGAAGACGGGCATCGGGACGTTGATCTCATTGATGCTGCCGTACTCCCTGACGTTTATGATCGCCTGGATCGGCCTGCTGTTGACCTTCTGGACGTGCGGCTGGCCACTGGGAATCGAGGGAGGCTACACCTATCCGGGAGCAATTGAACTCGAGTCCGCCGTCAAGCTGCCCTTAAAACCATAAGGTGTGTCAGGATTCAGCACAGCCTGACCTACGAGCGTAACTTAGTGGTGTGGCTTGATTAACTGCAGGACGCGGGGGTCGTTGAGGCGGTTTGCCACCAGCGTCGCGCGACTAAAATCGTGGTGCTGGGTGTGTTCATGAGGGACCGCAACGGCAACCGCTCCCGCACCGGCGGCGGCGTTGATGCCGTTTTGGCTGTCTTCGAGAACCATCATTTCTGACGGGGCAATCCCCAACTTGTGGGCCGCCTTGAGATAAATCTCCGGATGTGGTTTCCCTTGGGTGACGTCTTCCGACGCCAGAATCATCGAAAATCGCGGCAGCAGGCCGAAGGGACCGACGACACGTTGCACATAGCCATGGGACGACGAAGTCGCGACCCCCTTGGGTAGCTGGTGGCTTTCGATAAAATCCAACAATTCATGCAGCCCGGGCATGGGGGCCAAGCGGTCGGCTGCCGTTTCGAAAAACAGGTCGTGGGACTCGGCGAGTAATTCATCAACCGTGTCCTTCAGCGAATGCATCTCGATCATGAAACCGAGCGATTCCTGAGCCCGCCGGCCGATCATGGCCAGCTTCAGGTCGGGGGTCATCAGCTTGCCGCGTCGCCGCAGCAACTCATCGCCGACTTTGTCGTAGATCAATTCCGTATTGAACATCAGACCGTCGAGATCAAACACCACCGCCCGGATCGACATGACTACCTCAAAGGGACTTAGGGACGAATGCCAGACTCGTCCAAACACATAAAATGACGAACGAACGACCAAGCTCCGAATGACAAAAATTGCCCGTTCGGAGGGGGATCATTTTCCATCACGACTCTTTCGCCGTTCACCCGCCGTTCACATTTTCGGCGGGGCTTGGCGACGATAGCTCAGATCCAGAATCTCCATCGGGTGCGCGACCCAGATCTTGTGGCCCGCTTTGCGAATTGACGCCTGAATCTGCAGTGAGCAACCTGCATTCCCCGTGATGACGGCCTGCGGCTTAGTCGCCAGAATGTTGCTCAGCTTGCGCTCTGCTAAGCGGTCAGACATCTCCGGTTCTGTCAGATTATAGCTGCCCGCTGCTCCGCAGCAGATTTCTGATTCCACCAAGGGGATCAATTCCAGTCCGGGGACCAGTGACAGCAAATCACGCGGTTGCTCGCGAATTTTCTGAGCGTGAACCAAATGGCAGGCATCGTGGTATGTGGCTCGCATCTTGATCTCACCGGTCGGCGCGATCGGGCCCAGTTCGGCCAGGAATTCGGAGATATCGCGGACCTTGTGCGCGAATTTTTCCAGCTGTTGTTCTTGCTGGTGATTCCCCGGAGCGATCTCCTTGGAGATGTGCCCGTAATCCTTGAGCATCGCCCCACAGCCCGCGACATTAATCACGACGGCATCAAGATCATCCGCGAATGCTTTCGAGTTCTGATTGGCGAAATCGAGTGCCGGCTGGTCGGCTCCGCTGTGATAATGAATCGCGCCGCAACAGGCCTGACTCTTGGGAATCACCACGTCGCAGCCATTGGCTTGCAGGACGCGCGCCGTGGCCCAATTGACGTGGCTGAACATCGCATCGGCCACGCAACCGGTAAACAATCCCACGCGAGCTCGCCGCGGACCAATCGCCGGCAGGAAGTCGGGGAAACGCGGCCCGGCGGGTTGCAGCTTAGGGAGTTGCGACTGCATCCGCTGCAGACGTTGCGGCAGCAACTTGGTCAATCCGGTGCTTTCCGCCAGGCGATCAACCCCCATGGCCTGCATGATGCGGGCCGGCCATAAGGCCCAACGCATCCGATCGGGATACGGAAACAGGCCGTACATAATAAAGCGATTGAACCAACCCTTGGAGGAATCGTGACCGCGACGGGCCTCGGCCTTGTGCATGTCGACGCGGAACGGCTCAATCAGGCGACCATATTGCACGCCGGACGGGCAGGCGGTCTCGCAACTGCGGCAATCCAAACACAGGTCGAGATGCCGTTTGACGGTGTTGGTCATTTCCAGACGACCGTCGGTCACGGCCCGCATCAGATAAATGCGGCCGCGCGGGCTGTTGTTCTCATCGCCGGTTTCCAGATACGTCGGGCAGGCCGAGGTACACAGTCCGCAATGGACGCAGTCCAGGAATTTCTCATATTCAACGGTGCTCCCCAGGCGCGGAATCTCGGGGGCAGTCGTGACAGGCAGGGTAGGCTGATCAGCTGGCATCGCGATTGGGTGTCGCTCTCAAGTGGAATATGCAGTGAGGTTTAGTCGCCAGTGTTATTCTAGCGAACTGCGCACAGCTGGACTATCTCAGGGGAGGGGGGAATGACGAATGACGGGGCCTTCGCATCTTGAAGTTGTGCTGTTTGAGCAGGAATCGAAATGAAAAAAGGATAATCTCACGCAAAGGCGCCAAGGCGCAAAGATGAAGAAACGTCTTGCTCGGTTGAGTTTCAGAACTTTGCGCCTTGGCGCCTTTGCGTGAGTTCTTCTGCAATTCGTCATTCGGATTTCGACATTCGTCATTTCCTTCCCCCCAACCTGCACATGGTTTCTCTGGAGAACGAATCCAAGTATGCTAAACTGTCGTGGTTATTTGAAAAGCACTCACCTTGCCTACCGTCTCGCCTGTTCGGAGCCTACCGCATGATTCGGCTGCTGACTTTGCTTTGCCTGCTGGCCTGCCTGGACCTCAATCCGCTGCACGCCGCCGATTCCGATTGGTCACCCCTGCCGGTGCCTGGCGTGTGGGAGCAGGCTCCCGGTGGCAAATTCGAGAAATATGATGGCATTGCCTGGTACCGTTGCTCGGTCAAGGTGCCAGTCGATTGGCGTGGTCGGGATCTACAACTCAAGGTCCAGAAGATCGATAATGCCTATGAAGCCTTCGTGAATGGCCAGAAGGTGGGTGGCGAGGGGGCTTTTCCTCCCAACTACAAAAGTGGACTCAACGAGCGGGCGATCAGCCTGACCGTCCCGTCGGACATCGTGCGTGTGGGCGATTGGAATACAGTCGCCATTCGCATCTACGATCATGATGGTTTAGGCGGCTTTAAAGGGGACGCACCGTTCCTCGGTGATGACGTCCGGGCGATCGAATTAAAAGGGGAATGGCAATTCCGCACCGGTGACGATGCCGCTTGGGCGAAACCCGACACCGAAGCGAAACCGACGGTCGCGACCTTCGCCAAGATGGAAGAAATCGCTGTCATTTCTCTGAGAAACAAACCCAAAGACACCAAGCCGCCGCGTTTGTCGTTGGCCGCCAGTCTCGCCGCGTTGACGTCTCCCGACGACCTGGAGATCGAGCAAGTTCTCACCGAGCCGCTGGTGGCTCAGCCGCTGTTCGTGAACTTCGATGAGCGTGGTCGGATGTGGGTCATGCAGTATCTGCAGTATCCCAATCCCGCCGGCTTGAAGATCGTCAGCAAGGACTTCTGGTGGCGTGCCGTCTACGACAAAGTGCCCCTGCCACCGCCGCACGGCACCAAGGGCAAAGACAAAATCAGCATCCATGAAGACACCGACGGCGACGGCAAATACGACAAGCATTCTGTTTTCATCGACGATCTGAACATTGCGACCTCGTTCACGCAGGGCCGCGGTGGAGTCTGGGTGTTGAATCCGCCGGCTCTGCTGTTCTATCCCGATAAGAATCATGACGACAAACCCGATGGGGACCCGGAAGTCCATTTGCTCGGCTTCGGCCTGGAGGATCCCCACTCGGTTGTGAACAGCATGCGCTGGGGGCCGGATGGTTGGTTGTACGGAGCCCAGGGAAGTACGGTTTCTTCAAAGGTCATTCGTCCTGGTTTGGATAAACCCGAGCAAGCGGTCTTTTCTCAAGGCCAGCACATCTGGCGCTATCACCCCGAAACGCATCGCTACGAGATTTTCTCCGAAGGGGGCGGCAATGCATTCGGCGTGGATCTCGATTCCCAGGGCCGGATTTTCTCGGGGCATAATGGCGGTGATACTCGCGGCTTCCACTACATGCAGGGAGCCTATTTGCAGAAGGGTTTCAACAAGCACGGGCCACTGACGAACCCGTATGCGTTTGGTTATTTCCCTGCCATTCCGCATCATAATGTTCCGCGGTTCACCCACTGTTTTGCGATTTACTCGGGCGGTGCTTTCCCCGAGAAATACAATGGAAAACTGTTTGCCGTTTCCCCGATGCTGAATCACGTCGTCATGAGCGACGTGCAAGTCACCGGTTCAACGTTTAAGACACACGACATCGGCTACGCGATCTCGACCAAAGATGTGCGTTTCATGCCGGTGGATATTAAGCATGGCCCTGACGGGGCTCTCTATGTGGCCGACTGGTGTGATGCCCATCGCAGCCATATCCAGTTCCAGGAAGGTTATCTGGAAGTCGACAACGGCCGTATTTACCGCATTAAGCAGAAGGGTGCCCAGCCGGTCGCCATGGTGGATTTCGGCAAACAGCCGACTCCCGAGCTCATTGGATCGCTCGCCAGCGCCAATCAATGGACACGTCAAACGGTGCAACGAGTCCTCGCCGATCGGCGTGATACCGCTGCCGTTCCCTTGTTGTTGAAACTCCTGCGCAGCCACGACGATCAACTGGCATTGGAAGCCCTGTGGGGCATCTACGGCAGCGGCGGTTGGAATGATGAAGTGGCCGCAGAGGCGTTGAAACACGCCAATCCGCAGGTCCGTTTGTGGACCGCCCGACTGTTGGGTGACGAGCATCATGTCTCCTCCGCGATTGGTCAACAACTCACCGCACTGGCCCAAACCGAGCCGCATGTCGAAGTTCGCAGCCAATTGGCCGCAACCGCCAAGCGGTTGCCGTTTGACCTGTCGCTGACCATTCTGCGTGGCTTGGCCGCTCATTCGGAAGATGCTCAGGATCCCCGCGTACCGCTGCAAATTTGGTGGGCCATGGAAGCCCATGCTGCCCAGCATCCAGACGCATTGATCGCCTGGTTCTCCGACAAAGAAGTTTGGAAGCTGCCGGTGGTCGAACAGTTCCTGATCAGCCGCGTGATGCGACGATACGCTTCGACGGGGAACCGCAAAGACCTGTATATCTGTGCGAAGCTGCTCGAAAAATCCCCTGGGGGCAACGCGACGAAGCAGCTTATGGCGGGATTTGAAGAGGCCTATCAAGGCCGTTCGTTGGGCAGTTTGCCTCAAGAATTGGTCACCGCGATTGCTCAGTCGGGCGGGGGCTCGACAGCTCTTAAGGTTCGTCAGGGAGATGCGGCCGCCATCGATGAGGCCTTGGCCGTCATCGCGAATCCCAAGGCTGCCGCGAAAGACCGCCTGCAATACATCCAGGTTCTCGGCCAGGTGAAGCAACCCCGCAGTGTGCCCGTTTTGTTGAGCCTGTTGAAAGAGACCGGCGATGAAGCGATGCAACGTGAAATCCTGACCTCCCTCCCGCAGTACGAACAACCCGAGATTGCGACGACGGTTCTGGAGCTGTGGAAAAAGTTCTCGCCCGATGTGCAAAGCGTCGCCCTGACGTTGTTGTCCAGCCGCAAGAGCTGGGCGCTGCAACTGGTGACGGCAGTCGACACGCAGCAGATTCCGAAAGAGTCGATTTCTCTCGATGTGGTTCGCAAGCTGACGGTCCATCGCGACGAGGCACTCACGGCCCTCATCACCAAGCACTGGGGCAGCCTGGAAGGTGCCTCAACCGCCGAGATGCAGCAGTTGGTCGAACGGCTGATGACTGTCGTGAAGTCCGATTCGGGCAATCCCTATGCAGGGAAAAAAATCTACAACGAGACGTGTGCGAAGTGTCACACGCTGTTCGCTCAAGGCGGCCAGATTGGTCCGGACCTGACGACCTACAAGCGTGATGATGTGCATAACATCCTGTTGAGCATCGTGAATCCCAGTGCAGAACTCCGCGAAGGATTCGAAACAGTGCTGATCGTGACGGTCGATGGCAGAACTTTGAACGGGTTCCTGATCGACCAGGATTCCCAGGTGGTCGTCTTGCGAGGCATTGACGGACAGAGCGTCACGATCGCCCGCGATCAGATCGACGAACTGCTGCCGCAGCGGAAGTCGCTGATGCCAGAAGGTTTGCTGAAGGACATGACCGAGCAACAAGTACGCGACCTGTTCGGTTACCTCCGCAGCTCACAACCGTTGCCGTAACGGCAAAGCCGTATCGTCGTTGTTCGCTCCGCGAACTGAACGTCTTCGTCTTTCTTAATTCATATCGAGGCGGAATCCGCGTGAAATCTCAACGTGGTTTCCGCCTCGCTACTGCGAACGCGTTATGTTCGCGGAGCGAACAACGACTATCGACGCCTGCTGGCGTCGCGTGGTTGCCGTGCGGATTGTTGCCAGTTACGATTCGCACTGTATCCTGTGTGGCTCGACTCGCCCGGCGAGTGCCCCGGTACGTTTCTACTTTCACTGACTGAGTCGCTGTGTCATCACGTTTGAATGTCCAATTGAATCGCCTGAGTTTGGCGAATCCGATTCTCGTGGCCTCGGGAACGTTCGGTTATGCCCGCGAAATGGCGGCATTCGTCGATTTTTCCAAACTGGGCGGGGTCATCCCCAAGACGATCACCCCCCAGCCACGGACGGGAAATCCTACGCCGCGGACGGTCGAAACCGCCAGCGGGATGCTGAACGCGATCGGCCTCGATAATGATGGTCTGGATGCATTTATTGCCAAGCATCTAGATTATTTGTTGTCGCTGGGGACGTCGGTGATTGCGAATATCGCTGGCCAGAACGCCGACGAATTTGTGGCGATGGCCGAACGTCTCAGCCAGTTCGACAAGTTGGCCGCGATTGAATTGAATATCTCGTGCCCGAATGTCAGCCACGGGGTGGATTACGGAACCGATCCGGCAAAGACGACCGAAGTCGTTCGCCGCGTCCGTGACGCTTGCCAACTCCCCATCATCGCCAAGCTGACCCCCAACGTGACCAGCATCGTCCAGATCGCTCAGGCGGCGGCCGACGGTGGTGCCGATGCCGTCTCGCTGGTCAACACGTTTCAGGGCATGGCGATTAACTGGCGTAAGCGGACTCCGATTCTGGGCAACACGATCGGCGGTCTTAGCGGCCCGGCAATCAAGCCGCTGGCCCTGCGCATGGTGTGGCAGGTGGCTCAAAAGGTCAACATTCCGATCATCGGCGTCGGCGGCATCAGCAACATTGACGATGTGATGGAATTCCTGGTCGCAGGAGCCTCCGCGGTACAAATTGGGACGGCCAATTTCTTCGATCCCACTCTCGCCACGCGTCTCGTGGATCAGCTGGATGAAGTCGTCGTCGCCGAAGGCTGCCAGCACGTTTCCGAGTTAGTCGGAACCTTAAAGACGAAGTAAATAGATCCGTGTCTCCAACGGAAAAAATGGTGTCGCCGCAGAGTGCACGGAGCTCT
>JAZKFE010000005.1:0-1393 GCA_040386595.1 Planctomycetota bacterium | reverse complement strand
AAAAACTCCGTGCACTCTGCGGCGACCGTTGTTTCAGGTTGTGACAGAATTACTTTTGGGCCGGTTTGGCGTCGCAATGGCTTAATGCCAGCAAGGCGAACGCCGTCGACAAATTGGGATCCCCTTCGTTCCACCGGCGTTCGTCATTGACCCAACTGCCGTTCTCCCGCTGGGCTTTGGCGAGATAGTTGGTTAAGTCGGTCCGCCAATCATGCTTCGCCCCAGTAGCATCTTCCACGTCGGCGACTTCCATCGCGTCCAGGGCCTTGGCAAACGTGTGCAGGTAATAATACAGCCCCTGCTGTTCGAGACCGGGATTTTCTTGAACGGTGTAGTGCTTTTTGATCCAACTGTAGGCCGCTTTGACCCGCGCGTCGTTTTTCTCAACTCCCGCATACAGCAGGCTCTTCAGACCGGCGTAGGTCATACTGCCATAGGAGCGCAAACCACCGTTGGCCTATTTGCCTGCTCCGGATGAACCACCACCCGCGGGCGTGTAATAGAATCCTCCGTCGTTGATCTTCGCTGCGAAGGGAGTGTCGTTCTTGTCTGATTCCAGATTCTGGGTTCGCGAGATAAACACCAACGCCTTCTGCAGCGCCGGGTCGTCCGGCTTGGCACCGGCAGCACGCAGGGCTTCGACCAGATAATGCGTATTGGACAGATCCGGGCGGGTGCTGCCCCCGTATCCCGCGCCCCCGTAAAAAAGATCGGTCTTTTCCTTGTTTTCCTCTTCGTCCCATTGTTGCTGCCGGATGAATTTGTCCGCCTTGGCAATCACATCTTTGTAGCGGCCATCCGCGTTTGCCGTCTGCAGGGCCAGGATGATGATGCAGGTTTCGTAGTTGCGATAGTTGCTTTTTACAAAGTAGATGCCGCCATCAGGCTGGACATGAGTCAGCAGATGCTTCAACGCCTTCTGGACCATCGGATCGTCAATCTTGACGCCATTCTCCAAAGCACCGGTGATAACCAGCCCCGTCAGCCCAGGAGCCATCGGGCTGGTCCAGCTGCCGTCCTCGGCCTGGCTGGTGCGCAGGTAGTTGATGGCCTTTTCACGTATCTTTTCCAGGCTGACGGGTTGCTCAGCGGCGAAGGCCCAATTGGGGATTCCGGCCACTGCGGCGCTCAGGGCACACAGCCCGAGAAACTGACGTCGAGAAGGACCAGAAAGCCCGCTCCCTATCAGTGGGCTGGGCGGTAACAGCGACGGTGACAGCGACATTTGAACCGATTCAGCGTGTGATTGCCGCATGACAACTCCTGGGGTGCGTCGGGCCTGAATTGAACTGAGATGCTCGAGGGGAAACCGCGCGAAGTTTGATCTCCCACTTGAGCTTCAGTTTACGGCAAATCACGAGCCAAGATAGACAAAAGCTCGTACCCTGTGCCC
>JAZKFE010000004.1:0-16813 GCA_040386595.1 Planctomycetota bacterium | reverse complement strand
GGAGGGGCGACACTCCTAGTTGAGCTCTATTGCGGAAGTGTCGCCCCTTCAGGGCTTTAGATCGTTTTTCCGACGAGTCCGTGGGCTTGCGCCCACGGCTAGGTTCTTTCGTCCCTATCGGGACTTTGGTCAATGGGGCGACCGACATTCGCTCCCACGTTCGTGCCGACTTTTGACTCAACGAGTCACGCTACACCGGGGCCAAGATGGCTCGGTCCAGGGCTTTCACCAAACGCTCAATGTCGTCGAAATCGTTGTAGAGATGGCAGGAGACTCGGACCAGACGCTGGCCGTGCCACCAGGTAATCGGTACCTCAATTTGATGTTCCGACCACAAGCGGTCTTGTAATGGATCGCGTTGGCCTTGCGGCGGAGCACTCAGTCCCTGCAAAGGAAGTGGCAGCGAGATCATCGGCCCGTACCATTCCGGTGAGTCGGGGACCAAGGCGTCCAAGCCGGTCAACTCCGTGATGTTCTTACGAGCGAACGCGGCCAGTTCATGCGTCCGGTGGCGGAATGTCTCCCACCCGATTCGCTCGAAGAAGTCGATCGCGGCGGGAATCGCCAGATAGGCCGCGGGATCACGTGTGCCCTGCCAGTTGAATTCATCCTGCCAGGTGGCGGCGCGTCCAGCAATGCTGCCGCCCCAGCTGACGATCAACGGATTCAACTGGCTTTGATGCTTGCGGCTAACGTACAAAAAGCCGCTGCCATTGGGAGCACACAGCCATTTGTGGCAACTCGCGCAGTAATAATCGCACCCCAGTTGCTCGAGATTCAGGGGCACCACCCCCACGGCATGCGGGCCATCAATGCAGACGGGAACCTGGGCTTCACGAGCTCGACGGCAAATTTCTTCGGCCGGCAAGATGACTGCCGTGGGGGACGAGATCTGACTAAACACCAGCAATTTGGTGCGGGCCGTCACGGCGGAGAAGAGTTGATCGACCAATTCCGTTGTCGATCCCAAGGGCTGGGGCAGATTGCGAATCACTAGCCGCGCCCCGCTGCGATCACAGCGTTTTTGCCAGATGCGACGGACGGCCCCGTATTCGTGATTAGTCAGCAGGACTTCATCACCCGGTTCCAGCACCACACTTTGGGCGACGATGTTCATGCCCATCGTGGCATTGTCGACGAATGCCAGGTCACGTGGGGCGGCACCAACTAAGCGGCCCAGCTTCTCCGCAGCCTGGACCAACGCAACTTCCATCTCCCGAATGAAGAAATTCATCGGGTTAGCGTAGAGCCGGCGTTGCCATTCCTGCCGTGCGGCTTGCACGTCGAACGGAACCAAACCAAACGAACCGTGGTTCAGAAAAGTGACATCAGAGGGCAGTGACCAGGCGCTGCGCCAGGCACGAGAGGGCTGAGGCATATGTCGTCTCGCAAAGAAGGAACCAAAATCCCTTCTGGATGTACGAGGTTCGGACGCGATTCGCAAGTCTCTGGGGCGTCGTCTCTCCTGTCGGACAGCGGATGAAGCACTCCGTCAATCATGAAGAAGAATTCAGCGTTACGGTCTTTTGAGCAGTGTGTGGATCTCCGTAAGCCGTTCTTTGAGGTGCGCAACGCTCAGGCAGCGACGCTTAATATCCTTGCATTTGTCGATGTATTGGCTCAGTCCCTAACAGGAAATTCAAGACAATCGCCCTTTAAAAAATACCAATTCTGCCAAAATCTCAAGGAATCCTTGTGATTAAGGCCGCCGCGGCATGGTGCGTGCGTCACTGCAACTTCAGAAGTCCTGCCCGATTTCTGCCCAATTTGCTATTCGCTTGTTGACTCAGCCTGAAATAATCATATGTTGACACATGACATTTCCGTAACTACTGGTTGTTGTTCACAAGTTTAGAGCACAAGTGACTCAGAAGGAGAGCGCGTGGCGCGAGTCAGGGTAGTTAGGGCCTCAAGCGTGCATTGAATTGTCCATTTTCATTTCCTGTTTTGATCGAGAGAAAATGACTTCATCCCACAAATCATCGCGAGGTTTTACGTTAATCGAACTCCTGGTGGTCATTGCCATCATTGCCGTGTTGATTGCTCTGTTGTTGCCTGCAGTGCAGCAAGCACGCGAAGCCGCACGGCGTTCGCAGTGTAAGAACAATCTGAAGCAACAAGGATTGGCAATCCACAACTATCATGACACGTTTTTGCGGTTTCCTCCGGCGGTCATCGGTTCCGGTGGTGCCACCCACGGCACTTTTGTGCTGAACACCACGGGCTTCGTTTTAATGTTGCCCTACATCGACCAAGGCCCCTTGTACAACCTTTACAACTTCAGCTTACCGTCGACAACGTTTGATATTAACTCCGCCGCCAGCATTCCCCCGGGGACCAATGCCGACGCAAATATGCCGGTATATTCGCAGAAGATTGAAGTTTATGTGTGCCCGAGCGATCCCTTGGGGGCGCCGACATATACCAATGCGCCGAATACTTCCGGGCATTATTCCATGAACAACGCACGCCGCAGTAATTTCATCTTCAATACGGGTAATCTCTATGACAACGTTGCGACTTGGCCGACCCATGCCTCAGCGACGCGCGGTGTGTTTGGAAATGACGGTGCCGCAAATTTGAAAGACATTACAGATGGGTCCAGCAATACGATTGCGATTCTTGAGACGCCGCAAGAGAAGTCTGATATCTGGTTCGGTCCCTATTGGGGGGTTGGTGTCCATACCAGTACCCGCGCTCTGATCAACACGAATGCGTGGAACATGATTAACGCTCCGGCTTATTTGGCATATCCAACGTGTGGGCCAGGACAACCTGGATACAGACCCAGTTGTAGGTATCCCTATGCCTGGGGTGTGGGCAGCCATCATGAAGGGGGCTGTCATGTGCTGTTGAGCGACGGTGCGGTGCGATTTCTCAGTGAAAACATGAGTTTCACCACCTATCGCAATCTGAACTATATCGCTGACGGAAACGTCATCGGGGAAATCTAATCCGAATCGGCACCATCAATCAGCCCATCGCAGTGCATTCCGTGATGGGGGTTTCTTTGTGAGCCGTGCGGGAGCCTCCCCCTAGGGGTTGGAAAAGTCGATATTGCCGGGGAAAAGTGGGGGCAAAGAAATCGTGATTTAGGCGAGCCGGGCGGCGTAAGCCCCCGGATTTTTTCCAGTAGCCTGACTCTCCAAGTCGGGTGTTTTTCTGGGGGAAAGACCCGACTCGAAGAGTCAGGCTTACGCGATGCAGAATCCCGGGGCTTACGCCGCCGGGCTCGCCTAAGGCATTTTCGATGAGCGGTTGCTTCGCTTTATCAATGTTTTCAACCCCTCACCTCCCATCGACCAAATCGACGAATCTAAGATCTCATCTTGTCAATTCGTTCATCAGAGTTTGGAGACCCGATTTGTGAAAATGTCGCTTACGAAAATCAGCGTGCTCAGTGCGCTGCTGTTAACGTTGGTCGGGGGATGTTTCGGCGGCCCCACCGGGCCACGTCCGGTACCCGTTTCGGGCAAGATTACCATGGACGGAAAACCTCTGCAGGGGGCTCGGGTGACGTTCGACAACGACCAACGTCCCGCGGTGGGAATCACCTCGCCGGATGGCAGTTTTAAGCTGCCAGACGGAGCCCTGCCCGGCGATTATCGAATCGCGATTGGCGATCCGCCGGGAAATGCGGGGATGACACGTCCTATGATGGCGGCAACGATCGACGGGAAACCGGAGCCAACTCCTGTGGAGTTGCCTCTCAAATACAGTGATCCCGCACAAACCGCTCTGAAATTCACAGTGACCAAAGATGGGCCCAACATCGCGAATTTCGATCTGACTTCCAAATAGTCTTGTCGTCAGAGATCGCTCCATCGACGGGGCGGGAAGAGATATGGTCCGCAAGCCGGCTCTCTCCCCTGCCCCGCTGAATGGTGATCCGAACTTATTGCCTACCCATTCTAGTCTGCGTTTTCTGTCGGGGTCTGACAGCCAACTCCCGGCTGCAAAATGGCACTGTCAACTGGCACGCTCGCGCCACGCCTCATTCTCAGCCAAAAATTGTCATTTTTCCCGAGCATTTCGCAACACTTCTGTCTCATTGTGAGAAACTAGGTCGCTGGTATTCACGAATCGTCTAGCATCTCGTAAAATTGCGAGTTCGCCCCATTTTGTGAATCTGGACGCCCGCAACCTCGCGCGCGTTTGGATACATTGTTTCCTTGACGAATCAAAATCGCGATCGAGTCAGTTCGAGTTCTCGCGAAAAGATACGGTCAGGCACGGAGCCGTCGATGACGTTGGCGCAATTGTTGGAGAATCGTTTTCGTGGAGATATTCGCTTTCGAGGCGCCGCATACCTCAAGGCCGAACGCGTCAGCCTGACGCGGGTTACTCCCGAAGATGTGTTCGCGGTGGTTCGAGATGGAACCGAATACCAGACGCAGCTGAAGCGCGATGAGACTTCAGTGAAGATGTACTGCACCTGTAACCAGGGGCGGCCGACCGAGCCTGCCTGCAAACATCTCTGGGCAACCATCCTGCTAGTGGAACAAGCCGGCTTGATTACAGGCACGGTTAAGGTGGGGCACGTCCCTCCGTTCGCTGCCGAACCCGAATCGACCTCCGACCTGGGACTCGATATCTGGGACGACGGCGACGACCGCGACGTCTACAGCCCCACCCCCGAACGGGTTGCCGCCAGCCGGCAAGTTGCCGTGGCCCCGGCCAAGTTGCGGGAATGGGACGTTCAACTGGTAAAACTTCGCGAGACAATGCAGTCTCGTGATGTTGTGAAGCCGATTTCGTCCCGAGATCGAGAAATCTACTACGAGATCGATGCGGCTCAAAGTCGCGAACAAGGTCAGATTGTCATCCAGACTTCGCAGCGCGAACGGCGCGGCTCGGGCGAATGGGGCAAGCTGAAAACCTTGCGTCTGAAGCCCGGACAACTGGCAGAGTTCGAAGGGATCGACCGGCAGATCATCGCCTATTTGTGCGGTGGAACTCCAGAACGTACCAGCTGGTACGCCCAACAAGCCGAGCAACAAGGGAGCGTCTTCCGTTTCCAACTGCCACAAGTTCTGGCGGAATTTGTGCTGCCGTTGATGTGCGAAACGGGTCGCGTGCAATTGGTCAGTGCCGAAGAAGGTAGCTTGAGCACCCCCTTGGTCTGGACCGGCGGCGATCCGTGGGAACTGACCTTAGCAGTGGCGTTCTCGGAAGAGGAGCAGAAATGGACGCTCGAGGGACGGCTGCGCCGCGGTAACGACACGCTGGGAATGAGCGATACCCTGCTGCTGGTCCCTGGCGGATTCGTCATCACCAACAACACCATCGATTCGCTGCGTGACAACGGAGCGTTTGACTGGGTCAAGTTGCTCCGCCGTGACGAACCGCTGACGATTCCCCCCGGCGAGGAAGAGGAATTCGTTGACCGTTTGCTGGATATGCCCGCATTGCCCAAATTGGAGTTGCCTCCGCAACTGCAGTTGTCCGAGCACATTTGCGATCCGGTTCCTAACTTGTCGATCCAGTCGCCGCGGAGTTTCCGTTGGCAGAAGGAACGCCTGCAGGGCGAAGTCAACTTTGACTATGATGGCCTGATGGTGCGTGGCACCAGTCCGCAAGGAGCCATCGTGCAACGGACCATTGGCCGTTGCGTGCCGAGAAATCGGGATATCGAAGACCAAGCTTGGGAAGCATTGACCGAGTTGGGTTTTAAAAAGGTCGTCGACCCACAGCGTCCCAAGACCGACATCGAAATTCCTGCCAAGTTCCTCGGCCCGGCAGTCCGCCGGCTGGTGGATTTGGGGTGGCAGGTTCGGGCGGAAGGCAAGCAGGTCCGTCAAGCGGGCCAGATGCAGTTCCAGGTGAAGTCGAATATCGACTGGTTCGAACTGCATGCCCGCGTGGACTTCGATGGTCGCACGATTCCCTTCCCCGAGCTGCTGTCGGCCCTGTCGCGTGGTGATACCACCGTGCGGTTGGACGACGGATCGTTGGGTATTCTGCCGGAAGAATGGTTCCAGCAGTACAGCCTGCTAGCTGGCTTGGGAGTTACCCAGGACGACTACGTACGTTTCGGCAAGAATCAGGTCGGAATTCTGGACGCCTTGCTGGCAGCCCAGGAATCGGTGATCTACGACGAACCGTTCGAAAAACTGCGTGAGCGTCTGCACGGTTTTCAAGGCATCAATCTGGTCAGCGAGCCGGAAGGCTTTATTGGCAAGTTGCGTGATTACCAGCGGGACGGTGTGGGCTGGTTGCGGTTCCTGCAGGAATTCAGCTTCGGCGGCTGCCTGGCCGACGACATGGGTCTGGGTAAAACGGTTCAGCTCCTCGCTTTGATCCACGAACGGGTGGCTCAGCGTGGCGAGCACAAACCGTCACTGGTGGTGGTTCCCAAGTCGCTGATCTTCAACTGGCACAACGAGTGCAAGAGCTTCGTGCCGCACTTGAAGATCCTGGAATACACGGGTTTGGAGCGTTCCAAGTTACGGACCGACTTCGAGCAGCACGATTTGATTTTGACGACCTACGGCACATTGCGCCGCGACATTTTGCATCTGAAAGATGTGAAGTTCGACTACGTCGTGTTGGACGAAGCCCAGGCCATCAAGAATAACCGTTCGCAAGTGGCGAAGGCTTCGCGATTGCTACAGGCTCAGCATCGTCTGGCATTGAGCGGTACGCCGATTGAGAATCACTTGGGCGACCTGTGGTCGATCTTTGAATTCTTGAATCCCGGGATGCTGGGGCGGGCCACCGTCTTCAAGCCGGAAACGACAGAAGCGGCCGACGCCGAGTCGCGTCAGTTGCTATCGCGAGCGTTAAAACCGTTCATTCTGCGTCGTACGAAGAAGGAAGTGGCAAAGGAACTGCCCGATCGCCTGGAACAGACGATTTACTGCAAGATGGGCGAGGCCCAAACGCAGATGTACGCGGAATTGCGAGAGCACTACCGGGTATCGTTGTTGGGATTGGTCCAGCGGGAAGGTTTGGCCAAGTCCAAGATTCACGTGCTGGAAGCCTTGCTCCGGTTGCGACAGGCTGCCTGTCACCCCGGTTTGCTGAAGCCCGAATTGCTGGAAGACGGCAGTGCCAAGCTGGATGCCTTGATCTGGCATCTGGAAGAGCTGTTGTCCGAAGGTCACAAGGTCCTGGTGTTCTCGCAGTTCACCAGTATGTTGGCAATCGTGAAGCCGGCCCTGGAAAAACGTAACATTGTTTACGAATACCTCGACGGCCAAACGCGTCGGCGTAAAGAGCATGTCGAGCGGTTCCAGACCGATCCCGATTGCGGCGTCTTCTTGATTAGCTTGAAGGCGGGCGGTTTGGGTTTGAATCTGACTGCTGCCGACTACGTGTTTATTCTCGATCCGTGGTGGAATCCCGCTGTCGAAGCGCAAGCCATCGACCGTGCCCACCGTATCGGCCAGACGCGACAGGTGTTTGCTTACCGCTTAATCTGCCGCGACACCGTTGAAGAGAAGATTTTAAGCCTGCAATCGCAGAAGAAGGATTTGGCGGAAGCCATCCTGCAAGCCGACAACAACCTGATCCGCGACCTGACGGCCGAGGATCTGGAATTGCTGCTGTCGTAAGGCACGCCGTTGCAAGTTGCAAGAAAAATTCAATCCACCAGTTGGGCATTCAGTTGCCTGGCTGGTGGATTTTTTTGTGAACCAATTTCTTGCATTCACCGTCTCCCAATAGGGACTCCGGCAGAGGCGTTGTGTGCTCTACGATTGGCTTGGGGATTCGGGTTTGCAGAAAGCTTCCCTGAAAGGGAAGAACAGCACAGCCCAGGGTCGATCGGTACGCCGAGCGCACCCTGGGTGACAATCCCTCACGAGTTCCCAACCCTGAAAGGGTTGTACCTGCATCATTGTTCGCAGAAAGTGAAACCCTTACAGGGTTTTTGCTCAAATTTGATCGTGTACCCAGGGTGCGCCGTGAGTACTCGGCGACCCTGGGCTATGTTGTGTATCCCCTTCGGGCGGTATTGTTTTTCCCCTTCGGGGAACAGAGCCTTTGCGAGGGCTGCTAACTGAAGCTCCAACAACGATTTCTTGATTTCGCCACGAAAACATTCCGTAGAAGCGCTCTCAATTTCCGTCAGACCTTCAAGGCGAAGGAGCATCATCAATGCCACACGTTGTACTTCTTGGCGATTCCATTCTTGATAATGGGGCCTATGTCGGAAGTGGTTCTCCCGTCGTTGAACAGCTGCGTTCTCGTCTTCCTGGTGGTTGGCGAGTGACTCTGCTGGCGCGTGACGGTGATGTGGCATTGGGAGTTCTGGAACAGCTCAAAAAGTTGCCCGCCGATGCATCGCATCTTGTAGTCAGCGCGGGTGGGAATGATGCCCTACAGTGCTCGCCGCTGATCCATTCAGCGTTGCCCGATCCCGTGGCGATGCTCGAAGAATTGGTGTCGGTGCAGCAGGAATTTCGCGAGAACTATCGCGAAATGATCCGCGCCGTAAGGGCGACCAAACTGCCGGCCGTGGCGTGCACGATTTACGATGCCGTTCCAGGCCTCAGCCCTGTCGAACGCATGGCACTCTCGTTGTTTAACGATGTGATGTTACGAGAAATCATTGCGGCCAACATGCCGGCGCTCGACCTGAGATTCGTGTGCCATGAGCCTCGTGACTATGCGGCGATATCCCCGATTGAGCCATCCGAAATTGGGGGCTTAAAGATCGCTCGCCAGCTGCACAACATTCTTTTAGATCACGATTTCGCTCAATCGACAACCCGGGTCTATTCGTGACGAAACGCACACGCGGCACGCTGGGATTAAGTAGCATTGTTCGCGGCTGAGATCTGGCGAACACAAAACGTGCTCAATCCCTGGATTTGTTGCAATTGTTGCATTCCGGGCAACACTATGTTCGTGCACAATCCTAGTGACCAGACCTGCTGCCAGCTGTCTCTTTAGGCTTCGCGCGCCGGTTATGGGGTTAATCGACAAAACGCATTTCTTCCGCGTGATCGTACCTGGAATCGGCCTGTCGTGCTGGTCGTAGGAATTCTCGCGATTGCTTCGACACTTGAGCAAAAAAAATGTGTCGTCAGGACCGGTTTTCCGCTCCAAACTGGTTATGGATCTGTGGGAGAATTCGACAATTGGGCAACGTGGAATGTTCTGTTGTGTGAACGTGTCGTATGTTTTCAACACGGAAGATTGCGATCTCCCTTGTGTGTCACTTTGTAGGTGGAATTGTCCCGTGATGTACCCTGATATTTCTGGTTGGGTTCTGATTGTCTGTACGAGCATCTTTACGCTCGCCGCTGCCTGGATTGACTATCGGGTCCAACGAATACCGAATTACTTGACACTGCCCGCGTTCTTTCTCGGGTGGGTGTATCAATTGGGATTTTTTGGATTCTCTGGACTGTTGGATGGCTTACAGGGCTTTGCCATCGGGTTCGGGATGTATTTCATCCTGTGGTTGATTGGTAGCGGTGGAGGGGGCGACGCCAAGCTGGCGGGGGCCGTGTCGGTCTGGCTGGGATTTCATCGAACGCTGGCCATGATTGTGGTGAGCACCATCTTTGTCATCCTCGGCACCGGCTTCGTGATGCTGTGGGGCATGCTGACTAAGGGTGTTTATAAAACGAAAGCACAGATGCTGCCGAGCAGTGACACTTCGGCCAAGAATAAGAAGCGGTTGGAGTTACTGAAGATCAATCGAGGGCGTGTAGGAATGAGCTTTGGTCTGTCGGTGGCCTTGGCCACTGTGCTCATTACGACGTTTGACGTGCCGCGGCAAGCCTACAAAAAGCATATGGCGCAACAGAAAGCCGCTCAGCCCAAACAGCCCGCACCGCAGGCTGCTCCGGCAGATGCCGTAACTCCCAAGCCGTCTGAGAAAACGAACACCGAGAAAACGAATCCCGAAGCTCAGCCGGTCGAGAAAAATTCGTAACGACCGTGTGAGCGGGAATGAGCACTGAAACTGTCAATGAACGTCGTGCTCGTAATAAGTGGTGATGCATGTTGAAGCTCCGAACATCTCGAATCGTCAAACCGTCCATCGGCCGGCAGCGCTCTGTGCGTCGCCGTCGCGGGTTGCTGACGATTGAGATGCTGATCGTGCTGCCCATTCTGTTTACCGTGTTGTTGGCCGTATTCGAATTCAGCATCCTGTTTTTTGCACGCTCTTCGGTGGTTCAAGCCTGTCGCGCGGCGGCTCGACGAGCCTCGCTGGGCGTGACGGATCAAGAAGAAATTGAAGACGTTGTCCGCCGCGTGCTGAGTCCGAATCTGCAATACAACCACACGGTGTATTTCATTCCTGCCGAACGGGCGGGTGAGATTACTACGGTGGGATTAACGGTTCCGATGTCGACGGCCGCACCTGATTTGTTGTGGCCGATCGGGTTTAGTTTACAGGGAAGGTTTTTGATCGAGGAGACGAGTGTCGTCAGGGAGTGAAGCCGCCAGGGAATCAGGGACGGATTGTTTCTCGCGGGACCAGGAATGAGATGTGTCTGATGAAAGTCAGCTCAAAAAAGTCTCACTCTGCGTCGCGTCGAGGATCACGGCGTGGGCTAGTGACATTGCAAGAAATCTGTTTCGCGTCCATGTGGGGCGAGAATCGTCCCGCCTGATTGTTGGCGAGTTGATAGGGGAAAAGTATCGTGAAACGTCTCACACCTGCCGCACTCACATTTGGAGTGATGGCAATCATGGGCCTGCTAGTGGCTGCCTATGTGGTTCGCACGCTGATGGCGCGCGAGCAGAAGGCACCGGAAGTCGCGACCCGCAATATGCCGACTCCCGTCGCGGACATCCCCGTCGGGACCGAAATCACCGAGAAGCACCTCGGTACGGCACCGACGCTGGTCAGCACCTTGACGCCGGATATGCTCGCGAACAAGACGATTATCGTCGGCCGCGTGGTGCGTGAGCCGTTGAAGAAGGCCGTGCCGATCAAGGCTAACCAGCTGTACGGACCGGGCGAACGCCCGCCGCTGAAGCTGGCCAAAGGGATGAAGGCCTTAACGATTGCTCTGAATTCCGCGACGGCCATTGTCGACGGTTTGATCAAACCGGGCGACTACTGCGATATTCAGTTTACGGTGAATACATCGTGGTCCCGCGTGGATGATCGGATTCCGTTTGGTTATCAGCTGACCTTGTTCAAGGGAATTAAGGTCCTGGCCATCAATCGCAACGTGACTCAGCAAGTGCCGGAAAGCAACGGCAATACGGTGACATTAGAAGTCCGTCCCGGACAGGCAAATGCGTTGATCCTGGCCCAGGCCAACGGCACGCTTAATCTGACCTATACGCCGAATCCGTCGCCCGGTGGAGTGGAAGTTTCGGATGCGGACGCGGATCGCTTGACCATGGATAAACTGCTCAGCCTGCCCCCTAAAAAGCCGGTTGCCGAGCAACCCCGGCCGCCGGAACCGTATGTTGTCGATCAGTATCGATTGCTGCGGCGCTCGACGATTGGATTCTTGCCGAACGGTCGCATCGTGGACAACTGGAACTTCCTGGGGGCCAATGGCTATGGGACCGCATTCGGAACGCCCGGCGGTATCGGCTATGGGGCTCCCGCAGCACCCAGTGCTCCAGCGATCGATCCCAATACCTTGATGCCGATCACGCCTGTGGCTCCGCCCACGCCCAATTCAGATCCCAGCCAACCTGCCCCAGTAACGCCGGCTGCTCCGTTGCCACCGAACCCCGGGCCGACCGTCAACAACGCTCCGGGACTGCCATTGGGGAATGGAACTCCGACGGCATCCGTGGCCGCGGGAACCAACCGTTAGTCTTTAGGTATCGAAGGGCCAAATTCGAGAACTGCCCGTTAGTGATTCGAGGAGTTTCGCTCCGAAAGATATTTCAAACCACAGTTACGGCAACTGCGCTGTGACTGTGGTTTGATGAGTTGCAGGCTCCGGCCTGTTGTGTGAGACCGTCACTGTGAAGCTTCGAAAACATCCCTGGCGAGAACGCCCGAACCGACGCGGCTGGCTGGCGCCGATCGTCGCGTTGCTGCTCGTGGTGGTGATGGGAGCGGTGGCTCTGGTGCTGGACCGCTTGTGGCTGGATATGGCCACAGAAGAAGCCCAGGGAGTGGCCGAATCGGCAGCGATTGCGGCGGCTCGAGAGTTGGCCAGTGACGACGCCCTGCGCAATCCGGACCCCGGTCCCGAAGGGCGTATTGCCGCGGCCAAGCTGGCCGCACAAAACGTCGCCGCGATGAATCATGTGGCCGGTCGGCCCTACACTCTGGATCCTGAGTCGGGGGACATCAGGTTCGGCGTGAAGGTGACCGTCGAGGACACGGGCGAAGTCAAATTGGTCGAGACAATCCACGACCCGCGCTGCGTCGATGTGGTGGCCCAACGGACGCATGCTCGGGGGAATCCGGTCGCGTTGTTTGTCCGCGGGCTGACCCAGATCGCGGCGGGTGAAGTTCGAGCCACCGCCGAAGCGACCATCGACAACCATGTCGTGGGTTTCCAGTCGGTGGGTGGGGCTCGCGTGCCGATGATCCCGCTGGCAATTCTAGCCAAAGATCCCTTAGGACAACGCCAGGACACGTGGCAGATCCAGATTGAGAATCGACGGGGTGAGGATCAGTATCGCTACGATTCCTCGACCCGCGAAGTTGTCGCCGGTATGGACGGGATTCCAGAAATTGTCCTGAACCCCGCGGCTCCAGGGGCCGATCCGGTGACCGCCAACATGGCCTTTTTTGACGTGCATGGTCAGTCGGGCCGCTTCCCGTTGGAAGAACAGATTCGATTGGGTTGGAGTCCGCAGGATCTGGAACGTCGCGATGGGCGGTTTCTTCTCGTCAGCGGTCCCGAGTTGTTTCCAGCACGGGCCACGCTCTCGAAGAAGTCGGCCGAGGCGCTGAAAGCCATTATCGGCGAGTGCCGCGCGGTGTTGCTGTACGAGAACTTTACGCAACCCGATCCGAATTCACCG
Organism: Planctomycetota bacterium; assembly: GCA_040386595.1. Lineage (GTDB taxonomy): Bacteria > Planctomycetota > Planctomycetia > Planctomycetales > Planctomycetaceae > JAKFVC01. The sequence continues at coordinate 3,901 of JAZKFE010000004.1, read as the reverse complement.
GGGCGAATCCAATCGTCAGGGTTGGTGGCGGGACGGGTGATGGCGGTTCAAGAGCTCGGTGGAATGAATTACCGGCTGGTTTTTCAGCCGGGTGTGCTGGCGACTCATAGTGCCGTGCTACCAACCGATTTGGGGATGGTGGGCGTGACCGCACAAGCTAGCAAATATGTCTATCAATTGAAGTTGACCCAGTGAGGGTACGATGATTATGGCCGCAACAGAAACCGCTCCCGTCACGGGTGAAAAGAATCGTCAGGCGTTTCAAGAGCTGAAGACGCGTCTGCATCGACAGATGGTCGACGCGATCGACTTGTCCAAAGCCGGGCAGCTGTCGGACGAGACCCTGCGCGCCCAGTTGCGATCGCTGGCGGCTCACTTATGCTCGCGGCAATCGGTCGAGCTGAGTGGCCCTGACCGCGAGGTCATGGTCAACGAGCTGATGGACGAAATCTACGGCTATGGTCCGTTAGAAGTCCTGATGCACGACGAGAATATCAGTGACGTGTTGGTGAACGGTGCCAATAGCGTCTACATCGAACGCGACGGCCTTCTGCAGCAGACTGATGTGAAGTTTGCCAACGATGAGCACTTGCTGCGGGTGATCCAGCGTCTGGTCGGTAAGGCGGGGCGACGTATCGACGAAGTGTCGCCGATGGTGGATGCCAAGTTGCCGGACGGTTCACGTTTGAATGCGGTTATCCCGCCCTTGGCGCTACGTGGTCCGACGTTGTCCATTCGTCGATTTAAGACCCGAGAATTCAAGTTTGAAGACATGGTTCGGCTGGGAAGTCTGGCCCCAGAAATGGCCGACTTTTTGATGATGGCTGTGAAGGCCCGCCTGAATATCGTGGTCAGCGGTGGTACCGGTGGTGGTAAGACGACCTTGCTGAATAATCTCAGCCGGTTCATTCCCAATACCGAACGCATCATCACGATCGAACAGACGGCGGAATTGCAGCTGCAGCAGAACGACGTGGTGTCGTTGGAAATGCGACCGCCGAACATTGAAGGTAAGGGCGAAATCTCGCAACGCGACCTGTTGAAGAACAGCCTCCGAATGCGGCCCGACCGCATCATCGTCGGTGAAGCCCGCGGCGGCGAAGTGTTGGATATGCTGCAGGCCATGAACACCGGCCACGATGGTTCCATGAGCACCATCCACGCGAACGATACCCGCGATGCCTTGGACCGCCTGGAGTTGATGATTGCCCTGTCGGGAACGGAACTGCCCGTGATGTTGGCTCGGCAATACATCGCGTCGGCCATCCATATTCTGGTGCACGTGTCCCGTCTGGCGTCTGGCGAACGTAAGGTGATGCGAATCACGGAACTCGTCGATTGCCAGCAGGGGAACTATCACCTGGAAGACGTGTTCGTGTACCGCATGGGTGGGACTGACTCGAAGGGCATGCTCAGCGGTACGTTCTATTCGACCGGCTATGAACCCGAAGTTTTGAAACGCCTGTCCGCTTACGGTCACCATCTGCCCACCGAGTTGTTTACGGCTCGAGAATTGACCACGGGTGGCGACTACGTAAGTCGGTACGAGTAACAGATTGTGTCCGCTGGGAGGGTGAGGCTCCCGCCGAACCAGTAAGTCTGGTGAGCCCCAAAGACCAAGCGGCTCGGCGGGAGCCTCGCCCTCCCAATAGAAAAAACATCAAACGCTCAAGAGTTTTGAACGCTGCGATTCAGAGGAACTGTGATGGCCACGACAACCCCGATGCCCCCCGTTGAGCGAGATGTCTCGTTTGCGGGGATCTTGCGCGAACAGGATCGGTTTGCGTCGCCCGAGGACGTGGGTCTGACGGCCGACTTGAACTCGTCCTTCGACAAGCTGGTTCTGCAATCGGGTGTCGACATGTCGGCGACGATGCTGACCGCCCTGTGCTTCGCGAGCAGCCTGGTCATGGCCGGCTCGGTGTTCGTGATGACCGACAATCTGCTGGTGGCGGCCATCGCTGCCGGGTTGGGTGGTGTGTTGCCGATTATGTTTACGGCCCTCGTTCGCAGCCGTCGCCAGAAGTTAATCATGGAGCAGATGCCTTCCATGGTGGATGAATTGTCGCGTGCCGCCAAAACGGGGCGCAGCTTGGAACAATGCCTGGAAATGGTGGCTCACGATACGCCGAGTCCCCTGGGGGACGAATTGCGAATTTGTACTCGCAAGCAGGCGATGGGGATTGGCTTAGCCACGGCGCTGGCCGATCTGCCACCGCGAACGGGAATCGTGAGCATGAACGTGTTCACGATGGCTTTGACGGTGCATCAGCAAACGGGTGGCGATCTGGTGACGGTGATGGATCGTCTGTCACGGACGATTCGAGACCGTATTTCGTTCCTAGGGCGCTTACGAGCAGCCACCGCGGCCAGCCGCGCGGCGTCGTTGTTGATGATTGGTTTGCCTCCCGCGGTCGTTATCTTCTTCGCCTGGCGTGATCCGAACTACTTCCGAGATCTGTTCGAATCGCCGTGGGGTCGCACGATGACGTTGGTGGCGATTGGCCTGCAGATTGTGGGAGCAGCGATTGTGCTCCGCATTCTGAAGAACACGTCGAGGTCTTAGAGCAAATTAATCATCCGTTGGATGAGATGGTGAGGCTCCTGCCGAACTACCTGATCCTGCAGGTTAAAATTTACATACCCCGCAATGCCGGTTGTATTCGCGGTACAACGTTGCGAAGTGGAATAGTGTTATGAATGCAGTTGTCCTCGCCCTGCTGATTTCCGGTGTTGCCCTGGGAGGGCTGCTGACCTACCGCGCCGTGAACTTTCTCCGGGCGCGATTTCGGCGTTCGCCTCAGCAGCCTCAAACACCTCAAACATTAATGCGCGTGGGGCAAGTCACGCCGCCGCAACCGCCTGAACCGCCGCGGTCACAGGTAGCAGCGACGTCTGCCCCTGTTGCTGCTGCTTCCGTGCCCGCGCCGCATGCTCCGTATGTCGCCCGCAAGTCAGCCACGACGATGTTTCAAGTGGCCCAACTGCGGGACAAGTTATCGCTGGCCGATCAACAGGAAATCATTGATCCCGCCGACACTCCATTAGCGGACGGTTCGGACTATGCCTTCGGCCCGGCACTGACCCCGTTCCTCGCCGGAGCTCTGCCCGATTCGGCCGCTCGTAAGGTGGAGTTAAAGCAGGACCTGATTCGCGCGGGGTATTACCAACCGCATGCGTTTCAAAACATCCAGGCGATTCGCTGGATTTTTCTGATCGTCCCACTGCTGTTGCTATGCGTGATGATCAATCTGCTGCCGCAACGGCTGGAGTTGTGGGCGATTGGGACGATGCTGGCTGTTGCGGTGCTGGGTTGGGCCGTGCCCAAGCTGTATATCGCCAGCCAGGCGGCCGATCGGCGCAGTGAAATCGAACGCTCACTCCCTGACGTCCTCGATATGTTGAATATGTGCGTCAGCCAGGGCATGACGCTGATTGCTGCGTTGAAACGAGTCACCAGTGAATTGCGCATGGTGTTCCCCGCCTTGTCGCAAGAATTGCAGATCGTGGCGGAGCAGGCGGAACTGGGAACGCTCGAGCAAGCCTTGTCGAATTTCGCACGCCGCGTGGATGCCCCCGACGTGCACTCGTTCACCAGCCTGTTGATTCAGACCGAAAGAATGGGTACCAGCGTGTCGGTGGCGTTGGGCGATTACGCCGAAAACATGCGTGAAAGCCTGCGTCAACGGGCGGATGAAAAGGCTAACAAGGCGACGTTCCAGCTGTTGTTCCCGACGGTGCTGTTCCTGATGCCTGCGGTGTATATCTTCCTGCTGGGTCCGTCCATCATCAAATTGACCGACTTCTTCGCCGGTAAGACCAACAACCCGTACCAGCAGGCCGACGAGAACTTCCGCCGAGCCAACAACGGAAACGCGCCGTAACGGATTTTGGGAGGGTG
>JAZKFE010000003.1:135838-147207 GCA_040386595.1 Planctomycetota bacterium | reverse complement strand
TAAGCTCTGGGAAGTTGCCAGCGACTTGATTCTCTCCTTGGTGTTTTCCATCCAGGAGAATTTTCCCGTCGGAAAACCCGACGCAGAGAATGACATTCGGAAATCGAAGGAGCCTTAACCTCTTGTTCGCTCCGCTCACCCAGATTCGAGAATCTGGGCTACCCATCGACAGCGTCGATGGAGCCACCAGCGTTAAGTCAAACTGCTGTCGTTGCCAGCAACCATCCAGCAGAGTTCCCTTGGAACATTCTTCACTTCGTCATGAGTCGGGTTTTAAACTCACCCGCGATGGTCGGTAGTTCCCTCCCGACTCGGTGAGTCAGGAGGGAACTCTAACCTCTAGTGCGACTTCTTATCGACCACGGCCGAGACGGCTGGTGGAACGCCATGATGTCCCTTCAGCGACACCGTGGCTGCGGTTGATGTTGCGGCGAGGGCCTTCAGTCGAATTCTTTCGGCACGATACATCAACCCATAGTAGAACACGGGCGTCAGGAAGATACCGAAGATCGTCACGCCCAACATGCCCGAGAACACGGCCGTTCCGAGTGAACGTCGCATTTCTGCGGCAGCACCCTCACCCAGCACCAGCGGCAGCACGCCCAGGATGAACGCGAACGACGTCATCACGATCGGCCGCAGACGCAGCTGACACGCTTCGACGGTTGCCTCATAGAGTGGCTTGCCTTCGCCTCGTAGTTGTTCCGCGAATTCCACGATCAAAATCGCGTTCTTCGCGGCCAAGCCCACCAGCACCAGGAATCCAATCTGCACGAAAATGTCGACGGGCATGCCAGTAATCAACATACCGCTGACGGCACACAGCAGACACATGGGCACCACCAGAATTACCGACAGGGGCAACTTCCAGCTTTCATATTTCGCTGCTAGCACCAGATACACCAGCAAGGTTCCCAGACCGAACACGAACAACGCGACGTTGCCCGCACGGATTTGCATGAAGGTAATTTCGCTCCATTCAAACGGCACACCCATACGATCGGCTAATTCGTTAATCGCTTTGATCGTCTCACCGGAACTCACGCCCGGTGCCGGAATACCGTTGATACTGGTCGACAGGTACATGTTGTACCGAGTCACCATCGCCGGGCCGGATGAGTCGCGGACTTCGACCAGTGTGCCCAGCGGAACCATTTCGCCCCGCTTGCTGCGGACCTTCAACTGACCGAGGAACTTCGGATCGGTACGATGCCGATGCTCGCCCAGCAAGTTGACCTGCCAGCTGCGACCGAACTTGTTGAACAAATTGACATAAGTTCCGCCCATGTAAACTTGCAGCGTATTGAAGACCGCGTTGATGTCCACATCGAGCGATTCGCACTTCGTACGATCGACGTCGACATACAACTGCGGGCTCTCGGCACGGTACATGGAGAACAAGCCAGCGAACTTCGGATCCTTCATGCCTTCAGCAATGAGCTCGTCGGTCGTTCTTTGGAGTTCGACCGGATCGACGAAGCCACGTTGCTCAACCTGCACTTTGAAACCGTCCGCGTTGCCCAGACCCATAATGGGAGGAGCGCGGAAGGCCATGATCACCGCACCGTCAATCTCGGCGGCGGCTTGCATCTGAACTTCCATCGCGATGGCGGCGTCGTAGGTTTCCGGCGTTCGGCGATGGTGGAATTCATCCAGAATCACGAACATGGAACCGTAGCTGGAACCGTTGGCGCTCATCAGGAACGACTGGCCAGCAATATTGATGGAGTGCACGATTCCGGGAATACCTGGGAACCGTTTGGCTCCCTTCGGGGGAGGCGGTCCCTTGTACTTGCCAGTGTCATCACCCAGGCAGATGCGTTCCAGCAACGTCATCACTTCGGAGGTTCGCTCCAGCGATGCCGAGTCGGGCAGTTGCACGTTAACCAGCAGATAGCCTTGATCCTGCTGCGGGATGAAGCCCGTTGGGGCACGATCCATTTGCCAGTAGGTCAGCCCTAGCAGGCCACCGTAGACAAACAGGACCATCACGGTCACACGCAACATGCGTCCTACCGTCCAACCATAAACGGCGGCGACCAGGTCGAAGGCTTTATTGAAGCCGCGGAAGAACAGACCCAGGATGTAGTTGACCGGACGAATAATGAACCATCCCAGACCGCCACCGACTGCCAGGCCGGGGACCATCAGAATGCACATAATCAACCAGCCCAACCATTCGGGCGTATTTCCGTGACCATGAGCGTCATGGCCCGGAATAAACATTTGGGTAATCGGTTCGGCCCAGGATCCGTACATCCAGTTGTAGCTGAAGTACGACCCCAAGCAGGCGAAGAACCACCAGGGCAACGCTTCGCGAATATGGATGTGCTGGCCGTCCGCAGTGTGCTCGGTCTTAAAGATTGTCACGGCACGCGCTGGGGTCAGCGTCATGGCGTTAATGGCCGAGATCACCATCGCCGCGGCAATGGTCAACGCGAATTGGCGGAAGAACTGACCTGTGATGCCAGTGATAAATGCAGCGGGCAGGAACACCGAGCACAACACCAGGGTGATGGCGACGATCGGCCCGGTGATTTCTTCCATCGCCTTGATCGTGGCCGTGCGGGGATCGAGTCCCGTACCAATAAGTCGTTCGATATTTTCCAACACGACGATGGCATCATCCACGACGATACCGATCGCCAGCACGAGACCAAACAGCGTGAGGTTATTCAGACTAAAGACCAGTGACGGGACTTCTAGCGTCGTGCCGACCATCGTGGCCATCGCCATGACGGCGAATGTACCGACCAGCGACACGGGAACGTCGATCATCGGCAGGATCATGGCCTTCCAGTCTTGCAGGAACAGCAAGACCACGATGGCCACCAGAATGATGGCGTCGCGTAAGGTAATGAACACTTCGTGAATCGATTGTTCGATGAACGGTGTCGTGTCGTAGACGATCTTATAGTCGATGCCGACGGGGAATTGACGCTTCAATTCTTCCATGCGGCGTTTCACTTCATGGGCCGTCGCTAGAGCGTTCGAGCCCGGCAACTGGAAGATGGCCAGACCGACGCTGGGCAGGCCGTCCATCTTGGAGATCTGGTCGTATTGCAGAGCACCCAGCTCAATCCGGCCGACGTCCTTCAGGCGAACAATCTGACTGGAAGTTACGGCATCGCCCGGCTCGCCGTGCGTGGTCTTGATGATGATATTGCCGAACTGCTCGGTTTCTTCGAGGCGGCCCAGCGTGCTCATGGTGAATTGGAATTGCTGGCCGTCGGGAATCGGCGGCCGGCCAATTTGGCCTGCCGCGACCTGCACATTCTGGCTGCGAACGGCGGTGACGACATCGCTGGTGGTCAGATTACGGGCTGCCATCTTGTCGGGGTCCAGCCACACGCGCATGCTATAGTCGCGCTGACCGAACAACTGGGCATCACCCACACCGGCGACACGGGCTAATTCGTCGCGGACGTTAATCAACGCATAATTACTGACGAACAGATCGTCGTAGCGTCCGTCCGGAGAAATCAGATTCACCACCAGCAGAATACTGGGGGACATCTTTTTCGTTGTAACACCCTGCACCTGGACTTCAGGTGGTAGCTGTGGCGTGGCCAAAGCCACACGGTTCTGAACCAGCACCTGGGACTTGTTTAAGTCGACACCCAGGTCGAAGGTAATCGTCAGAATGTAACTACCGTCGTTACCACATTGCGAGGACATGTAAAGCATGCCCTCGACGCCATTCACCTGCTGTTCAATGGGGGCGGCGATGGAGTCGGCCACGACTTTGGCATTCGCACCGGGATAAGTCGCGACGACTTGGACCGTGGGTGGAGTGATGTCGGGGTACTGCGAAATCGGCAAAGTGTAGACGGCTACGGCGCCGACCAGGGTGATGACGATCGAAATCACCCATGCGAAGATCGGACGATCAACGAAGAAACGAGCCAGCACACAATACTCCTTAGTTCCCCGCCCGGCGTGAGCGAAACGCCGGGGCGAATGGACGTTGATTTCAACTATTTTCCATAGTGAGCGTCAGGTCCAGCAATGACCCGTGACTCAATCTCGTGCCGCCAGAATGGGAATTTCCAGCGACGGTTGCTTGTTAATGGTTGCTATTTTCCGCTCACAGGTACGAACGGATGAGGTAGAACCTCGACACCGGGACGCACGCGTTGCATGCCGCTCACGATGATACTTTCGCCCTCTTTAATGCTGTCTTCGCCTTTTTCACTTTCGGTTGCCGGGCGAACGCCCTGCTCGTCACGCATCACAGAAACCGGTTCGACCAGCACCCGTCCGTCAGGTTGGATGGGACCGACTTTGACTGGTCGATACTCGACCGTATTCTTGGCGTTGACGACCTGCACGAATTTCCGAGCTTGATCGGTACCGATCGCGGCTTGGGGGATCACCAAGCCCTTTTGAGAATCACCCACCGCCAACCGGACTCGCAAAAACAGCCCGGGTGTCAACAACCGCGGCCCACCATTGGCGTGGGCCGGATTCGACAGGATGGCTCGCATTTGCAGCGTTCCCGTGGAGGCGTTAAGGCGATTGTTCACGAAGTCCAGCTTGCCCACGTGGGGGTATTGATCTTGCTCGTTGGCCAGACCGAAGCGGATTTCGACTTCGTGGGCGTTCTTAAATTTGCCCTCACGAATCATCTTCTGCAGACGCAACATGGTGCGTTCGTCGACATCGAAATACGCAAAAATCGGATCTTCTGAAACGATCGTGGTCAGCATGGTGTCATCTTGGACCACCAGGTTTCCGACTGTCAGCAGGTTGCGTCCCACTTGTCCGGTAATCGGTGCCACGACGTCGGTGAAGCTGAGATTCAGCTTGGCCGTTTCGACCATGGCTTGGGATGACTTCAGAGAAGCCAAGGCTTCGGCTTGATCTGAATTGTAGCGGTCGGCGTCCTGGCGGCTGAGTGCCCCCGGGGTCTTGATAATATCGTTGGCTCGAACCAAGTTTGCCTCGGCCAATTTCAAGCGGGCTTGGCTCATCAGCACCTGGCTGTTTTCTCGATCCAGTTCGGCTTGATAGCGGCGCGGATCGATTTGAAACAGCACCTGCCCAGCTTTGACTTCGTCGCCTGGCTTGAATCCGATTTTCATCAGATAGCCGGTGACGCGAGCTTTCACTTCCACCGTTTCGGTCGCATCGGTGCGGCCCGTGAAGTATTCGTAGTCGACGACATCGGCCATCACGAGCGGCAGGACGCGAACCGAGGGAGCTGGCGGGCCCGCTGTGGGCTGTGCCGTCGCAGGCTGGCAGCCGGAGATGAGCAGCGTTGCCAGGACCGCTAGTCCCATCCATCGTGCTGAATGGTTGGTCTTCATTGAGATTGTCTGCGGTTGGCCCGCAACAGATTTGGCCGCGTGAGAGGGGACCGTACTGCTGATACTCATACTTGTTCCATGAAAAAGGCCCACCGTCGAATCGAACAATCCGCCCTCTGCCGAGGCAAATCCCTGCCTGAAGTGGCTGCGAAAAGTTCCTATCGATTCCCCGACGGCGATGCGCAACAGACACTCAATTTTGTCGACCGATCCTGTGATTTTGCCGGCTTCCACAACGGACACATTCCCCTGAAGGATAAATGACTATAAAGTCATTTGTCAATTCAGGTTTTCTGTCTACGGTGAAAACGGCATCGTAGAGTCGGCGTAAGGCCATACGAATTCATGTTTTATCGGTGCGTGGGGCGAGCATCAGTGCACACTTGGTGTCAACTGGAGACTTGGATAAGTCAAAATGTCTTGCTCGCCGCCGACCCCTCAGCGCACACTAGGATGCAAAGCGGGTGTCGGAGGTTCGGTGTCACTCCTGATCCATTTCGTAATCAGGGGAAAAAAGTGGCGAACGCGCACACATTGACAACGCGTGCCGTGTCGCGACGGAATCGCGGCACTGGGGGCGGTTGGTATCCCCTTGGGGCTCCCAGACTCTGGAGAGAGTAGAGCGAAAAAGAGGTTGCGGCTCACTTGGCATCAGGAATGTCATCGCCGGGAGGCTGAGATTAGAGGGTCTGCAACTCCACGCAAATTTTTTCCTTGTGTTTTCATTGCCCCCTTTGCTCGCCTTGCGATGCTGCTCCCTTAGCCCCTTTCCCGTGGCACACCGCTTGTCGCAAACATATTCCGGGCGGCGACCACCTCGTTTTCCATTGAAAGAGGGGGGCGGGCGTTCAAACCAAGTCCACGAGCAGAAATCGATTGCCCATCGCTGGGATAATATCGAATGGCTCGGCTGCCGAAGCTGTCGATGTGGGGGTTGGCTCAGCCGTTACGGAGCGACTGACGTTTGCGGTTGCCAATGCGGCCACAGGGCCCCCTGCCCGACTGGTAAATCGGTCAGGGCCGTTTCGCTTCCGTCGATCAAATTCCTTACAAACAGCTGCCGGACTCCGGCCCGTTTGGAACCGTACGCCAGCCACAGCCCGTTGGCCGAAGGTTGCGGGTGATAGTGCAATGTTCCAGGGGCTGTTTTTGTCAGCTGAGAAATTTTGCCGTCCAGCGAGATCTGAAACAGCTCCACGTTCTGGTCGACTTTTGCTGTATAGAAAACAGAAAGCCCATCAGCAGACCAGATGGGGATGTCGCTGCTGCCGCCGTGAAAGTCCGCGACGTCCAGAAATTCGACGACGCCTCGATAACCCGCGCGGTCTGCCAGTTTCTTCAAACCGGTGCCGTCGGCCTTTACGATGTGCGGATGGCAGTTGTAATGCTCGCCAGAAACGAACAAGACCCACTCACCATTGGGGGACCAGCTCGGGGCGAAGTTGAACGGCTGCCCCGTTTCGACCTTGTGAGCATTTGAGCCGTCCGCATCGGCGAGAATGATTTGATAGTTTTTGTGGTAGGCAATCCGTTTGCCGTCGCGCGAGCTGCTGAAGCCGTAGGCGAACTCTTTGGACTGTTGTGTCAGGTCGACCTTGTTTCGTCCGTCGCGATCCATGCTAAAGGGATGTGAGTTGCCATCGATCAGCGCGGTAAATCCTAGTCGTTGAGGATCCTGGGGCCAGAAGAATAGTCCACTGTTATAAAAGCTGACTTCGTCCACGGCGGTGACATTCGTCGCGACTCCGGTCTTCAAATCGACCAGGTTCGAATCGAATCGCCAGCCTTTGGGGACGAAGCGGAACGTCTTGTGTTCCTCTTCCCACTTCGCATTTTCCGGACTTTGCCAGCCCCGGCCGACAATCGCGATTTTACCATCGGGGGACCAGCCGGCGAACTGCGTCCAGGAATCGGCTTCCTGGGCGAGTTCTGCGGCGATGGCGCGTCGTCCGGTCCCGTCGGTTTGCACCACAAATGCCTGCATCGTCTGCACGTTGGCATGACGTCCCCCCGGCAAATTTGTGTTTAGCGTGGTGTATCCAATGAGCTGCCCCGGAGTCTGGGGAGTTGCTGCAGAGACTGCGTCCTCTGCTTGCACCGTCCCGATCAATACGGATGCCAGAATCAGGAGTGTCGTCAATGGAAATCGGCGCATCGGAGTCTCATCTGGATGTGGGCGAGCAATGTCAAACGGGGATGAACGGGAACGCGGCGAAGGATTTTGAATCAGTGGGGGGAAAGTTGATGTTGCAGAGAAAAGTGGGGGCGAACAAATGGTGATTTAGGCGAGCCCGGCGGCGTAAGCCCCGGGATTCTGCGTGGCGTGGCCTGACTCTCCGAGTCGGGTCCTCTTCTTCGTCGTAAAAAGAACCCGACTCAGAGAGTCAGACTACGGAAAAGAATCCGGGGGCTTACGCCGCCCGGCTCGCCTAACCCGTTTACGATAAGCGGTTGCTTCGCAAGATCACCTTTCCAACCCCTAGCTCACCCTCTCAATGATTCGAATCGTCAAGAATTCACGCTCAAAAAACTTCACGATGAAAGGGGGGCGAACGATTTACAGAATGTTACTGTGCCGCGGGCTTGGGCTTGCCCAAAACGTGTTCCAATGCGGCTTGCACGTCGAGTCGGCGGTAGCTGCGTTTTGTGGGTTGATCGTCGACGATTTTTCCCGTTTTTTGCATGATGGCCAACATGGCCTCGGGCAAATTTTTGCCGTCTGCCTTCCAATCGTAGTTCACTTTTTCAATGGCTTCTCGCAGCAGAATCGCCGTGCCGCAGGCGATAGCATTGGAGGAACTTGTGGCACCGGCGGGGACGACCAGATCCACCTTGGCATGTCGATCCAGATGAACCTCGTCCTTACCCTGACGCACGGCACCGATGGCAAAACAGTTGGGCTGGCATGACGGCCAGGAAATGCCGTCGGTGAATCCATGATTGCCTGTGGGAGCACTGACCCAGATATTGCTGTCGCGGAGCTTTGTCAGCTTCTCGTCGATTTCCGTGGGGACCGGTTTGTCGTGGGCCAAGTCGTCGACCGGAGCCAGATTGACGGTCGTGATGCGATATTTTTTGTGATTGTCGAGAATCCATTGCAGACCGGCCGCGACTGTGGTGCTGTCGCCGACTTTGCAATGACAACATTCCAGAGCCCGGATGACGGCCACTTGGTCGTTGTAAGCGACTCCCTTTTTACCGTCGTAATTCACGGAGGAGGGAATACCAATGGTGGAACCGTGATAGCCCTTCCCTTCATGTTTGGGATCATTGTCACCATCCACGCTGTCGTAAGAGACCAGAACTTTGGGCTCACCGTCGATGACGGCGGTCCATTCGGGCATCGACAGTTTGCAGCCGTCGTCGACCAGAGCCAGTGTCTGACCTTTGCCGAACGTCAGGACATCAGCGTAGGCCTTCCAGGCGTCGGTGACCCGAGCGTGGATGAATTCCGGAGGTTGGATCGGTTGCTCGGCGTGCGAGACCACTGTGGTTGTGATGAACGAGGCAGTCAGTAGACATGCCACTCGGACTCGAAACGTGGAACGCACAAGATTCATCGTTGCTGCTTTCAGGAGGGATGTGTTCATAGTCGTTGTTCGCTCCGCGAACATAACGCGTTCGCAGTCTCCGGCTTAAATTAGCATCAAACTTCAATGCTAATTCCAACTCGCTACTACGATCACGTTATGTTCGCGGAGCGAACAACGACTATCGACTATAAACCTTAAGTAAATAGCTGCGCGATGGGCTGGCCCATGTCGGTGATCGGAACGGGACGGTCGCCGTCATAAAGGTTTTTCGCGTAATCGATGCCCATTGCGGCGTGGATCGTCGCGAAGAAATCGGGAACGCCCACTGGATTCGCCGTAATTTTCTTACCCAGCTCGTCGGTCTCACCGTAGGCACCGCAATGTTTCAAACCGCCACCCGCCAGGACGCAGGAAAAGGCCGTTCCCTGATGCCCGCGACCACCCCCACTGTCGAATTCCGGGGGCCGGCCAAACTCCGTCGTGATGACGATCAGCGTCTTGTCGAGCAACCGTCGTGCTTCCAGGTCGGTAATCAGCGCACTCATCGCCGAGTCCAACTCTTGAATCAGCGCGTGCTGCTGGAGAATGCCCGCGTTGTGGACGTCCCAGCCAGCTCCGTTGAGAAAATTGAGATTGTGCGAGACTTCAATAAATCGCACGCCGCGTTCAATCAGCCGTCGGGCCAGCAGACAGCGTTGGCCGAACTCGCCGCCGTAACGGGTCCGCAAATCTGCGGGTTCTTCGTCCAATTTAAAGCTGCGAGTAAACTCCGGACCGCTCAACTTGAGACTTTGATTGATGGCATCATCATAGTCGCGCAACCGAGTGTCGGTGGTGTCCGGCTGAGTTTTTCGCAGGCTCGCCAGGAACGCTTCACGTCGCGATTGGCGGGAGGCCGAGATGTTATCAGGTCGAGACAACCCTGCCGGTCCCTGGCTGGTATCGGTCAGATAGAGATAGCCATCGCGAGCACCAAGAAACCCCGGGCCCCGGGTCACGTTCGGATAGCCGATAACCACATAGGGCGGTGCCCCATCGGCCGCTGCACCCCGCTCGTGGACGACGACCGAGCCCAAGGACGGGTACACCACCGTGCCGCTTACCACCCTGCCCGTGTGCATGCGATTGGTCGCGGCGGCGTGCTCGTCGATCACGTTGTGATTGACCGTACGAACGGCCGTGACGCGGTCCATCAACGGAGCCAGTTGCTTCAAATGTTCGCACACTCGAACACCCGAGACAGCCGTTTCGACACTGTCATAGTAGGCCCCCGCCACCTTCTTCGCCGGGTCGCCGCGACGCTTGGGATCGAACGTGTCGATGGCTCCCATGCCCCCGCCCAGCCAGATCGAAATCACATGCTCGGCCTTCCCTTTCAACGGGGGCGCAGCGATCACCGAACCCCCCGAAAATTGGGAGTACGCCGCGGCAGAAGCGGTCAGCGAGAGAAATTGGCGTCGGTCCATTTCGGGTACTCGATACTGGTGACTCAATGGTGTAACGCGACTTTGAAGGTTGAGCTGTGGGGCATTCGGCTAGGGAATCCACACGAATTCGCGAAGATTGACCACGCTCCAGGCCACGTCTTCAAACACTTCCCGCCATTCCGTACGCAGGCGCGGATCGGCTGGCCGTCCCGTGCGAGCCCGCCCCTCCAACTCCATGGCGATGGTCGAGGCTTCGGAACGCAAATGGTTCGACCAAGTAACGCGCGGCAGCCTCGCAGGAGGCGTGGGGCGTTGAATTTCAGTTGGCGGAACGAGACGTGTGTCGAAGTCCACGGCTAACGCTTTGACTAAAGGCTCACGTTCCGCCGCGTCGGGTAAACGGGACAGATACCTCAGAAAAATACTATCAACGAGTTGCTCGGGGGATGTTGCCGTGACTGCCAATTCGGCGAGACCACATCCGTCCGACGCACGTGTCAACCAGACCGAGGCGGTGCTGTTGGCGAGCACACCCGGTTGCAACACGTTGGGGGAGGTTTCACGATCGGTCTTCGGACTTTGCCGCGATCCGGTCCAGCCGAAGGCTTCCAGAATGTCGGTCACAGCCCGAGCCCGCGGCAGACTGAGACTTGGTCGATCACGTTCGTTGGCGAGGCTGGCAAACATCCATGCACGTCGTGGCACACCCAGCGTAAGCCGGTTGCTGGCGGGCCGCCGACCGTCGGGGTCGAATGTAATTTCCTCAACATCGATCGTTTGTCCGGATGCGGTGAATAGCGAATCGACAATCTGTTCAGCCGTAAGTCGCCGGCGTTCGGGGGCCGCAAAGAACCGGAGTTCGGGGCCGGCAGCCAGGTTTTTCCCGGTTGCGGCACGCTGGTAGAGTTGCGAAGTCAAAATCAACCGGGCGAGATGTTTCACATCGTAGTCGTGAGTGACGAATTCTTGAGCCAACCACTGCAGCAATTCGGGATGACTGGAGGCGTGTCCTTCCCAATCGGAGGCGGGCTCAACGAACCCCGCACCGATCAGGCGTCGCCAGACTCGGTTCACGACGACCTGCGAGAACCGCACATTGT
>JAZKFE010000003.1:123802-135828 GCA_040386595.1 Planctomycetota bacterium | reverse complement strand
ATTGTGAGGCGACGTAATCAGTGCCGCTAACCGCTCACGTGTGTCGTCCGGTTTCTGCATCAACGCGGAGATGGCGGTGTCGTCCGGGCTGCCGGTGACCTCCGCGAACGGCCACGAGGGAGTCACCGCTTCATCCGGTTTCAGAGTGACCTTGATCAGCGACTCACGCTGCTTCTGTTCGAAGAATGCTAGTGGAACCCGGCTGGTCTTGGGGACGGTGACGGGCTTGCGTTCGAACATGGCCGCCAAGGCATACAAATCGCGTTGCTTCGTGCTGTGGTAGGGCGAGTCATGGCACCGAGCACATTGCAGTTCAATTCCTAGAAACGCAGTCGCGACGATCTGCCCTTTCGCCGCAAACGGGGCATCATTATCGGCCGCGATACCAAAACCCGCACTGCCACCGTCGTGCGGATTTCCTCGCAGCAGAATCAATTCGGTGACCAGTCGATCGAACGGTTTGTCATCGCGAAGTGCGTCGTACAAGAACCAACGGAAGGGGCCGGTGGTATTGAGGCTGGGGTTGAGCAGCGTCGGGTTCTCAGCCAGAACGTCCTGCCAATAGCTGACCCAATGATCGGCCCAACGTTCGTCGGTGAGCAACTGGTCGATGGTCCGTCGTCGCTTCTCGGGAGACGAGTCCGACAGAAATGTGCGGATCTCGGCTTCTGACGGCGGGACACCAACGGTATCGAGAAATACGCGTCTTAAGAACGCGGCATCGTTCAAGAGTGGTGCCGCCGCAACATCTTCTTTCGAGACCGGCGGTGCCGGCCAGGGGGCTCCAGCTTTGATCCAAGATTCTAAGGCAACGATCTGTTCCGCTTTGAGCGGCTTGGCTCCCGGGGGCATACGCTCTTCGGGATCCGTCGCACGAATCCGGTGGATCAGCTCGCTCTTGGCAATGTTTCCCGGTACCACTGCGGGAGATTCAGAATCTCCCCCTTTCAGGGCAGCCTCGCGACTATTCACCCGCAGCCCGCCACTCTCTTTATCACCATGGCAGCGGAAACATTCATCACGAAGGATGGGCAGGACGTGGCGATGAAATTGCTCTGCCTCTTGGAGTGATGATTTCGACGCGTCGGCCAACGCCCGTTCAATTTTCGCCGTCAGAAAGGCATCGATCGGATGTGAATCGGGCTTCGGAGCAGACGGCGCAGGATGCTGACCGGCCCAGCTCTGCGCGGTGGCATGACGTGTTTCCCAGAAGGCATCCTGGCTGGTGGCTGCTGCACGCCGGGTTTGGTCATCAAACTCTTGCAGTAGCGTTTCCTGTCGTACGAGAGCCAAGGTCACATCGTGATCCGTCAGGGGAACAGGGGGTGTCACGGTGCCCGCGGACAACAATGTGTACGAAGTCTGATCGTCTGTTTGGACGGCAACACAGAGCTCACCGGGGTCGGCTCGCAATGATTTGCCACCGACTAAAGTTTCCAGGATCACATGACATTTTCCATCTGCACCAATCGTCGCGTCGCCAAACACTTCCTGCTGGCGATGCTCGGCGATGCGCAGCCCAGGCAACGGCGGTGTGGCGACCGGTGTGATGGGTTCCTCACCGCTGGGGGAACCCAGCAGAGGCTGGCTGCGGGCAATGACTTCACCATTGACCCACAAGCGACTGAGGCCGCGAACGCGCATCAAGAAACGATGTTTTCCTGGTGTCAGCGAGACGTCCGCCGCCAACCGCATCAGGACCGGGGCTTTCCAGGCATCACGGATGCCCCAGGCGTCGTAACGCACGGGCAAGCGGTCCATCAGAAAAAAATCGGCAGGCCAGCGAGCGGTCTCGGCCGGAGCCGCTTCACCTTCATTGAGCCACCTCACATGGGCCGGCATGCCTTCGTGCAATGTGACAAGTACTCGGTCGGTTGGCAGATCGCTAATCAACGGCATGGATTCGGGGACAGGTTGCACGACAACCTCACCCCCTTCACGTCGAAAACGGGACTGCATGATGGTGTTGTCGAGGACCTGGCGATGAATGGCGATTGCATCTAATGAGCCACGAAAACTATTGGCTGCTGCGCCGCCGCGGGACGAACCGATCCAGATGGCATCGTCGTCCACGACCGGAGGTTCTGTCGTCGCCCCGCCCATATCCCAAACACCAGGTTGTGGCTTGCCATCGATCCAACCACGCATACTGCCAGGAGTACCGAATTGATAGGCGACCGCAACATGATGCCAGCCGGGGCCCGGATTAAAACCCGTTTTTGTCGTCCAGCGGTGCCAATGAGCGTCCGATTTCATAGCACCACTGACGGGAGCGGTGGCGAAGAGAAAACTCAGCCCTGCGGTGCCACGTGTTTCGCGGACTCGTAGCGCCCAATTTTGATTATCAGCCGCGAAGCCGCGCGACCCAGTGCGACCTTTGCCGATGATATAGACGTTTTCGCCCGACCGCAGTTCTTCAACCTGGACCCAGGCCTCAATCGTGATGGCATCGCCCTGTTGGAAATCAAACGGACTTTGTGCACCCGTATCTTCAAACGACAGATGGGCCCCGCTGCCGTCGAGCTTGATGGCTGTGTTGCCGGCTTCGAAGTCCGGATAGCGCGGCGGTCTCGGCCCTGCGACGTCGCGCAGGACGGTTCCGTGCGATCTGAGCGGAGTCGATTCTTCCGTTCCGAAATCCCAGCGTATCACAGCGGGTCGGTCCGCACCCCAGACCGGTCCCGCAATCAGCAGCCACAGCAGGCTGTGGAAAATCCAAGTTCTCGGCATGACGTTCTCCCCCGGCCAGAATCACTGAAACTTCAGTGTAACGAACTCGAGGCAGCCGATCACCCATCAAGCATCAAAAAACGCACATCTGTGTTGCGAGCGATTCACCACCAGCCCACAGTGGGGGGAGCCCAGATTCTCAAATCTGGGTGAGCACAGCGTTCTTCTCTTCGTAGGCGAGCGTCCAGCGTCAGCTGGATGGTTGTTAGACGCTGTCGGTAACCATTCACCTGGCTCTTGGGGTTGGGCGAAACACGCCCATCACATTTTGAAGATCGCCTCGAAGATTTGTCGAGTTGCTAACAACCATCCGGCTCACGCCGGACGCTCGCCTAAAAGCGATATACATCTCCCTTTTTAGTTAAACCCGCGTTGTGCGGCGGACAGGAACATTGCATTGCATTCCGCCTCCAGAATGCCGCCGATCAGCGTGCAATTCCACGTTGGACTACGACGGATGACTTCCTCGGCTTGGATGTCGATTTGCCGCCACCCCTGGCTTTGTAGAAACCGGATTGAGGTTCCAAACACGACCGTTCCGATGCCACTCCAGAGAATGGCTCCCTGGCACATCGGACAGGGTTCGGCCGTCGTATACAGTGCCAGCCGACTGCCGGGGATTGTCGTCGGCAATTGAGCCAGATGATTGAGGGCGTCAATCTCCCCATGCCAGGTCGGATTGATCGACGATCGGTTCCAGCCTTCGGCGATAATCTCTTGGCGGTCCTGGTCCACAATCACGGCTCCGAAGGGCAGATGGGGAACGTTCGCCGCCAACTCGATGGCTCGTCGCATGAAGTGTTCGTGAGAGGCGTCGTTCATGGTGTGCTCCGGGAACGGTCGTGGAGAGGACTTCAACGCGGCGGCTTATCTCGAGCCTTAAAGACTGCGGTACATGACATGCAGATTGACATATTGTCCGTCGGCATGATGAAAAGCATGCGGAATGGTCCCCATGATTTGAAAGCCTAATCGCTCCCACAAGGCCACGGCGGCCGTGTTGCTGCTGACGACGGCGTTAAATTGTATTGCTGTGAATCCCAAGTCTGTGGCTGCCGCCAACGAGTGCTCACCCAGCAACCTGCCCAAGCCGTTGCCGCGTGCTTCGGCAGCGATCATATATGTGGCATTAGCGACATGCGAACCGCGGCCAGGCTGATTGGGCTTCAGCACATAGCCTCCGACAACCCGCTCGTTCAGCACGGCCACGAACGCCGCCGTGTAGGAGTTGATATAGGTCCGCATCTGCTCTGTCGTAAACTGCTGGTCATAGACGAAGGCATCGCCCCGCTCGACGATCTGATTCATAATCCTGGTCAGCGGTTCCAGGTCTGAATCCAGGAAGGGACGTATTTGGATCATGCGTAACAGAACTCCGGGAGTCATGGTGAGTAAGGCAACAGCTGATTCAACCAGATTCAGCAGCCCAAGGGAAGAAGCGGCGCATGTCGAAACCCGAAAAGTCGTGTGACTTCAGTCTCCATGCTGTTTTCATCTGATAGCCGACGAAGATGCGGAAAATCTCACGCAAAGGCGCCAAGGCGCGAAGAGAAGAACGTTCTGTTCGGTTGATTTTCAGAACTTTGCGCCTTGGCGCCTTTGCGTGAGATTTTCCTACTTCCTCGCAAATGGTGACTCATCTGCGAGCAACGTCAACGTTCTCGCAGTGTCAGCTTTGGAGTCGCATTGAAGCGGAGCCAATAACGACGATGACGGAACCGGCAATGTCACTTCGAAAACTCTTCACCAAAGACGAGGTTGCGTTCGTCTTCGTGAAGCATGGGGGCTTGCAGTCGCCGCGGGCTGCCGATGTCGCGGAACAGCAAGTCGCCGTTTCCCAACAGTTTCTCGGCCCCAGCCTCGTTGAGGAGCATGGTGGACTCGAGACGCTTGCCCATTTTTAGCCCGACCCGAGCGGGGATGTTCGAATCCAGCGGTCCGCGGATCGTGTCTCGGCTGGGTTCTTGGGTTGCCAGAATCAAGTGGATTCCCGCCGCCCGAGCCTTCGCACCCAGCCGGCAGATTTGTTGCTCAATCAACTTGCGTTCCACGCGACCGCGGCTGATCAAATCGCGGTATTCATCGCACACGCAAACAATTCGCGGCAACACCTGCCCCGTTCTATCGGCGAATTGCACGATCGAATCGGCTCCGTCTAGCAGGCGATAACGGCGGTCCATTTCTTCGGCTAACTCCGCCAACACATCCGCCGCAGGTTGCTCATCAGGAAAGACGAGCGGCTTCCACAGGAACGGGGATTCTCGCAGGGCATGAAAGGCATTCCGCTTGGGATCAATCACCAGCAACCGCAAGGTCTCCGGCGTGTTCGACACCACCAAACCAGCGATAGCCAGCCGCAGCCATTCACTTTTGCCGCTGCCCGTTGTTCCTGCCACCAGAAAGTGAGCATGCTCAGGTTGCGCCAGATTGGCACAGATCAGTTCTCCCGACAGGTTCACTCCGACTGGGACATGCGAGCCCCCCCTGCCCTCGGCCGGACGCGGCAATTGGGACCGGAAATCTTTAAAATAGACTTTCTCGCGGTCCGGCCGTTGAACATCGATCACCAGTTGGCCCAGATCACGGCTGATGAACGGCTCGGCTCTCAGATTCAATTTGACTTGCAGTTCCGCAGCCCGTTTCTCGACCGCACTCACCCGCATTCCGCGACCAAGATTTATAGGGAATCTTAGAAATGTGGGCCCGACGACAATTGGTTCGGTCTGTTCTACGGCTACGCCGTATTCCGCTAACGTCTTGACGATGTTCAGACCCAGCTGCCGATGCTCATCGGTCGCCGGCGATACTTTACTTTGATATTCAGCTTTAGGTGAAGGGACGGGAGTTGAACCACCCTTCGCGCCTGTCGAAGAGCCATTCGCCACGCCCGCCAGCTGGCCAATCACTTCGATGAGACGCTGTTTAACCACGGTCAGATCCGGGGCCGAGAACAGGCGCTCGTGCAGGTCGGGTCGGAAACTGACGAGCGCCAATGCGCCGAGGTTTCCGATATCTCCCTTGGCAGATGAGTGATTTTCCGCCATCGCGGCAGAACTCAAAATAATGTGATAGAGGCAAGCTTGGCCGAGGTCCACGGCGGGCGATGTTCGTCCGAGTTTGAATTCAATCGCACACCAGGCACCGGTGTCGGCTCTTCGCACGACGGCATCCGCGATGCCGATCAGACGCACGCTGTCCGACCAGTGGGGTTCTCGGATCTCGCAGATCAGTGGTTCGTCGGTCGTGATGCATGAGGACAATTCCTGCCACGGAGCCCGCAGTTTCTCGCGGTACGACTTCCGTTCTTGAGCCAACCGCCAACTCAATTCCGCCACCCAATGACAGGCGGCCTGCATGGCTTTCCAGAAGGAAATGACTTGCGGTGCCGCGTCGTGCAGCGCGGCTTGTTGCTGAGTCAGTCTGGGACCGACAAATTGAGAATAGATGTGTGTGACGAGAGTGGCTTTCCAAACGTCGAGATTGTTGTCGACTTCCGCCAGCGTGGCCAAGGGGCTTCCGGGGCCATGGTTTTGAACGAGCAGTCCCAAGGCTTCATGGAACCAACGTCCCAGGACGGCCGTCGATGCGGCGCCATCCCCGCGGGCGTCGGTCATGCCATCGGCTCGATAGAGAGCCTCGCGGACTTGGCTGACGGAAAGCGTCACTGGCATGTCAGATGTCTCCGACCGAGTTCCGAGGTTTTTCCAAGCATGGCTCTTGATGATGATGCCAGCATCGCCCTACCCCTATTGCCCATCGCCTTGTGATGTTGTTCTATTTGATTATTCAGAACAAATGCATCCTAGCAAGCCTGTGCCGGGAATTAGCCACGATATCATTTTTTCGAAGCAGTGTTATTCAAGCTGCATTTCGGCCCGGAGGGCCCGTCGTCGGTAGCCAGAGGTGTGAGCCTCTGGGGCGCTTTCGTGATTCAAATCGTTGGGAGGGCGAGGCTCCTGCCGAACCGCTCAGTCTCCCGGAAGCCGAAAGACCAAGCGGTTCGGCAGGAGCCTCACCTTCCCAGAGGACTTGCTTCGCCAAAACCAAACGGTCAACTGTGCTGGCTTGCCGCTTCTTCGGCGCGAAACAAAGTCGCGGGTGGGCCGTTGAGTACGCGGAACTGGTCAGGGTAGCGTTCCGCCAGGGACGTCACCGTTTCGATCGGGCGATTTAAGGCCTCGGCGGCTTCGTCCAGTTGCAGCACGGGGCGAGTGGCGAGGAGCGTGTTGAGGGCCTCGACGTCACGCGTGTCTGAGGCACCTTTTCCGGCAGCTTTGCTGTTGTTGCCCAGTACTTGATCCACCAAATCCCGCAGGCCGTCGGTTAAGTTTCCGACGAGCCACTCTTCCAATGTTTGCGGCAAGATGGTTCCGCCGTGCCAGGATAAATTTCCGGACTTGGCGTCTGAGAGCAGATCTCGCAAGGCATCCAATGCGGCCAAGACTTCCATCGTCGGATGCAGCACGACTGCTTGTTGCTGCTCCAGTTCATCTAGCAACTGCTGTGACTTTTTCGCCGTCGCGGAGATGGGAATTCGGCTATCGCGGATGACGACCAGGCGCTGCAATCGCTCGGTGGAAAACTGCGTCTTGAGTCGTTTCAGCCGCGCTGACAGGCTATTCATGTTGGCCTGCGTACACAGACTAATTCCCGTCCGCCCCGATTCGGTTTCGAAGACCAGTGACACGTCGGGCAAGAGGTCATCCGTCACCAGCTTGGTTTCAGCGGCGACCAATCGAACCAGCATGGGGAGTCCGTGTCGAATAATCTCTTCCGTCCGCTCGGGCGTACTACTGGCGTGCTTTTCCTCAATGGCGGCGGCCCACTTCTCTTTGAAGAAGGTAGCCACTGCCGGACGAGCGGGCGACTCCTCGACGGCGTTTGTTGTCGGGCTGGTCTCGGGCGTCGGATCGGAGGGAACGGCGTTGCCGCTCGTGGCATTTTTTCGGGATTGTTTGAGCCATGCCTCGAAGCGTTCTGCACAGAGGCTTAACAGTTGTCGGGGTGGGATGCTGCCATCTTTCGCAAACAGCTCGTCGAAAGCCGCGGGGGCGAGCGGCCAGCCGGCAGTTGTTGGAATCTTACTCATTTCCGCGTCACTGAACTGACTCAAGCGAGCTTGAATTAATTGCAAGGCCTGGTCACGGTTGAGGGGATCGAGAGACCACGCTCCCAGAGACGTCATGCGATCATAGTCGGCTCGGCGTGCATGGTCTCGTAACTCGGCGACGAACACCGATTGGACACAGGAAACGATTAAGACATTCGTTGTGCTGTCGTGCAGGGTGCTCGTGACTTGTCCGAAGGAGAACAACGCGTCGCGATCGCCGGGCGACATTTGCAACGCTTCCACTTGATCGAAACTGATTACAATCGGCAGGCCATTCCCCGCCAGTCGGCACAGCATCAACACGATCTGTCGCGATTGGTCTTCACGCTCTTCATCGGTTCCCTCGTCCTGTGCCAGATCCATCCGGACCAGTGCCGCTTCGGGCAGCGAGTCGCCGCTTAACCACGCCCGCAAATCACGGACATGCCGGCCGAAGGCGATGTGTTCGAAGGCCACCGCGGTATTGCGATCCAGGTCGAGCGCGTCGGCGATCCGGTCGAGCAGGTCTTTGAGCCCGGGGCGATCGTTCTCCAGCATGTAATCGTACCAGCGTTCCAGGTCCCCCTCGGCGGTGCGAATTTCCGCGAAGCGATGGAACAAGATCCGCTGGAATTGGGAATTCATGCCACTGACGGGACGAAACCAATCGTCGACCAGAGTCCGTCGCAATGTCCGCCAGATCATGCGCGGGCTGGTTTGCAAACGAACCCACACATAGAGGCACTCGTCGCGATCAGTGGCGGAAGGAGCCTGGGGGGCGAGATGCGACCGCAATCGGCGCAAGAGGTGTGTCTTACCGCTCCCCGCCTCACCATGAATCAGCAAGCCGGCACTGCGTTGGGTGGCGCGGACTTGCTGGATTCCCTGCAGGCATTGCTCAAAAACTTCGTGGTGAATCGTGTTGACATCGACAACCGTAGATTCCCACGGGCTGGCGACAATGCCGGATCGAAATGGATTCACTGTTAGCTCCTTCTTACTTGATACGTCGCATCAAATTCCGTCGCGATGTTGTTTGGTCTCAACGCGACCTGAGCGCCATTCCCACATAGAACGTTCCGTCACCGTCCGTCACCAGTTCGTCGCGCTCGACCTGGCTGAGGCTGGTCGCATAATCGTGCCGATGCAATGACAGTTGCCCTTGCCGTGCCAGTTCGAGCACGGCGTGATCAAAGTCTGGCTTGGCCAATTGCGCCACCCGTCGCAAGTCACGGGCTCCCACGAGTGCTCCACGTTCGGCACCCGGCTCGATTCGTTTTATTAGGCTGACGAGATCAACCGCTGGCAGGCTATTGGCTGGCACCGAGTTGCCGCCAAATGAAATTCCGGCTTCTTCGAGCAACTGCACCAGAACTCGCCGCAGTTCTTCGACCGGCACCCGTGCCGATTTTAGAAGTGTGACGACTTTATTTAATTGTGTTCCCACGTCCTTTAAGTACGGTGCGGGGGCCGGGGGACGCGTTCCATAGACTTCATGCTTGGTGCTACCTAATGGCGGATGGACAGCAATCTCGCTCTTGGCTTGCAGGCTGCTGATGACGTGTTGGATTTGTTTGTCATTCAGCCCTTTCATCTCTTTTTTGAGATTGGCCAGAGTCTGCGGCCCTTTCGTGTTGATGGCTCGCAGTGTGGCGCGGCAACCGAGTTCTAAAACATCATGTGTCCAGAAGCGTGGTTTACTTTTCGCCGTCGTGCCCGGAATGGGATGCAGGGTCCCCGCCGCCACCGATTCATCAAGGACGGCCGCGACGTCTGCTTCGGCTAACTTCAGCGGAGCCTTCAACCGTCCTGTGAGGTCTTTGGCGGTGAACGGCTCGTCCGCTTGCTGTGCGGCTTCGAGGACCGCGGTGCGTCCCAATGTTCGCAGATCGCGGTCCCAATACAGCGGCTTGCCGGTGGCTTTGGCTGGTGGAAATATTAACAGGGATTTCCCCGCGACTTCCGCTTGCAGGATTTCTGTCGCTTCTGCTTCGGAGACCTTCAACGGAAGAATTTTGCCGATTAATTCCTTGGCGGTAAGGGGGGCTGATGCAGTCTGAATGGCCTGCAGGATTGACGCCCGTGCGAGCGTTCGCAAATCCCGATCCCAATAGCGCGGCTTACCTTTGGCTGCAGAATATTTTTGCAAGACGCCCGTCGTTGCGAGCTCTTCAAGTAGAGGCGTCAACTGGGCCTCTGAAACCGTATGCGCATCCGCCAGGAGCGTTGCCAAAGCCTTGGCCGCCAGCGGTTCCTGACTGCTGCGGATGATCTGCAGCAACGCCTCTCGAGTTTCCGCAGACGGGGGAAGTAATGGTGCCTTCTTGGTAGCCATTCAGTCCTCATGCATTCATTCAGGCAGCAGATGTGGTGGCAATCAGTAGATGCGACAGTAGGTTGCGGTCGAATGTCAGAGCCAGGGCCAATGACAGCAGAGACAGTGTAGCCAATGCCCCGTTTCAAGCCTACAGGGGATCCGTCTTGCCTCTACCGACAGGGGCGTTGTTCGGCAAAAGTTGGCGGCCTTGGTGATTGGTCTGTTTTCGGTTTTTTAGCGAGGTAAAATAAAGGTGCGGGTCTCCTACTTTCCAAGGAGAGATCATGAACGGTCCCAATCGCAGTCTAAATCTTGGCGAACAAGAAGAGATCGACGTACCTCGATACGACGACGGTACCAGTCCGATCGATGGTGGAACGACTCAGTCGACGCCCGCCCAAGAGGCGCAGGACGAATTCGACGATCCCGGAGAGAATGCCGCGATCAACGATCCCGTCGAATCTCAGTCTCAGCAAAGGGAGGATGATCATGTCCCGACGCCATGAACCGGATCGCGCAACCTTGCCGCCACCCGCCTTACTGCAGGCGGAACTCGGTCAATCTAAAGCCTTTGAGGATCGCGAAAAGTGCGGCCCGCCCGCTGCGGACTACACGATGGGGCCAGATGGCGAAGGTGAGCGCGACGAGCGTACTCCGGGGGATCGTGCCCCGGCCAACGATACGCATTGGTGAAACAGGTCGAGGAAAGATCATGGACAGCAAACAGAATCGCGGGCAGCCTGATCGATCGCGGATCAACACGAGTGAGCCTTGGGAAATCCAATATTGGACCAAGAAATTCGGTGTCTCACCGGAGAAGCTGAAGGAAACGGTGCAGCAAGTGGGGTCGTCGGCGAAGGCCGTCCAACACGCCCTCAAAAAATAGATCCGCGGTTTGTGCGGCTGCTTCTGTTGTGTCCGGTTCGCAAGAATTAGTCCTTCGCGGAGTTCTTAATAAAAAAAACTCCGCGATTTCTATTTGCGGACTAGCATTTCGATTCCTCGTTGTCCCACCGTGACATGCTGCCTACACGCCAATATCTTCGTTCCAGAGATTTGGCTTAGAGCGGATGAAGTCTGCCATCAGTTGTACGCACTCTTGATTATCGACAACCTCGACATTGACGCCGCGCGATCGTACGTAGTCTTCGGGGCCGCGGAATGTGCGGTTTTCTCCAATCACGATTCGGGGAATGCGGTACAGCAGAGCCGTTCCCGAGCACATATCGCACGGCGAGAGTGTGGAGTACAGGATTGCTCGACGATAATCGCTGGAGGTCAGTCTCCCGGCGTTCTCGATGGCATCCATTTCGGCGTGCAGGATGGCACTCCCCCGTTGGACTCGGCGATTGTGTCCTCGGCCGACAATCTGGCCATCGATGACCAGAACGGAACCGATCGGAATGCCCCCTTCGGAGAGTCCCTTCCGGGCCTCGTCGATTGCGGCTTGAAGAAAGAGTTCAGCAGCGGCAGACATGAATCACACCTCAACAGCAGATGTTCGAGCGGTTTTCCGCTCTAGCAGCGATAACAGTCATCCTTCTGGCATGTTATCGCCAACATCGATTCGCCACGAGGTCATTCGGGTTAAGCATGTGTGGACCGCCACGTCACAAGGGCTATTTCTGATTTTGGGCGATCCACACATCTCGGCGGCTGACTGGGCTTAATCAAACAGTGACGCGGGGACTTCGCCGCCAGCCATGGTGCTCAGAGCGCGGATTGCATCAAGATTGACGTTATTGCTGAGGAACTTCACCGAGCCATCACAGAGCAGCGTATGGGCGCCACCGGTATGGCGGCTGCGCATCGAAATCTGGTGGTTCCAAGTCGTTGTGGATCCCACGGCGCAGGGCATATCAGGAGTGCTCCCGCAGTTTGGGACCAAGT
>JAZKFE010000003.1:118965-123792 GCA_040386595.1 Planctomycetota bacterium | reverse complement strand
TCCGCAATCGGAGTATTGGGGGGCAAATTGCCGGTCAAGCTGGCGGACATGCCATATTGCAGCAAACCACGGTAATCGGTGGAGACTGTTCCAACTCGGGATTCCCCCATCATGATCGTGTTCGACGTTCCGTCGGTAATCTGCGCGAGGGAAATGGCTTTGCCTTCAATGGTAGACGAGAAATCGAACGGCCCCGCCGAGTAAGCCACACCGTTCACCGAACCCTTGCCAATGTTAGTATTGCCGACGTTAACCAGGTAGTTGTATTGAGGAATCTCGTTAAAGAATGCGGCCGGGGTATCGCTAGGGCAACGCATCATCGGGATCAATTTCTGGCTCAGCGAGCGATTAGGATCGACGCTGTAGTAGTTGGCATTCTGGTTCCAGGCGTTGTAGATCGTCCCTTGTTCGATATAGGGCAGAATCCGGCGGAACCAAGTATATCCACTGACTGTTATGGCGACTTGCGTGGAGCCGTTAATGTAATTGGCCCGCATGACGCCAATCGGCAATCGATTCGCGACGTCATGATAGTTCTGCATGGCCAGGCCAAGTTGCCTGAGGTTGTTTTTGCATTGGGTTCGCCGCGCTGCCTCTCGAGCTTGCTGGACGGCTGGCAGCAACAACGCAATCAAGATGGCGATGATCGCAATGACGACGAGCAACTCAATCAGGGTGAATCCACGATACGGACGCTTGGAACTGGAAACAGGCAGTGATGAAACACAACTGGGCATAATGACTATCTGCTAGAGAATACTGCCGGCAGATGAGCGATCCATGGACGTTAAGTCCGCTCTCTCGGCCGTAAAACGCGCACCTCAATTGTTGAGGCCAGCGAACCTCTCGATGAGGCTGCGTTCCACGCAGTCGCCCTCATGATCGTCGAGCACCATTCGTGTCAAATTGACTACGGAGCAATTCATGTCGCTCAGGTGGGGTCGCGTCAGAGAGCTTAGAGGCAGAGTGTGAAGAATTCGTGAAGGGAATGTGAAGAAATATTAGAAATAGCTGGTGTTCACGCATGTTCCTGGTACGCTGCCAGCCACCGGGAGCCCTCATCTCGGGGCTCAACCGGGGCGGTGCGAGCGATCATTTCGATAGCAAATCAAACGTAAATGAGTTCTCTGGCGACTCGCTCACTTCGGCGGCCAACGTAGTCTCGGAGTTGTAAATCTTGGGGATCAGCGAGATGACCTCTTGGGGGGTTGGCCATCAGCTCATTGGGATCTGTGGGAACCGGGCCTTTGGTGGTGGTTGCCGTAATGGAAACTTTGTACTTCCCGGTAGGAAGTCCTTGATCCTTGGGGATGGTAAACTCGCCGTCCTGAATCGTTCCTCCCGTCGCTACGGCGCCTGAGGCCTCCGGAAAGAATGTGATGTTGCCGGTGGCCAGTGGTTCGCCATCCAGGCTGACGATCCCGCTTATTGCATGTCGCTCATAGGGATCTTTGCCGCCACAACCACAGACGAAGACGAAGGCGACTACCAGCAAGGACCGGCGCAAAACACGAAACCAACTCAAAGGAAACTCCTGGAGCAAGGGGCAACTCAACAATTCAAAAAAGCCAGCGCTTTCGATCCTAGTCCCCGTACCAACCAGCGTCAATTGGCGAGCAGAAGAGTCCCCGGCCGAGGCATTTGAGCGGCGAGTCTCTTCAGACGAATCGCGAATTGTCTGTGAATCGCAGCGAAAATGCTTTTTTGCTCTTCAAAACGCGGTTGATGAGGTCACTTTTCCCGGCCTCGGAATCATTTTCCAAAATTTCTTTTTTCCGCGTTAGAATTCGACGGATACTGGGACTAAGTCTTATAGTGAGGATTCATGCGTCAACCAGAAACACGTCCAAGTTTGATCATCAAGCTGACCGACCAGCGAAACGAGCTGGCCTGGGCGGAGTTCTTGTGCGCCTATGAGCCCTTCCTGATCCAGCTGGTACGCCGCCGAGGCACCCCCGAACGGCATGTCTCGGACGTCACGCAGCAACTGCTGATGGCAATCGCCAAAACGGTCGAAGGCTGGAAGCCCGACGGACGCGAGGCGTCGTTTCGCCGCTGGCTGAGTCGCGTGGCGCGGAATGTGGCTTTGAAGTATTTGATTCGCGAACGGCGGCAGATCAGTGGCCAGGGAGGGACCGAATTCTTGCAACAGATGGAACGGGAACCCGATCTTGCAGATCACGAACGGCAGGACGGACAATACGAACACGAACTGATCGTCTGGGCCGCCGAGCAAGTACGTGGGGAATTCCGTGAATCATCCTGGAAAGCCTTCTGGGCCACGCAGGTCGAAGGGAAGTCGGTCGCCGACGCGGCCGCGGAGATTGGCGTGTCCGCGGGCAGTATCTATATGTCGCGCAGTCGAATCTTTGCCCGGATTCGCGAGAAGATCGACGAAGTTCTTTAAATCCTATCAGGTTGTCTGGGAGCATATCTCTATGCTTCCAGACTGTCTCACAATATCACAATTGGTTTTAAAATTTAGGTCAACCGCATGTCGTTGAACCGAATTAGCTGTGATTCTGAGCTATTGCGATTGTCGCTGAGCGACCGTCTCAGCGAACAGCAGGAAGAATCACTGACTCTCCATCTGGCGGAATGTGTCGCCTGTCAGCGTGAACTCGAGCGACTGGCGGGACAGCAAAATGATTGGGATAAAGTTCGCCAGGCCTTACGGCATGAGCTGGAATCGTCGCAAGGTGGTGAGCACGATTTGCAGCGTCTGGATCGTTCGGCGGAGCGAGAAGTTGCTGCAGACGAGGACGCGGCTGTCGATTTTGCGGTCGACTTTCTTGAACCCTCATCGGCACCAGGGGCCATTGGTCGGATCGGCGATATCGACATTCTGGAGGTCATCGGCCGGGGGGGCATGGGCGTCGTTTTGAAGGGGTATCAGCCGGAACTGAAGCGACTCGTCGCGGTGAAGGTGCTGGCTCCGCATCTGGCAGTGAGCGGCTCGGCCCGCCAGCGGTTTTCCCGCGAAGCGCAGGCCACAGCGGCTATCATGCATCCCAATGTCGTTCCCATTCTGACCGTTCATTCGACGGGCAAACTGCCGTTCCTGGTGATGCCATTTCTCGCTTGTGAATCGTTACATGATCGCATCGTACGGCAAGGGGCACTAGAGTTAGTGGACATTTTGCGGATCGGCTTGCAGACGGCTCAGGGGTTGGCGGCCGCCCACGCGCAGGGAATCGTGCATCGCGACGTCAAGCCAGCCAATATCCTGTTGGAAAAAGGAGTTGACCGAGCCATGTTGACCGATTTCGGTCTGGCTCGGGCGATTGATGACGCCAGCATCACACGCACGGGGGTGATTGCCGGCACGCCACAATACATGTCTCCCGAGCAAGCCCGGGGTGATGCGGTCGATGCTCGGTCGGATCTCTTTAGTTTAGGGAGCGTGCTCTACACGATGGCGACGGGGCGGTCTCCGTTTCGAGCCGAATCCACCTATGGAATCCTGCGACGGATTACCGATTCACGCCCCCGGGCGATTCGTGAGATCAACCCTGGTATTCCTTCCTGGTTGATCTCGCTAATTGAAAAATTGCTGGCCAAGCAGCCGTCGCAACGTTTCGGTTCTGCGCTGGATGTTGCGGCCTTGTTTGAGCAATGCCTGGCACATGTGCAACAACCCGCTGCCGCCACACTGCCCGATTACTGTCTTCCGATGCGGCGGAAAGCCTGGCTGAAGTGGTTGCGGCGGAAACGTTGGACGCTGGGGGCCATGGGGTTGGGAGCAGTGTCAGTCGCACTGTTGTTGTTTGTGTTTCGGTTCCTGAACCCTGCTGTCCCGTTACAGTCCGAAGTGGCCCGTCCTAATGAATCAACAGTGCGATCATCACCCTCGGCCGCTGCAATCCCCGAGTGGAATGCCACCGCACAAGAACTTCGTGAACTAGACCGCGATGCCGCACCCTTTGAGTCGCGTGTCGGTCGTTTGTGGGATCGGTCTTCAGCCCCGGTGTCGCCTGAATCAAATCTCCCGTCAACTCCATCAACAGACATGGAATCCAAGCCATGAAGCGATTTTTACTGGTCGTGTTGTTATTAGCGATGGGGTTTACCGCTCTCCTGCTGACCGCTCGGTTCGGGAAGGTGGTGGCAGCTGACCGCCTTCAGCTAAAACAAACTCCTGCGAGTGTCGCGGCGACTCAAGCAGTCGCGGCGGCGAAGTTGGCGGCAGAAAAAGCGGCAGAATTAGTTGCTGAAGCCGAGTACCAGCGACTGGAGGGAGAATGGCGCGTCGCGCAATGCATCGTGCGCGGTCAGCCGATTAAAGACCAGGGATTACTCAAGCTACAGAGTCGAGGCAACTTAAACATTCGGAATCGTGTGGTTCGCGAACTCAAGTTGAGCATGGAGCTGGATCTATCGAAGACTCCACCTCAGATGACTTTTACTGGTCAACCAGGCCCGAAACCAAGAGAGCCCTTCCAGGGGACTGCCACATATCAATGGGAGAGCGCTAGTACGGATTCATCACTCGGGGATCGTATTCGTCTCAGTTCCATCTCGCTGCAGCACAACCCCAATCCGGATTTACTTCCCTCGTTTTTCCAAGCCAAGGATAACAGCGTGGAAGTTGTGCTAGAAAAAGTCGTCAACAAAGCGGCGATTGCTGAGGGCAATTTTCCGCCTGTTGTTCCTGAGCTTGATCCGCCTTTCGAAGAGGAGCGAAGTAAGCCGTCGGCCGACCAGATCGCAGCTACTGTGAGGGACGCGTTAGCACAGTCATTTAATATGTCCATCCGGTTTGGCGGTCATGAAATTACGCTGCCGATTGTGCAAGAGGTACCGTTAGAGACAATCGCCACGGCCATT
>JAZKFE010000003.1:117191-118955 GCA_040386595.1 Planctomycetota bacterium | reverse complement strand
CGCTGTCGCAAGGGCATCCGGAAATCCGGCTGGCTACGTCGAGGGATGCCTTCGTCATCTCCACACCACCGGCTGGTGCCGTGGCGATTGTGCGATCGCTGATCGATGTTTCGTTGTTAGATTCTGCGATAGCCGATAGCCAGGAACCGCTTGATCCTAATGCCGGACTTCAACTACCAGATGGAGGGGAGGCCGGGGGGTTTAACGGGCACGATTCCTTGATGAAGTGTCTATTCGCAGCGAAGCAAATTCGGATCCCCGTGAAGCAGTACAGTATCTCTTTGCCGCTATCAGACCAGTCGCCGCACGTTCTGCTAGGAAAGGTGATTCAAAGACTGGCGAGTGAAAATGAGGCCTTACGCGTTTGTGGCGGCCGGGATCGTTTTATTGTGATTCCACCCGCGGAAAGTCTGCAAGGGGTGATGGCTGCGATTGTCGACGGACTTGCTACTGCTGAGAGTTCAATCGTGCCTCTCAACGCTTCTGCTGGAGTTGTCGTTGAGCTCTCATCCAATGACCCTTTGAGCCTCCCCGGTATTTCAGGTGCCAAGCTGGTTCCCGATGCTGCGAAGTCTGAAACAGTCGTTTTAAGTGACAGTGAAGGTTTTGGTGACAATGAAGGCGGCGGCGGTGGCTTTGAAGGCGGCGGCGGTGGCTTTGAAGGTGGAGGTGGTGGAGGTGGTGGAGGAGGCTTTGTCGGAAATATGCCTCTGCCGCCGAAAGCGATACCTTCGTCGAAATACAGTGCTTCTGATCATCGCAATTTCCCCAAAGGGAGATCGAGCTTGGGGGTACAGTCGCAAGCTGGCCAAATGGACGACGATTGAGTTCAAAGCTCCCGCCGGACGACTTGTTCTCCTCGGGAGCCAGGATGTTGGCTGTCTCTATAGCGAACCGCTGGGCAAAGGGAAGTATGTGTGGGGTTACAGTGCCACTACGGGAAAGTGGGGGACCCTGGCTTCGCCGACCGGGTTTACTACGACTCCAGTCCTTGAAGACGAAATCATTGTCGTTGAGAATGGTGATCAACTACAGATTTTTTCGGATCAAACCGGCGAATGGTCCGTTCCCCCTAAGCCCGACGATGACGTTGTGAAGGCTCAGACATTTCCGGCCAAACCGCGAGGTGCCAACCCAGGAATGGTGATGGGAATGGGAGGGCCCGCAGGCCCTGGAATGGGAGCGGGCATGGGGGGTATGGCAGCGGGGATGCCCACCGCGGGTGAGATTGAAATGGGAGGGGGACGACTCCCAGGCATGCCAGGAAATCCCATGGGGCTTGCCAACAATATTCACACCACGGTCAAGATCTACGAACTCAAACATGCCGATGCCACTGTTGCTGCGGAATTAGCACAGCAATTGATTGGGACGACGCCCGGTGCCGCAATCGTTGCGGACAAACGGACTAACAGCGTCATCATCAATGGCACGAACGAGCTGCACGGCCAGGCCAAGACGTTGCTGAATCACTTGGACGCAAACTCCTCTCCGACCGGCCCGGGGTTTCTTTATATTCCTGCTGACCCGGTGGCTGAAACGGAAAACAAAGCGATCGAGAATGTTCCGGAATTGAAAGCAGAATTTGAAGCCCAGGAACGTCGGGCAATCGAACTGGCGGAGAGAATTCACCATTCAACGGCCCCCGCAGTGGAATTGAAAGCGAAGCTGCGAACTGCCGTCTCCCAGGCCTTCCAGTTGCGGCAACAGCTGCACCAGGCAGAACTCGCCCTCGGCGGCGTCGCGAACCGGGCTGTAGTTGAT
>JAZKFE010000003.1:15492-117181 GCA_040386595.1 Planctomycetota bacterium | reverse complement strand
CAGCGACGAATGGCCAAAGTGCAACAGACCATTCGCCTGCGTGACGAACTCAAAGATCAAATTATTGACCGCCGAGTGGAAGAGCTACTGAATCCCAATACCAAATGGGATTCACCCTCGGGCACCACAGAGGCGGTGACCAGTCCTAAGGTGGGAATGATCACGAAGCAGGTGGATCTTGCCGACACCCCTGACACGCCGACGGACCTCGAAGGCGAATGGATTTTGGAATCCACTGTCTTTGGTGTCGGGAAACTATTTGAAGCCACCGCTGGTTTGCGAACGCGATTCCGTGGGCATCAATACAGCTCACCGGGGCCACTTGGACCTACAGTGTGTCGGCTAGAGACCTATTTGCGAAAAGGTTTGAAAACGCTGGTTATTCATCCTGATGAGAAGGACAAGTCGAATTTGTCCTTCCGGCGGCGAGCAGATTATCGGATCGACGGCGATACGCTTGTTATCCAGTGGTCTAAGAATCATGACGGAAGCGATGGTGGCCGCCAAACATTCAAACGCGTTCGTGACGAACAACCGTTGGTGATGCTCTATCTCAACGAGCGGCTAAGCGACGGAACCATTGCTCCCGTGAGTGAGGCTTCGCCTATCGGTAAAGTGATTTGGTCCAATGAGGTGATTCCCGGAGGTTTCGGGTTAGCTGTCGGCAAATCCGAGCTATTACTCCAGAAAAAGGGGAGCGGCAATCCAAAAACTGACTTGAGTCTGACGGTCGAAATTCCAAAGCCATCAGAGGCAGCCTACGACTGCCTCAGCGTTCATGGTCTGCAGCCCATCGTGAGAAATGCTGAACTAAAACGGGCGAGCGACGGCGGCGAAATCATTGAAGTGATCTATCTCCCACAAGGGAAATCGAAACCTGAGGTATTGATTAACGACGATTCGGAAGTCGACGATACCGTCATTGACTCGGCGACGAAGCTGGGGACCGTGCTAGCTGTTGTGCGGATCAAAACGATCGACGCCAACCGTTTCCTATCTGAGCTGGATGGGGAATGGTATCTGAAGTCAATCACCGGCGAAGGGGTGAATATTCAGGAACAGAAGCTGAAGGCTCAGGTTCAAAGCCAAAAGTGGCGCATGTTGGACGGTGATCAAAAGCGGTCGTATTCAATCGTTCTTAATCCCTATGTGAATCCTAAAACCATCGATATGACAGGCGTGGAATCAAATGGTGCGGCCGAAGCCACATCAAAAGGGATTTATCGAATTGACGGCGACACTTTAGTTGTGGGCTGGGGAGGCAATGAGGCTGTCCGTCCGACTAATTTCGATAGTCAAGTCGCTCGAACTGATACCTGGATTCGAATCCACCAGGCGGACAAATTCGTTCAAGTGCGGATGACCTCTCCGGCTGGAGCCACACTGACTCCACAATGGAAACGCAATACTCCGCTAGGTATCGCCATTCCGAATTTTACTCTGCCTGGACGATTCATGCAGGAGTCGGGGACAATCACACGGCTCCAGATTTCGGGTATTCCGTCTCGTCCCGGGGTTAGCTTGTGGCTCTCGTTAGAGATCCCCTACCCGGTGGCCGCATCGCGTGAATTTTTGCGGAATAACGCTCTGCCGGTGCAATTTACGGAAGAAGACCTCGCCCAGTCGGAGGTCGGAAATGTTGTTGTCAAAGTGCTTTACCTGCCAAGTACTAACAATGTACCGACGGCAGTGCCGAATGTCGAAACGTTGGTCAATACACGCTTGAGTCCCGGCGTTGACGTCGTGACTGAAGCCCGCAAACGTGGTACGGTGCTAGCCATTGTCCAGAATCTTCAGACCAGCATCCGGGATGAAGCAGGAGCCAACCTCGAGATCTTTGCGGCACCTTACATGCCCGTGGTGACGGATAGTGGTGCGACACCAATTCCGCTTACCGATGCCGTCAATGAATTCAACGCGAAGAGGGGCAAACATCAAACTCATCCCGAACAACAGCCTCTGACTGAAGAGGAAGTCGTTGCCGCAATTCGTTGGATCTTGTTGCGAGAAAAAACACCGGAATTTGACGCCGGCGAATTGCAGGCGCTGCGGCAGATTGCGGAAGAACAGATCATGCCCGCAGGCTGGACAATTCAAGCGAATCTGTCCACAGCCAAGGGCCGCTCGAAGTCGGCATTGCTCCCGAGCTCCCCTGCGATCTGGTCGTCCCCTGGTTCTCCGGGATTGGCTTGGCAAATCGAATTGAAAGAATATCCGCAAGATCCAGAAACAGTAGATCGATTCACTCAGCGCCCAGGCCTGCTCGTTCGTCAAGAATTTGTCTCCTGGACGAGAGCTGCTACTTCAGATATGTCTAGAATTGCACTGGCTTCTCCTTACGAGAGCCTTTCTCAGCTACAGATGACGATCAAAAATTTTAATGACTCGTACAATACCATTGCTGGCCAGAAGCAATTGCCGCTCACCGATAACGAAGTCTTCGCGGCAATTTTTGAATGGCAATTCCGGCGTGACGAAGCTCCTGTGACCGACCGAGAGTTCCTAGAATTTCAAGCCATTCGTGACACAAAAAAACTCCCCGTCGGGGCAAAGCTTGAGGTCGTACAGCAATTCCAACCGAACGAGGAATACACCTTCGATATTTGGTCGGTTCGTATTGTGATGCCTCGGACAGATGAACCCAACACGACCAATGCTTATATTATTCGTCAAAAATATATCCGCTCGACACGCGCGGGCCGAGACAACAAACCCCGTGCCCATAAAAAAGCGATGGAGAATTTGCGTACCTTAATGCTGGCGCAACGGAACTATTATGACCAGTATAAACGATTTCCCGCAGCGGTGATCTATGGCAAAGATGGCAAGGGAACGGTCCCCCATAGTTGGCGAGTTGAAATTCTCCCGCAGCTCGGGGAACAGAAACTGTATGACGAATACCACTTTGAGGAACCGTGGGACAGCGAACACAACAAGACCATCCTCGCCAAGATGCCCGACGTGTTCCGGTCGTTGTTCGATTCCCCACAGTCCTCAAATGCCTCGTATTTCGCAGTGGTGACTCCGGGGTTGCCGCCGAGTGCTCCGGGGGGAGATGCTGGTGCTGGAGGATTAAGTGCAGGGGCCGGCGCACCTGATGCTCCTGATACTGTGCAGCGGTATAACCTGGGAACCATGTTTTCGAATCCGCGTGGGGCAACGCTAGGGGATCTGACCGACGGTACCAGTAACATCGTTTGCCTCGTCGAGGCGAAACGAGACATTCCTTGGACTAAGCCTGACGACATTGCCTATTTGGTCGGCTCGCCTCCTCCGAAATTTGGAGGGTGGTTCCCCGAAGGCTGGCACGCCGGAATGGCAGACGGCACCGCCAAGTTCATTTCCGCTCAAAACGACGACGCCGCAGTTCGCGCGCTCCTGACACCTGGCGGCGGGGAGATTGTTAACACCACGAAGCTTGTTGAGGATGTGAAATAAATCGAGGTCTCAGAATGACCAGGATGTTTCTACGTTGCGGTATTGGGGGTGTCGAATCCAACAGCCCGGAGGGCTCGACGTCGGTAGTCAGAGGTGTAAACTTCTGGGGCGAGAAGCCCACGGATTTCTTGTGATCCGCCTCGGAGAGACCGGCCCTTCCCGGGGCGGCACTACGAAATCGATTGGACTCCAGAGGCTCACGCCTCTGGCTACCGACGACGGGCCCTCCGGGCCGAAATGCACTCAAGTATTGCAACTCAAAACTGGCGATATGGGCTAATATTTTCCCAATCTAGTACACATTATCGATGTGCCTTACGCGCGAAGTTTTAACTTCACGAGCAGCGGTTGATTGGGTTGCATCGTGACGTAGAACGCTGGTTGGGGGCGGCAGTCTGGAAGCGGCGTCAACTCCCAACGGGCGAAGAAATTTCCTAACAATATGCAGGCCTCTTCATCAAAGATGGCCTTGCCGATGCAGAAGCGTTTGCCTCCACCGAACGGGAAGAAGGAAAATTGGGGGCGCTCGGGCGACGTTGCAGGATCAATCGCAGAACCACTCAATGGATCTGGGCTAGGGGTAGTC
This sequence comes from Planctomycetota bacterium, assembly GCA_040386595.1. Lineage (GTDB taxonomy): Bacteria > Planctomycetota > Planctomycetia > Planctomycetales > Planctomycetaceae > JAKFVC01. Next base: position 113,157 of record JAZKFE010000003.1, on the reverse strand, counting down.
AAAGTCAACCAGCGATCAGGAGTAAATTGCAGGGGATTGGGGAACCAGCGCGGATCGCGGTGTGTGACCCACTGACTGACATACACCCACGTATCCTTGGGCAGGAGGTATTCGCCCATACGGTATTCCGACAGTGTGCGGCGTGGCAGCGCCCAGACTGAAGGGTACATGCGCAGTGATTCCTGCACCGTCGCACTGGTCCAGGTTGCATTGTTAGACCATTCCATGTTGGCCGCAGGATCATCAGACAGTCGACTGCCCTCCTCCGCCATCCGCGACTGCAGCGGCTTCTGCTGTGCCGCTTCCCACATAGCCCAGGCGATCGTGTTTGCAGTGGTCTCGTACCCAGCAATCAGGATCGTCAGCAGATTGTCCTGCAGAAATTGCCCCGCCATCTTCCCGCCGACTTCTCCACCATTCATGACCAGCGACATCACGTCCGCGTCGGGGCCGCTACGAGGGATGGTACTCGCCAACGCAATGGCCTCGGTCAGCTGCTCTCGTACGCGACGACGGGTCATTAACATGGCGGCCGTGCGACGAAATCCCACCAGAAAGCAGAGCTTCTGAAATGCGATGGGCATGCCCAGAAACCACGAATTCGTTTGCGACAGCAGATCCAGCAACGCGGCATGGTCAACCCGCGAGGTGATGTCTTCCCCGGCTTCATCGGGAAACAGCAGCGTGGCTGCGATACCGAGGCTCAATGACCGGCAGAACTGAGTCAGGTCGAGCACTGCCCCATCTTGCAGCGGGGACAATGCTTGTTGCGACCGGGCCATGACCGCGGTCAGCACACGCCGCGTCAAGACTTTACGCAACGTCATCAGCATCACCGCGCGATGCTCATCGTGAAATTGTCCTTCCGTCGCAATTAGCCCCCAAGGTAATACGCGGCGAAGCAAGTCCTGGCCGCACAGGCCGAAGTACTGTGATTTCGAAACCAGAACGTCACGAATGTCGTCGGGGTGCGAAATCAACACCTTGCGACTGCCCGCGATAGGGATTCTCGCGATATCACCATGCGTCGAGCTAATCTGTTGCAAGACCTCACCCAACTGCAACCGCCGCCGATAGGCATTCCATTGCGGCCCCCAACCACATTGACCGGGGATCTCGGCGAATTGTTTCAACTCCATCCTGGGGCCTCGGCGATGTGATCTGAATGCGAAAAAAGTGACGTCTGTCAATGAGTGCGAATCCTAGCAAGTCGTCTGCGATGAGCCAACGTTATATGGATGTCACATCAATCGGCCTCGATCTTGCTAGAGACTGGAGCGCACTGCCCGATTTCACTGGAGGCGGCTGTTGTCCTTCAGAATGAGTGAGGAATCGTGTTCGCAAATACTTTACGAGCCTATTGATGACGTTGTTGACTTCTTGCCGACCGATGATGGGCTTGATCCGATCCCGCTGCTTTCAGTGCCCTACAAGAGACTTTCTTTTCTCTTGACGTCCTGTGAATCACTGTTATAGTACTGTGAACACTTGGAGGTCGCATGTTCTTGCATATTGAACGCGGTTCATCGGTCCCGATTTCGCGGCAGATCACGGAGCAGCTGCGAGCACATTGTCTCGCGGGAACATTGGCTTCCGGCGACAAGTTGCCGTCCGTTCGGGAGCTGGCTCAGCAGTTGGCTGTTAACGTGAATACGGTCTTCCGGGTCTATGAACGATTGGCGGCCGAAAAGCTGATTGAACTACGGCATGGTGATGGCACGTATGTGAGTCAGCCTTCTCAAGAGGCTGTTTCCCAGCTTGCCGCTCAGCGCGAAAAGTACTTTCGTGAGTTTGATGCGGTTGTGCAACAAGGTGTGCTGTTGGGGCTAACGGCCGCGGAATTACGGGTGCGACTAACGGCAGCAGCGTCGACGCAGATGTAGTTTCCTATCTCGACTCAGCGGAAGGTCTCTCATGTCAGAAACCGCAGTTTCCGTTCATCACCTCAGTAAGTCCTTCGGTTCGCAGGCGATCTTGCAGGACGTTTCGTTCGAGGTTCAAGCAGGGCAGACGTTTGCTCTGTTGGGGCGCAACGGAGCCGGTAAAACGACCACCATTCGGACGCTGCTGGGACTCTTGTCGCCAGATAAAGGGCAGATCCGCGTAGCAGGTTGTAATCCGGCCCAGGAACCCTTGGAACTGCGGCGTCGCGTCGGGTATCTCGCTGAGGATCAGTCGCTGTATGGTTGGATGACTTCCGTCGAACTCTGCCGATTTCTCGAGCCCTTCTATCCCAGCTGGAATCCGGTGTTAGCGAATCAATACCTCGATCGCTTTGAATTGCCGCGGCAGGTTCGAATTGAGCGTCTATCGAAAGGGCAGACTGTTAAGCTCGGTTTGGCGGTGGCGCTGGCTCACGAGCCGCAGGTCGCCATTCTGGACGATCCGGCACTCGGTTTGGATCCGGTGTCTCGCAAGGAGTTTTATCGCGATTTAGTCGAACACCTCCAAGCCGAGGGGCGGACGGTGATTTATAGCTCCCATTTGCTCGCGGAAGTTGAAGCGGTGGCCGATGCCGTCGCGATACTCGATCGAGGACGGATCGTACGCCAGGGGGCCACCGATGCGTTACGGAGCGAGGTTCAGCGACTGGTGGTGCCGGTTGAAATTGCTCGTCGCCTTGCGTCCCCTGCCGGTTTGCTGGATGTACGCCGGCAGGGAGATCAGATTGAGATTGTCGTCGATGGCATCACTAAAATAGTGGACGACCTAGAGAGTTTAGGGTTTTCTCCCCTGCCCGCCGCGATGTCGCTCGACGATATTTTTGAGGCTTTTGTGATTGGTCGGCCTCAAGATTGGCCGGTGGTCTAGATTCGTTTTCAGCGGTCCACAATCTGAGTTGCCAACATCCTTCTCCAAGATTGAATTGTTACTATGATGACTCGTCAGCTTCGTAGTTTAATGGCTAAGGAATGGGCGGAGCGTCGTTCGACGCTGGTTTTGGGACTGGTATTTGCAATGCTCTATCTGGGGTATTGTGTGGCTTATGAAATTGAGTACCGACCCCGTGCCTTCGTTTCGGGTTACTATGCCACCTGCGCAGGACTTGGTTGTCTGGCAGCAGTCTTGCTGGCGATGCCAACCGCCGCCGGCGAGTATACCCGTCGGACCATCAAGTACTCGGCCTCATTGCCGATTTCACTACGACAGATGGCCTGGGTTCGACTGTTCGGCGCTTGGGCGTGTTTGGCCGTACCGATCATTGTGGGGGCGCTCTTGGTGACGGTGATCGTCGCGAGTGGCTTGGTCGAACAAGCTGAGCTGCGCGGAAGGTCATCCCCAGGACTTCTCGAACGTGCCAGCCTGTTGCCGGCTGCGGCGGTTGCTGTTCTGTGGACAACGACCGCGATTTCGTTGGTTGCTACGCTGGAACTGATGGCGTTGCTGTCGCTGTTTGGAACACTTTGCCGGACCGAACGCCAGGTCGGATTCTGGGGAGCAATTATTGCGCTCCTGTGGACTATCATCCCGGCAATTCGAATTCAGGCAGAGCCTTTCAGCGTCGCTCACCGGGTCGCCGCCTTGTTCCCGCAGTCATTAGTTTCGCTGTCTAGCTACGGTTTGCATGATGGAACGACCTACCAGGATTTAGAACTGAGTTCGAGTGTTTGGTGGCCAATTGCCGGCAGTTTGCTCGTGACGTACGTGCTTGGGTGTTGGTTTGCACGCCGCTATGGGCGTCGCCAGGAAGGCTCGGCGGTATGTCCGGGTAGGAGTTCCTGGTGGCGGCTACCGACTCTACCAGTCAATCGTTTCTTTCGACTTCCTGGGCGTCTCGGGGCTTTAATCTGGCTTGATTTGCGACAGTCACTGCCACTTTGTCTGGCCGGTTTCACTTTGGCGCTCTTGATTACAGGGATCAATTTGTTCGAGAGTGCTGGTGAGACTGAGACACTGATCCTAAGATTGGCCGGTGGATTACCGTCGAACAGTTGGTATGTCGGTTTACTCTGGAGTGCCTTGGTTGGAGTGGGGATTTTCGCGGCAGAATTAGAGCCCGGTCTACAGCATTTTTGGCGCACACGACCGATCGCGCCAACGACCTGGTTCTGGACGAAGTTTATTGTAGGCCTCCTGGCGGTTGTGATCGTGCTCGATGGGCTTCCCGCGCTTATCGGGTGGAAGTCCCCCTATCGGTCTGACGCTGGTCGCACGGGCTTTGTGTACCTGGCCTGCATGCCTCTATTGCATGCGCAAGTTTACGCGATCGCAGTTGCTGCTGTTTGCTGGCTACGACGTCCTATCGCAGCGGTGGTGATCGCGGTGCTCATGCCGGCTCTGACCGACATTGTGGCGGATTCCATTCCCGGTCAAACCGAACTTGGCACACTGGCCGTCTTTAATAATTTAGAAGCGGACGAGTATGTTGACGGTGTTTTCAATTTGATGAATCACCACTACCCACTGGTCTACGGTTTTGTATTCCTGATAACAATCAGCGCAACGGCGATCGCTCGTTGTGGCGCCCTGGACTCGAGGCCGGAAAATGGCTACTAGCAGGGATGGTATTGACTGTAGAGCTTGCGCGTCGAAGTTAGCGACTTCTCGGCCTTGTTAAATTTGTTCGGCGGTCAAGCCGATTACAACTGCTCTGAAAATCGAGGCGACCCATGCCTAATCTGCATCGAGTACTTCGCGCGGCTGGATTCTTGATTCTGGCTTGTTTTGTGGGAACATCGGCACGGGCCGCAGATTCTCCCACAATCAAAGAGATTGTCGCCGGGATCCAGCGTCGTGAATCGCACTCTCAAATTACCGATCTCCGCTTGCGTTATCAGGTCCAGATTAGTCGGACGGACTTCTACTTTCAGGTGAGGGAGCTATGGGTGAAGTCGGCGCAAGAGTCAGGGAGGGCGTTGGTGCCGCCCCCCGAGCCACGCGAACAATCGAATATCTACGAAATCATTGAACATGCACCGCGGTGGGCTTGGTCTCGTTTCGCGGCAGACGGGGCATTATTAGAATTACGAACGTTTGATGGCACTCTGGCCCGTGAGTATCGTCCGGATGCCCCAGTCATGAATCCCGGATCCATATCCCGTCCGAACTCTACCCCAATCTCGTTGCCTTTGGTTCGACCAGACCGGTTTGTTGATGCCGGTGGCGCATCGCTTGTCGAATGGCTGACGGTCCCGGATGTCCAGATTCATCTTCAACAAGCACGCCAAGTCGATGGAGAACAACTCGTCGATCTCGAGCTGTTGAAGACTTACCCCTTGCACAATAGGAACCAGGCTAAAATTCGAGCCACGATTAATGTGTCTCGTGACTTTTGGCCCGTATATTTGCGGTATGAGCATGTGCAACGGGAACCTCCCGGAACGGGCTTCGTGAATGAAATCATCACGACCGGCTGGATTGAGTCTGGACCGCTCGTCTATCCGGAACACATTGAGGAACGCTCGTTCCGGTCTTTGCACCTGCCACTCGCTCAGTCGACTCCTGATGGCGATGCTCTTCAACCGAAGCTGAGTGAGATAAAACGTCTCGATATTCAGAAAATCGCAGTCAATGCGGGGATCGCAGATGCCGAGTTCGCTCCGCAGTTTCCCCTCGGCGCGGTCTATCTTGATCAGCGAGATCGGAAGTTATATCAGGTGGATCCCGCGGGGAAGTCAGTCGCTTATGTTCCGCAACCGCGTGGGTTGCGTGGAGCCGTATTTGTCTATCATTTGTTCTGGATCACGGCCCTCTCAACCTATTGCTTGATTCGCAGCCGGTCCCGCAAACCCCGGTATTCTCCAGTCGGCACGTAGTACAAGGGATGTCAACCGCGTTCGTCGCGCCACTGTTTCGTTTGTCATAAAATGCAACAAATCACTTCGAGCTTCGGTTAAGCCAGTTCCAGCCGTTCCCAATAGCGTCTTATCCAAACGAGACCAAGCAGTGCGAACGCGATTCCCGTGAGGAACAGTGGAATTGCGATTGTCGGAGACCAGTTCTCGGGGCGTGTACATCCCAAGGCCAAATAAGCGCTGGAGAAGCTGAGCAGACTCCAAACTATTGGTAGGCAGACGATGACGATCCAAATGGGTTTAACGGCTAGCACTAATAGAGCGTAGGCGTAGATGCTAAGTCCTCGAAATACGCAGAAGCAGATAATGCCAGGAATCATCCATGGTGGCAGATGTGTGATCGTGGACATTTGCCAGATCACAACGATCCACAGCAAGTGGAGTACCAGGAATGGTCGCTGATCTCGGGCCATCGCGGCAAATAATTGGCGAACAAAGTCCTGTCTGTTGGACGGTCGCAGCAACTCATATCCCAAGAGTGATCGTCGTCGGCGCCAGACTATCACCTGTGCTAAAGGGAAGATGTCGACATAGATTATTCCCGCTGCGGAAAGCATTAAGAGGGCCCCCCCCGTGGGATCCGTGTAACCAAGTAGACGGAAGACCTGGATGAAGAGGAAGGCGGCGGTTCCCATCATCAGAAGCCGCATGCATAACTGCCAACCGCTTTGCTCATTCCCTGCGATCCACAATTTCGAGGTCTCGGTCGGATTGCGGGTGGCTAAAAGTGAATCCAGGGCAGCGGACCGACGCGATCGGAGTCGTGTGCCCCAAGTCCCTTCTTGTGAGCCGGCTAAGTTTTTTCCCCAGACGTTCCAAGCCTTCCAACTGAGTCCTAGAGGAGGTACTCCTGCGGAGCATTCGGCGTAAAGGGAATGGAGCCGGGGGATTCGTCGCAAGGCCATGGCGGGGGCGATCACGCTGGCAATGGTGATTCCCCACGCGAGTACTGGTTGCCGTCCGCTGAGAAACCAATCGATATCGCCCAGAAAAAAGCTGCTCAGAGTGACGGAATTCGGAAGGACCTGGAAACACATCATCGCCGTGAAATAGGGGCTGAATGTGCTCGCCTGATTCTGGATCTTTGCTGATCGCAGCATTGCTACAGTCAACCACCAGTACAGTCCGGGGACGATCAAACTTCCAGCGAGGCTGGCGGCGAAGGAACAGTTTGCATACCACAAGATGACGGTGTTGAAGATTGTTGATAGGGTCCAGAACACAATCGGCACCAGGAGATGACTCGTGGTGTAGTTGGGGATAATACGTGATTGAACGTGGGCAAAGTGCGTCTGCAGTTGCATGATCAACACGCCCGACGCGAGCATGCTGGCAAAAGCGATGAAAGTCCAAACGCGTGTCCGGCGATCGTTTACAGGACTTGGACGAACCTTGACCTGAGGCAGAGCCTGTTGAATTTGATCCACTTCAATCCGGGTGTACTCAGGACCGTCGATATTTCCTTCCAGGTAGAGATATTGCAATCGGGGTACTGAGCGGAGTTGTTCCCAATCCGCGCCCTGAAAAGTGGTCGCTTTTGGTCCCGGAAGTATTAATGTACGAAGATTAGGCAGGTGCCGTATCTCATTAAATAGCAGTCGATAATCCTCTATTTGGCGGATCTCCAGGACATCCAGTTTTTGTAATCGTCGGAGATCTGATAGCCCTTGATCCGGTTTTAGAGCCAGCAGTTGCAGGTATCGTAAGTCTTGTGCCTCCGCAACATACCTCAGACAGTTCCAAGGCAAATTGCTCGAGTACGAGAAGGCTTGTAGATTCGGCATGGAGCGCAGGATCGCCATGTCGTCGCCAGATTGGAATACACCTAGGATTTCCAACGAGCTGAGTCGTGGCAGTTGTTTTAACGTGATTGGCTTCGAATTCTGGAGTCGATTGGTGCTTACAAAGACCGAACGGGTACTGTCTGATGTTCGCTCGAGTTCCGACAGGTCGGAAAATTTCTTCAGGGGGCGAGGCAGAGGAAATGTGGGCGACACCTTGCGAAGCGTGCTCGGTGACATTTGGAGTGGCCCAATGCAGACTGCGGCCACGGATACCGCAACATATAAGACTGCGGTAAGCAGCAATTGCCAGCGTTGGACGTATGTCAGAAAAACTTGATACAAGCGCTGATCCATACAGTCCTCACTTCAAATTACGAATTGCGACAAGCTCGTTCGGCTCGTCCGTGTTGACCATCGTGCTTCGTGACGCTGCACGTTCGCGGTGAACGCCATTCAGGCGTGATGTAGCTCTAGAAAAATGTCTTCCAGATTGAGGTCTTCCACGCTAATGTCGGCGTGCCACTTGGATTTCAATTCTTCGACCATATGCGGGTGCAGATCACACACCGCGACGAGGGCTCGGCGGCCGTCGATCTCTGTGCGTAAGGCACCGGGAATGGCGAACTGTGGTGGCAGATCTTCGGCGGCGGAGATTCGCAAGCGTTTGACTTTGTCCTTCATGACATCGAGCTCATCGAAGAACTCAATTTGCCCGTGCCGCAAGACGGCGACGTGTGATGCGACTCGTTCCAAGTCGGATGTGATGTGCGTCGAGAACAACACCGTATGACGTTCGTCCTGGGTAATCTCTAGCAGCGACTTTAAAAACTCGCGCCGAGCTACCGGGTCTAAACTTGCAACGGGCTCATCGAAGATTAATAGTTCGGGACGATGGCCCAAGGCCAAGATTAAGGCGAGTTTTTGTGCCTGGCCCTGCGAGAGCGGCCCGACTAAATCAGTTGGCGAGAGATGCCATTCCTCTAAGAGTCGATCGGTCAGCTTGAAATCCCATCGCGGATAAAATGCCGCCGTGTAAGCGATGATCTGCCGCACGAGCATCCAGGGATACAGCCGGATGTCTTGCGGCACATATCCTAGTCGAGCCTTGGACTCGGCACTAAGGTCCCAGGCATTTTCGCCATAGACCCTGGCTGAACCTTGCGAGCATCTCAAAAGCCCTAAGATGCATTTAAGTAATGTGGATTTGCCAGAGCCGTTGGTTCCCAGTAGTCCGACGATCGCCCCCTGCGGAATGGCGAGATTGACATCCTGCAGCACCCGTTTGGTGCCGAATTCTTTGGCCAAATGCTGCGTCTGAATAATCGTCTGAGATGTGGCGTTCATCGCTGCTGTTCCTTAAGAACCGATTTGACGACGGTCAGGATTTGCTCGTCGGTGAGATTGCACAAGGCCCCGTGTTTGACGAGAGCTTCGGCGAGTGGTCGCAGTTCTTGTTGGCGTGTTTCGAGGGTGCCAAGGCCGGCTTGCTCGGCGACTCGTGTCCCGCTGCCGCGCAGGTGCTCCAGCAGCCCTTCCGCCTCGAGTTTGGCGTAGGCCTTGGACACGGTCATCATGTTGACCTGCAGCTCCAACGCCATCTGCCGGATACTGGGCAGGACATCGCCCGGCTTCAGTTTGCCCCCGGCAATGAGCGCACGAACTTGGTCCATAACCTGGCGGTAAATGGGCACTCCTGAAGAGGGCTGGACTTCAAATTGAAAGTTGAGGTTGTGCATGAGTGCATTACGATAGTAATGCACTTCGTCCTGGATGTCAAGAAATTTCGGCGATTTGTGGGGGAAAGGTTCTTCCGGGGTGATGCAGAGATGTCTCGATTGGATTCACTCACGATGAGAGGTACCGGGAATACAAAAGCCCCGAAGAGATAGTCTCTTCGGGGCTTTAAGTGTCTCAGCGGTCAATGCTCGGCGCGCTATGCCCGTGGGCCTGGATTGATGTTGCCGTCGAATCTCAGCTGCGGTCGCGGGACAAACATCCACAATGGAGTTCGATTTTGTCGTTAGAATGGCTCAACGGGCTCGCCGTCGTCAATGAGTAAGAGGCGACGCAGATTCTCGGGTGTGATCGAGTCTGGGACGGCACGAACGGACCCATCGCAAAAGCCGACGCGGAATTTCTTCTCTAGTTGGCCAGCCAAGCCTTTGTGAGGGTTCTTGGAATCGACTTTCAGGTCTTCTGGTTGCGTCCAAGTCACGGCATGGTCGGTCATGGCGTCGACAATGCCGATCGTGTTCGATGTCCCGTCCGTAATGGATTTAATTGTCCTGCCTTCGAGGCCGGAGAAGAGAGAGTGTTCGCCGCTGATGCCCAGGTAGGTGGTTAATCCTTGCGTACGTTGCTGCATCGTAATACTTGATGAGGCGTAAATATCGGGCATTCGTGTGATCAGTTTTCGGTTGTGTTCGCTGTCCCACGGTTCGTTCAGATGGAACTCTTCATAAAGTGCATTCTCATCGACGTACGGCAAGATGTGGACACGCCAGCTGAGCAACGGCTTGCCGTCGGGGGAAAGATTTGCGGCGGGGGGGAAAGTCTTGTTGACGTCGAGATAATTGTGCAGTGCCAGCATTATAAACTTCAGATTGTTAACGGTACGCTTTTGCACCGCGTTGCGCAGGAGTTTTGTTTTGAGCGGTTCCGCGAATTCATCAATCACCTTTTGCGTACCACCGTTGGCATCGTTAATGGCAACGATTAAACGGTCACCTTGCTGTGTGGGGGTGAGTAGTTTTGTCAGTGCTGCGGTGTTGCTTTCCTCCACCGCCCCTGTGCTCATCGCCAATTTTAGCAATGCGGCTAGCGTTTTTGCCGAGGCTTCCGCCGCAGGCACGTCGTTCGCTTGCAAGATGAACTGTGCTTCGGGACGAGGCGACGGCGTCAGGCCCAGGGCGAGCCACTTCCAGCCATCTGCGAGATTCAGGCCTGATCCGCCACCGAGTTCTGCAGGTAGTTCGGGCCAGAACTCGCGAATGACACGTCGCGTGTCGGGATCCAGGCCGACGGCGATCTGGATGGGAGATTGTTTAATAGCTGTTAATGCCGCGGTGAGCTCGGGCCTGAGAGATCGGACTGCCTGTTGGCGATTGGCACTGTCTCTATCGGTAGAGAAGATAACCCCGTCTGCAACTATTTCCACAGTTCCTTTGCGAACCGTTTTCAGGGCCTCGGCGACAGCAGCTCGATCGGCGTCGGTTCCCGTCACGGGGATGGCCAGCGTCAAGCTACTGGCTGGCAAGTCATGAGTTGAGATCAACAGAAAGAGTTCCGTGACTCGCTGTGGTGCGTCTTTTCTTGCCGTTTGCAGGCTGCGGAAAATGTTGTGAAAGTCTTCGGATTTCAGTCCGAACCAACCTGACGGATCGGGGTAGTTTGCAAAAAACTCGCTCACCTGTTGGATCCCCGGGTGTGAGAGATTCAACCGGGCCACGAGGATTGTCTCGCCGTTAATTTGCTGCTGGGCGATGGGGGGCAAACCGGCCGTTTCTTGGGCTGGGATCACACCGATTGGCGTGGCGAAAGCCAACATCGCTATGAGTAATGGGATCGGGCGCATGATGGGTTCTCGATGTTAAGTTTTTAGAACGTGTTGAATTGGACCGCACAAAGCGCTGAGACGTCAGTGTTCTAACTGGACTCATTGAGAATGCATTTTTGTCTGACAACGTTTGCGAGATGTAGAAGTCGCAAACTGACGCCGGTGTCGAACACCGAAGAGCAGAGTTAGACCACGAATCGCACGAGTGAATACGCTCTGAAGAGATACTTTTGGACTGTCGAATGCTGTATTCCGACATGTTCTAACGATCTGCCTTCTAATCATTTATTCGTATCATTGGTGTGATTCGTGCCGGATGTCGCATTAATTCGATCAATTAAAAGTATTGAGTACCGAGAGTTTAATTAGACGCATTAACAAACCTTCGGCATCGAATGTTAAGGCAATTGATATCGATTATCGTATCCGTAGCAAAAAACGCCGGCCGGGGAAATCGAAGTTTGGTCTTGTGGGAGTAACGATCAGTTCGGCTCGGTTGTCGATCACCCGATAGGGCAGCGGCTTGCCCGTGAAGGGATCGGGGGGGACCGGAACGACCGTGATGTCGGCCAGGGAGGCAGGCAGATGGCCGTCGTTGTGAGCGGCATGGATGCGAATGGCCTCGATCGTGGCCAGTGCGGTCACCTGACGTCGCGGACGGTCGCTCGATTCGCTGATTCCAGTAAGATTGTAGCCCAATTGAGTATTGATTTGCAGGGGATCTCGATCCGCAATGTCATCATTGCCCCTGCCGCGATACCCCTCACGAATTAATGCGGCTTGAGTGGCTTCGATCGCCTTGGTGCGGGCAGAGGACGGCATGAAAATCCACTTGACGAGTTGGTCTGCAGTGTACCGCTGGCAGTCACGAGCGAAGATGGCGACGACCTGTCCGACTGGCATCCGTTCGATTCGTTCGCGATCGTACCCGGCTGCGATCAACTCACGCTTAGCGATGGGATAGCTCCGCGTGACTAATGTGGTAATTCGTGTCCGGCTGGCGAGAGAATCGTTGGAGATTGTGCCGTTGAAATTGACCGATGCCAGCAATCGTTGCCATTCTTGAGGAGAGTGCTCCGCAGTGTCGGCATCGACTAAGAACGGAAATATCCGAAATGCCATACTCGATTCAAATTCAATACTGGGGCGAACGTCAACGAGCGGGTCAGGCAATCCACGTAACGCCCAATACATATTCGGTGAGCCCTCTGCGGTGATCAGGTCGCTCAGCGAATCGTTGGCGTACGATTGGCTGGCAATGGCAATCAGGTTGACAATGACCATCGGAACGGTCGCCAGGTCGTGGGCCAGTCGATAGCTTTGTTGGATCGTTTTAACTGCCGCATCAAATTTTTTCTCGGCAATTTCCACCTTGGCTTGCAGTCGTAACGTGCGAACTAACTGGCGGGCCTCCTGAAACTCCTGGAGTGTCACCGAGATGACGTCCATGCCTCGCAGATCTTGAAAGCGGGTACCCCAGTCACAGGTTTCGCACTGTGTGGCCGTTTGGAGTTCGTTGAGCACAAGACGGCGTCTGGCTAACCATGCTTTGACCTCGTCCAGAGGGAGTTTGTCGCAGGGCATGTCGAACCACTCAATGTATCGATCGAGGAGCTCTGGTGGATCTTTCGGCATGCTCCCTTGGAATAGCAGAGCGCGGTTGTAGTAAGCTGCTGAGTTGCCGGGTTTACGTTCGTTTAAAGGGGGCAGCAACTTATATTGCAGAGCGAAGTGTGGTTCCTTGGCTGGTGAGAGTGTCCATTCATGAGTTTTGAACTCGGGGGGGAGTTCCGGAAATGGCTCTTCGGCCTGAGCCGGAATGCACATTGCCGTTACCAATAACCACCCGATCGCGACGAAAAATCGCCTGTTAATAAATGTGGTGAGCGGAGGGGGACGGTTCATAGGGGATGCTCCTCTAAAAGACGATCAATTGTGAGATGAGGCTTGTGACCCATTAGGGAAAGAGGGCTAAGTGGTGGTTCCATCGGAGCACGCTTACTGGGGGAATTTGATTTCACAGATGGTGTCTCCGCTACGTTGTGTTGCGCGTCGAGGCTTGAGGCGAGTGCCAGTTCGTGTGCTCGCTGCATAAATGATCCGGCTGTGAAGAATTCCGTTAGATCATCGGACTGCGGAAATTTTCTTGTCGTTGAACGATTGCTTGTTGCCGGCGCGGTGGCTGGTGGTGTTTGTCGATCTTGAGCCAGTTGCGTTCCGGGGGTTGTTTGGTTCGAGAGTGGTGTCGTAGCTGGCGGGGGCAATCGGTCGACGATGATTACGCGCGGCTCGGGATCTGTTCTTAATGTCAACGTTGTGGCGAGTATTAACGAGACTGCAGTCATGAATGTCGCGGCCGTTTGCCACAGACGTAGAACACGCACCGATGGCGAGCGTACCGCTTGTGTCTCGCGACGGCCGACTTCCGCGAGGGCCGCAGTTCGTCCGGCCTCAAACATTAGCTGTCCTAGGTCGAGTGTCGCGGGCTTGGGTTGGAAGCCTGTTCGGAGTTGTCGAGCGAACGCATTCAGTTCGTCGGACAGCTCTTCGGGGAAGTCAGGTTCGGACGGTCGGTCTGGCTGCATGATGCTTCCAATCTCACTCGCAGAATCTGTAAGCTGGCTTCGTATCGACGAAAGGCGGTCGCTGCGGAAGTTCCCAGCAACTCGCCTAAGGCGGCAAAGCCCAGGCCACCCCAGGTACGTGCGACGACGACTTGGCGCCCTTCCTCATCCAGCAGTTCCAAAGCCCGTGCCAGGTCTTCGGTATCGAACGGCGGCTCGTCACGATCAGTACTGACACGGACTAGCCGAGCCGCCAGAGTTTCATGTCGCCGTCGCCGCGTGGCCGAGCGATTCGCACTGAGAGCCCGCAACTTGACGACATAAAACAGCCAGGCGGCAATATTGCGAGGCGCTTCAGGTTGCCGCATTAGTTCGAGGATCGCTTCCTGGACGCAGTCTTCGGGGATATCGGTCCATTGCGAAGCAAATAGTTCCAGCGCGGCGGAATGCTCGTCGAGCAAACTCGCAATCTGCTGCGCTGTGAACCAATTTGCCATTGTTCTCTCCCCCGATGCGATACTCACTGATATGTCGCCGGCCGCGAATGATTTTTTCAGCAGATGGGAAAAATTCTGACTGTGGGCCTGCGACCGCTCGCCGAATCACCGCACAACGCCCGCTGCCGGTCTCTGTAAGAGGATCTACAGCGCGCGTCGTTTTGTGTAAAAGACCCGAGCTGCCACCGGAATTCTGAGATGGACGGTTGCCTGTAACGTTAGAGGCAACCGCCTGTTAGGTGCAGTCGTGCTTGACGTGGCGAGATCATCCGGCGGACAATATTGAGGGGCAGGTTTCGCTCAACTGAGGTGTGCCATGTCGCTGCAGAATTTCTTGACGACTCTCTTCTGTGGAGTGCTCGCGCTGGTCGCCTCTGTCGCAACGTGCACCGACGATGTCACGGAGGAGCCCGCTACCACCGGCCCCAAGGCGGAGATCGCCAAGAAGAATACTTTTCCACCTCTTCCCCTGCCCCAGCCCAGATCGCTGGCTGTGGGGAAGCTGGTTCCTGAATTTTGGGCGCACACTGCCAGCGGGCAGATCACCCACATCAGTGATCGCTGGCTGCGGAAGAAATGGGTGCTGGTGGAGTTCTGGTCATCTCAAGACAAGGACCGGAACAAAACTCAGGACGACTTACAGGTATTACGTACGCATTTTTTAGCCGAAGACCGGCTGGTGATGTTCAGCGTCTGCGTTGATTTGGACTTCGGGGACTGGATCAAGTACGTCGGTGCCCAAAAGGATTTGGTCGGTCGCAACGGTGACCGAGTGAAGTTTCATTCCGATAGTCGATGGTGGCAACTCGTACTGGGAGTGAACGACGAACGCGAGATTCAAGAGCTGATAGATGTCTATCGCCTAAAGAAAATGCCACAATATTTTTTGATTGGCCCTGATGAAACGCTGGCGGTGGGAAATATTCCGATTGACCAACTGCAAGCTGTACTTTCAAAGCATTTGGGCCAGCCCGCAAAATGATTGGCCCCAAAGTGGGATACAAGTCTGATCAGGCTTGCCGCAAGGATTCCCGCACCTGCATCAGAATTTGGCCGAGCATGTTCTTGCCGCTGCCATCTCCACCGTCGCCCCAGTAGTTGTCGTTCTCGGTGTGCTCGACAATCTTGGCGTTTCCCGTCGACAGCAGGAGTGTTTGAAGTTCCGGGTGCTGAGTGAACTTGGCGAGGACCGCAGTCTTCATGATTTCAACTTTCACTGATTCCCAGTCCGGCCGCAGTTTTTGTTTGCGGTCGCGCCCCAGGCGTGCGGCGATCATCGGCGATTCCGTTTGACGGATCTTCTGCCGGTATGCCTCATCCTCAAACTTTTGGGCCTGAAAATAGTGCTCAGAAGTCGGCCAGTGCTCGCCGTCGAGTTGAATGGGGAAGGCATAAAAGTTAGAGAATTCGCCGAACTCATCACTGACACTGTAGAAATTGACGACATCCATTTTGACGACTCACGCTGTCTAAAATTTTATTCCGTATTGGGGCTTCTCAAACCCGAGAGCCTCGCGTTGCGTAGATGAAAGTGGCCCAGATTGTTGACTCTGGGCCACCGATGGCATCGCAGCAAGACGCAGATTGATTCAATTTATTCTAAGTAGTAACGTAGGTCCAACTTGGAGATCTTACCCATTTGATCCGCAGTACCAAAATAGGCGCCACCGAATGGCTTGCCTGTTTTGGGGTCATAGTAGGTGAGATGCAGAACGCCGCGATGCTTGATCGTGATCTTCAGTTTGAATTCTTGCGGCCCTTTCGTGACAGTGACGGATTGGGCCGAATCCGTTTCTACATTGCCGCCGGATTGGGTTTGGGTGAGCAAGAGGGACAGGTTGGCCGAATCATGACTCTCTAGTCGCGCCCGCCCCTTAACGGTCACCGAGTCACCCGGCTCGAGATTGCGAGACGTCGCCGTGACATCGGTGATTTCAATCACATCACCATCATGGAAGAGCTTCGGCCCGAGCAGGGGAGTGACGGAATCTTGACGCGGTGGGGCGGCCATCCCGTGAGACGTGAGTAATACCAAACTGAGGAGCAGCATTTTGCGCATTGTTAAATCTCCTTTTCTAACGGACCAACGGCCAAGTTGCCCCGCATGTGACCCGCGGGTAAGAGAATCATACTTTATATGAAAATACTGTACAGGTCGAGGCGAATTGGCTGCTCGTCTGAATATATGTTCTCGACGATCGATCCAACGGCAATGTTCTTCTGGATTGAGTGCCTGCCCATTTAAAACGCATTCGGCCGCTCAGATTCTGAGTTAAGCTGGGACTGTCACGATGACCCGCGGCGTAAATTTTACGATCGAATCAACGCGAATATGATTGCGAGTAGTATTCCGCTCAGAATGATGTAGCCGACGTGTGACGGAATTCGGTTCCACCACGGATGGACCTGACAACAATGGATTGCGACATCGTATGTGGGAATGGCGGCATCCCCCATTGTGCTTTCGGCGGCACCCAATGCGACTGTGCTGCCGAATGGCCATGTTGCATTTGCGCCAGGTGATTCGATTTCCAGGTTGGTGGAAAGGAAGGCGACAATACGTTGGAGCATCATCCAATTCTTGAAAGTGACAGAAATCGGGTGATCAAAATCATCATGGAGAAGAAAAAGGACTCTCGAAATCTGTTGCAGGCTCGTGTCGAACTGGCTGCCACATGCGGTGTTGATATCGTCGAACGCAAAGGTTGATATTTCACCGGACATATAACTGATCACGGCCTCTCGCAGTCGAGTTCTTGCTTCGCGATCAACTCCCATCATGTCATTTTCTTGTGTGTGCGGGATCTTGGTAGTGGCTAGCGGCGGTGACTTCAAGGGAGCTCGACAACCCGGTTCTAACATGGCGCCGTTGCGGGGTGATGCGACGACACCACCACACGAAGGCGGCACGCATCGAGTTCAACTTTTACTGTCCTGTGATGCCCACCACTCCCGCAAGCGGGGATTAATTCGCTGCCACAGGACTCCGTGATAGGAAGGTTTTCGCATTTCGATTGCCACCAGAACCGCAGCCGTGAGTAACGACACGGCTATCGTGATCGCCCACGTGGGAGTGCCGAACATGATGGTGCAGTAAGTCAGTACGACGAAGATGCCGCTCCAGATTAATTCCAGAGTCCGGGCGATACGGAAAACGTTGCAGAACAAAAAGAAGTGTGCCACAACAAACACGATGATGAAGCCGATCCACCACGCTGTAGGCCAAAGCCAAAACGAGGCAATGGTACCAACAACAATAACGATGCAATCAACAGTCGAGAGGCGAAAGCCGGGTTGGAATTTCGTTTCGGCCACGTTGAACGGTCCTGTTCTTTTTAGACGATCGCGCTCTCGATGATGTTAGGTGCAATCCAACGCATTTTCTGAAAATGGATTCATATCTGTGAGGCTGCTACCACTTAAATATTACTTCACCCATCACCATGCGGGTAGCTTAAATCGGCAATCTGCCGATCAAGATCAGGCTCACGTCTGCGTTTAGCCTACATCGTGAATGGTTCAAGATTTTGTTCCGTTGCTGAAAATCAGGCTGTGGCATTCCATCCATGTTGGCGGTTCGCATTTCTCAACCAGCCTGTGGATCACTGTTTCGGGAACCGATTTCTGGCGTGCCTTGTTTTGGCGAAGCACATCCTCGAAGCGTGGTTCCAGGTAAACAATTTCTGTTCGAGCACTGTAGGCGGAAAACAAGTCAATCCACTGTTCCCTGGTCTGTCGCAGCAGATTGGTCGCATTGAAGGCAAATGATTGACTGGACCGCAGCAACTCCCGGCAGCGTTCCTTTGCTAGTTGGATTACATCGCCCTGGTTTTCCGTGGCATGGATGTCGAGTTCACCTCGGATGTCGTCCAAAGAGATCACAGGCAAGTCTGGATGATGCTTTGAAAGCCAGGTGTCTTTGCCGCTGCCCGGCAGACCCGACATCATCGTCACGGTACAGCGATAGTCCTCATGCGGCACATAGTGCAAGTTCGGCTCGGAATTGCGAAAGAATAGGAACCGGGCTTGATCGTTGGCGAAGGGGTAAGGTTGCTCGAAACAGTTGTTTTCTTCCGCCACCACTTTCCAGAAATGGAGATTCTCTTCGGGGCGTTCCATCTCGGCGGTGGCTCGTCCTCGGGTGTCTGCTAAGGCGAACAGATACAGCAGCTTATTGCTGGCTTTCCAAGATAATGAGACGACTTCGTGAACCGGATCGGGCCGCTCGAGTAGAAACGCTGGACGACCATGAGATCGCACCAGGCGAGCGATTTCTTCCCGTACGTTAAGATCACAATTCAGGTCTCGTAATACACTGCGAGCTAAGTGTTCGCCTTTGATGGCATGCTTGGGAGATCTGATGCGGCCTGATTCTGTGTCGAAGTGCGATGTGAGCGGTTTTGCCGCGTCGTGGAACAAGGCGGTAAAGATCAAGACCGTCTGCTCGTGAACAGAGAGCGTGGACCATTCCGCCAGTTGCGGGAGTTGAGCGCAGACCATCTGCGTGTGAGTCCAGACATCCCCTTCGGCATGCCACCCAGCATCTTGCTGACACTGGGCCATCGCTCGGCACCACGACTGGTCTTGTGCCCAATTCATGATTGCGCCGAGAGACGCCCGTGATAGTTCATCCCAGTTCATTGCCAGATATCCACACCCGCTTGGAGTTGATTTGGCACCATCATTTGATGCTGCCAATGCGTACTTTGCTTAATTTTTTCGACGAATTCGGGCCGCACAAACTTGGCTCTTCCTGATACGGCATCATTAGTTTCGGTTCTGAGATAAACTCCTTCCATCAGATTGTCAGTCCGCCTGGTCAGAGGGTTATCAAATTGACTGTCGAACTGCGAAGGGCCAATCAGCTTTTCCAAATTATCTTGGTGTATGCTTCCGGTATGCACCACTGGCACGGTTTCGATCCGGAGCCCACTAAGAAGTTCCAGCCGACGTTCTAAACTGAGGAAGTGCTCCTGGTGCTTGTCGTAGATGTCGAATTCGAAAAAGTAATGCGACAATTGCCGATAGTAAACGGAATGGCGGGCATAGACCCATTCACCAAACAGGATGAAGCGGTCTTCGAGGCGATCTTCCAGTGCGAACCGTTTGACTGCCGCCCATTGTTTGAACAAATCATACTGCGGGTGCATCCCTTCGGTAATGAGATGGCCGCGGCACTGTAGGACGAATTCGCCGTTCGGCTGGAAATGAATCCCGACGTTCGTACCGTCCAGCTTCTCTTCGACGATCAGCGACTCATCCGCAATGAATCGTTGCGATTCGTGGTTGCCCAGATGCTTGTCATCGGCCGTCCCTTTCGAGCCAAACAGATGCGGCGTACGGGGGTATTTGACGAATTCTCCACGTGAAATACCCATGATTTCTTCCCACCCACATGGCAGATTGCCGAACTTTAATTGCTTTCTTGCAACACCAGACGAGATACGAACTTGCTGTATTCATCTTTCATTAGCAGGTCAAAGTCCCGCTTGATCCGCCGTCGAACAGACAGCACTTTGTCACCCGACTGCGGATTTTCTGCCAATCGCTCATATTCTTCCCAATACAGCCCGACGCCCCGTTTCTGCCAGTTGGGAAGATCATTGAAGTTGATTCCTCGTTGGAACAGCAATTCTTGCTGTTGACCGATCGACAGGCCAAAGATCCTCTTCGTGGCCTCTTGCTCGTCGAGACCCGACCTGCGGTACATCCAGTAACAGTGAGCACTCACGGCGTTCCGGGCGATATCCTCATGCCGCCAGCGAAAATAATCCACGACCAGCTCAATGCTGGGTAGTTGCGAAATCCGACAGTCGAACGTCGCCACACTTCCGAGTAGCAGCGAGAACTTTGCGCTCGCTTCCCCCGCCAAGGTGGAATTATATTTTCGTAACTTTCGTCCAAATAGTTGCTCGTTCAGGTCGAAGAGCAACGAGATTTCATCGCTTTCTGTATAGGCATAAATTACCCGAAATCCGCAGGTCATCAGACTCTCTGCAGTCTCAACCATCAAGTCCCGGAATCGCTCATCGAATGGAGCCTCGAACTGGCAGATCTCCTTCGTCAGCCGAGTGAAGCTGCGGCCATCAAGGCGGGCAACCATGAACATGTCCGGCAATACACAGTAGTCGGCAGCGGTCTCGAAGACCCGCATTTTCTGGTCTAGGTCGTCAAATTTCATCTTTCCACTCCTCAACGACGAATTGATCGTCTTCCAGTCGAACGTAAAACAAACGATCGAAGCCCTCGGCCCAGGTCGGCAATTCGAGTTTTTTCGCCGTGGAAAAAATCGCGACATTCGGGACCCGTTCGGCTTCAGACCGTTCGCTGTTCCGCAGCAGACAGTCCGCGACCTTCGATTGGAAGTAGTAGCCAAGCACCGCAAATCGCAATGGTTTTGCGGCGTTGATGTAAATGAGCCGCTCGTCGCGAGTCGGATTCGTATTATCGATCACAAAGGGTTGCAACGTTTTCAGACATTCATTGAGTCGCCGCTGTTCGCGGTTTCGAGTCTTCAACGAATCAAGACTGATATGGAAGTGGGTCGACAAGAACCGCTCCTTAAAGAAGGATGATTTGCCTGATCCCTGAATGCCCATGAACACGACCGCTTCCATCGTCCACCTTACCATTTTTTTAACTGCAAAATTATGCACAATCCTCGACAAACACATTCGCACCCGTCGAGGTCTGGGCGTTATTCACGGAAAAAAGTGGTTGCGATTGGTGCCGTCAAAAGCAGCCTGTCGTCAGGCAGCACTTCTTAAATAGCTTGCTCGATCCGCAGGGGCAGAGATCATTTCGCCCTAGCTTTTCTTCGAGCAATTTGTCACCGTGGACAAATCGCACTCCTTGTTTGACGTGGGTTTCCGAGGGGAATCCTCGGCGCCGTTTGCTCATCGGTTCAAAAGGATGTCTGTTCTTGGAAGTCGTGGCTCTGCATGGGACACCTCCAATTCTAAGGGAAATGCCGACGCCCTGATCTGTACAAGCTCAAGGCCAGTGAACGCGTGGGATCAGGACACCGCGAATGATTGGCAGGTTCGCCCATCGGTTGCCGTCGCCGCGATCAGCTTACGAAACGGTCCGCGACCGAACGCCAATCTGCCGAAGGAATTGCCTCATCGGTCGTGTTGCCGATGGCGTGTTGTATTGCTTGGAATCTCGGATTCGCCACCGCGTCCATAGAACCTTTCTGAGAAAATTCTCGTTGGTTGTCACAAATGGTGTTTCTCAATCGTCCATAGTGTAGAGCGGCTGGCCGAATCCGGTCACGAAGCGACCGCAACAGAAGCTAAAGGACTCGATATGACCCGCAATTGGCTGGTACTCGCGATTGGAATGGGGCTAGGTCTGGGAGTCAGTGGAATGGCGGTCGCCTTCCACGATGAACACGGGGAGTCTGTCAGACTCATCGCCGCCCGTGACATTGTTGAGAAACTGGACGGTAAAGCTTCCAGGGCATCGTTTGTAGAAGTCACGCTGGGGCCTGGAGAAGCGGGGGTGTCGCACCGGCATCCTGGTCCGGGGTTCGTGTATGTCTTGGAAGGAGAATATGAGCTGGGAATCGACGACCAGCCAACGAAAATATTCAAAGCCGGCGAGACGTTTTACGAGCCCACTGGATGCTTGCATCGAGTTTCCAAGAATCCGTCTGCTAAGGGAAAAACTCGCCTGATCGCCATCGTGCTGCATCCGCGCGACGCCAAGGAAATTGCCATCCCGGAGCAGAAGAAAGAAAAAGAATAATTGCGTCGACTGGTCGCCAAGCACCGGCTGCATTTCACATCCCACGTTCCCGGAATTACGGGCAATTCGATTCGGAGAATCAACATGAAGATCGTCATTATTGGTGGTAGTGGGCTCATAGGAAAAAAGCTCATCGCGAAATTGAGTGCACTCGGTCACGACGCCGTATCCGCGTCCCCTTCCTCGGGAGTCAACTCGGTAACGGGTGAGGGGTTGGCCGAATCATTTGCCGGTGCCAAGGTCGTTGTTGACGTCTCGAATTCCCCGTCGTTTGAGGACAAGGCGGTCTTGGAGTTCTTCGAGAAGTCCACTCGTAACATTCTTGCGGCAGAAGCGGCGGCCGGTGTGGAGCATCATATCGCTTTGTCGGTCGTCGGGGCCGACCGCTTGCCGGACAGTGGCTACATGCGGGCGAAGGTGGCTCAGGAGAAGCTGATTCAGGCTTCAGGAGTGCCCTATACCATCCTGCGGGCGACGCAATTTTTCGAGTTTCTCGGTGCCATCGCCGGATCGAATAATGAGGGGAATACCGTTCGTATGCCCACCGGCCCGTTGCAACCTGTTGCGGCCGATGACGTTGCCAGTGCGCTGGCGGACATCGCTCCGAATTCGCCGATCAATGGGATGGTGGAATTGGCGGGCCCCGAAGCGATTCCGCTCGATGAACTCATTCGTCGATATCTACGAGCCAAACAAGATACACGTCAGGTGACGACCGACAATCAGGCGACCTACTTCGGCGCTCCGCTACAGGAAGGGGATCGGTCGCTTGTTCCCGGCGATAAATACCGAGTCGGGTCAATTAGTCTGGGCCAGTGGCTGGCGGCATCGTGAGTTGAGAAACGGGACCTGGTGTGCCGAACACGGCCTCCAGAACAACGTCAAAATTGGCTGCAGGTCAGTCACTGATGACGAAGCGTCTCGTGCCAAGTTACGCCCCCTTCGACGAACCTGTCGAAGGGGTTGGGGGGAGGGTGTCTTGATGCGCCGCCCTGGCCATCCAGCGGATCCAACGGGAGGATTCTCTCGCTATTTTTCACATTTTGTGTCAATGGAGCGGCATGCCACCAGGGAATCATCAAAAAAATGTCCAAACGGTGATAAAACCTTCACTGGATGGCTTCATATTGGTTGATATTGATGTATAATCTGCCGGTCAAAGCCGTACCCGCCCCCCTGCCCCACGCCAAATGTGAGGACTCTCATGCTCACGCTGAATGGTTCGCGACTCCCGTCGTTTTGTGATCGCGCAACCCGGCGGTCGTTTCTCCAAATTGGTGGGCTGTGTCTGGGCGGAATCTCGTTGCCAGGATTGCTGCAAGCGGAAGAGTTGCAGCGCGCGAATCAAGGGACCTCACCTGCCCCGCGTCATCGCGGTGTGATCATGATTTACATGCCGGGCGGCCCTCCGCATCAGGACATGTACGATCTGAAACCTGACGCGCCGGTCGAAGTTCGCGGTGAGTTCGATCCGATCAAGACGTCGGTGCCGGGGATTGAGATCAGCGAACACATGCCGCGACTGGCACAGCGGATGGAGCGGTTCTCGATCATCCGTTCGTTGATCGGTTCCGACGGGGCCCATGCTTCGAACCTGTGCGTGACGGGAGCTCCTTACGGAGATAAAAAAATTCAGGGTGGTGCACCGCACTTTGGATCTAACGTCTCTGCGGTTCAGGGACAGACGAATCGTGCCGTTCCCGCGGTTGCGGATCTATCAGAGATCATGCAGCACGGTCCCTACAACGTCGGTGGGCCGGGATTCCTTGGTTCTGCTCATCAGCCCTTCCGTCCCGACGGTGAGACGAAGGCCAATATGCAGCTGAATGAAACTCTGTCGTCCCGCATGGAATATCGGCGAGCATTGCTCACGGCATTCGATCGCTTTCGGCACGAGACCGACGCCCGGCGTGACTTGGGTGTTTTGGAGACGCACGTCGATCAGGCGCTTGATGTTCTCACTTCGAGCCGCGTGATGGAGGCCCTTGACCTGGATCGCGAAGACCCGAAGGTGCGTGCTCGCTACGGGACCGACGACGACAAGATTCTGCCGTATTCCCACTTGGGCTATCGGGCGTTGGTCTCACGATTTTTGGTGGCTCGTCGATTGATCGAGGCGGGTGTGCGTTGCGTCACCGTGTCGTTTGCCGACTTCGATTGGCATGGTGGAAACTTCATACATGGCCGCAAGGTGCTGCCGGTCTTCGATCAAGCCATTACGGCCCTGGTAGACGATATCCATGACCGTGGTCTCTCAGACGACGTGAGTGTCGTCGCATGGGGCGAGTTCGGTCGGACACCGCGGATCAATCCGACTGGTGGTCGCGACCATTGGCCTCAGGTCAGCTGTGCCTTGCTCGCCGGTGGCGGGATGAAGACGGGCCAGGTAATCGGCTCCACTAGCCGCCTCGCCGAGACCGCTCAGAATCGCCCTGTCCATTACGGGGAAGTCCACGCGACTCTGTATCACAATCTCGGTATCGACATCGACGCGGCAACGATTCGCGATCGCTCGGGCCGCCCGCGGTACCTGATCGACGATCACCGCCCGATTCCTGAGCTGATCGGTTAGTCTGGCGGGGTTACGCGTCAGCCATCACGTCTTTCATGTCCAGCTTTTCCTGCGGAGAGAACGTGGTCTGATCGAATGTTTCCAGGATTAGCCTGGCCTTGTTTAGCTTGTCGCGCAGCGCTGCGATTGTTCTCAAGCCATCGGCTTTCAGCGTGTTTTCACGACCAATTCGGTTGCGTAGTTCCTGCTGGTCATTCCGTTCGAGGCGCATGCTATCCACCGAGAGCTCCAGATCGACTAGCAAACTGTCAACATCCGCGCAGGTTTTCGTCACATTCACAATGGTGACTTTTCCATCGACGATATCCTGCTTGAGCTGTTTGTTTCGCTCCCGGCACGCTTCGATTTGGCTCTTGGTCATACAACTCTCTCAGGTCGCCTGCAGGTCGATGTCGTGGTACTGAAGGCGAGGCGGATACGATTGGGAAGGCGGGAAGCTGAAGAAAACTCGGCCCCCTTTGCCCGCGATTTCCAACTTAATCCGTTCGTCGAATTAAATGAGGTTGGTATCGGGTTTGGGGCCAAGAGTCTGGCGACGAGGGGAGTTCTCCCACATCGAGCCAGCAGAACATGGCATCTTGGAACTCTTGTCCGGGAACAATCGATCATTGAAACTTGGGACGCAGTGCCTGCGGGCGAACTTTTAAATCACCAGAAGTCCCACGTGCCAGTTTCTCTGCTTCGTTCTCGGCAACAATACCTTCTCGAACCAGCCGATTCATGACGGAATCTCGCAGTTCGATCACCTTCCATTCATCGGCAGTGCAAACCGATCTCATTCCCGTCTTCGGCCCTGTCACTGTCTCATAGACAGTCCAAGTCTGGACCTTCGGTGACTCACGCATCAATGCTCCCTATTGAGAATAGCGTCAGAAGTTCTGCGCTCATGATCAATGGTACCGTGTTGCCCGCGGGGCCGATAGGACAGCGTTCCGAGACTGGCATGTCGGCCTCTTGATTGTACTCGCGATTTGCCGAAGCAAGATTGGCGTTGGAAGCGACTCCACGACTAGCGATTGACTCGAAGACGGGTTAAGTTGGCGATCTTTTGGCCTATGTCAATCAATCGTAAGGATCAACGAATGATTCAGTTCATTCCGGCGGAAGAATTGAAACGCGGATACGATGTGTTCGGCCACTTTTACTCGGTGGAAGTTGTCCCAAATATCGTTGTCGAGTGCAGAAGTGTTCTGGAACTCATTCAGAAAGCTCATACTCCCGCGAGTATGTCGGTGCTTGCCACTCGAAAGCCCGATGCAGTGATTGTCATGATGAATCCGGGGTCATCGCAACCGTTGGTTGAAACCAACAATCATATTCATGCGGATGCGATTCATGAATTGCCGATCTCGTTGGTTCCGACGAAACCTGATACGACGCAGTACCAAGTCATGCGCGTGATGCATTTTTGCGGCTTGAAACATGTCCGAGTTCTGAACTTATCCGACCTGCGCTGTTCCAAAAGCCCGGAGTTTTTTAAGCAGTTCAAGCGATTGGAAGACGAAGTCTCGTTCGATTCGCACTCCATTTTTTCCGCTCGGCGAAAGCAAGAACTGGCAGTAAAACTCACCAAACACAAGTCCATTCCGGTCATCCGAGCCTGGGGAGTGAGCCCAGAGCTGGACCCACTGATTGAACGCTGCAGTTCTCAAATCAGCTATAGCAAGACGATCAGAGGGCTGATAAAAGAGGGAACAACGAACAAGTTCCTGCACCCGTTACCGACTTTGCAACGGCAAAAACTCCTGTGGGTCAATCGAATGGTAGAGCAGTTTCAGGAATAGACCTGCTGCCAATGCGTTGGCGTGTAAAATGACTGGTTTGATGCGTACCGTCGCCTTATCACTTTGCCCCCCTACCCCTCTGAGACCTGTCTCCCAAGCTGGTTTAAGCCCCCACCATTGCCATTTGGGTCGATTTGCAAGAAGTTCTGTCTTCCGCCCCTTTGTGAACCCGATTGGGTCTTCGGGCCAGGATGGTATTGGAATTTTGGGATTTCGGCACGCAACGGCTATTCATTCAGTCCTTTTGAGTTCATTCATTTACCGCTGGAGACATGATGACCCTTCCCGATAATTTGCTGAAACGCATTGCGTGGCACGAGGCCGCTCGTGCATTTATTGCTGCTTACCACGGCTTTTCGCTGCTCGCGGTGCGGATTGATGGCCCCGAAAATTTCGAAGGCTGTCTCTGGAAAATTGCACCTCGCAAATCGTCCGCGGTGTTTATCCAAACCCAGAGTCAGCGGGAACTGGCAGTGCATGCCGCCGGTGAAGTTGCGGAATCGATGTGGTTCGCCCCCCCCTATGACCGCTGCGTCGGCTTGGCGCGAAACAGTTGTTGGAAATTCGCCCTGGAGATGAAAGGGTCGCCGAAGGACGTGATTCAGGCCAACCGCTTGGACATCGCAGATTGGCCCCTCAAGCTGGCCTGTGGACGCCAACTACGAGACACAATTGACGCCGAGAAGGCTGCCGTTCGCAAAATTCTGGAGCGGCACAAAACGACAATCGAACCGATCGCCAACCGACTGCTGGAAAAGAAGCGAGTCTGGGGCGATGAGGTTATCGAAATCATCGAACAGGTTAAGGCGCTCCAACTTCAAGCGAGCCAAGCCAAGATGATCCAGAATGAAGCAAGCTAATACAAGAACGGCTCTCATCACCAGTTACTAATGGCGATTAGAGCCGTCTGCCTATTGGAACCGTGTCAGTTCTGCCTCCACAAGTTCTGTAATTCGCGATGAGACGCTTCCCTTCACCTGAGACAATGTCTTACAGATTTCGTTCCTGTCCGTTTCCGTCGGTTTCGTAAAGACCTTATAACATTTCAGAGGCGTGAACCACCGTTCGATCATCTGCGGCATACCGAGCCGTTTGCGCTTCAGCCTGAGAAGCCGATTTGAGCAACCACGAGATACACCGAGGGGATCCCTCGGGCACTGCGGGGATAACCAGAGAGAGGCCGATTGTTGGGGCGATTCATTGTGTTGATCGCTGTTCATGGGCGGCGATCTCAAGGTTTGGGTGGATTTGGTTTCCCCAGGATTGAAGATGAATCAGCCGTGATCAGCTGCCGTGTCACTCGCCCCGCCCGAGGTCGTGCCGCATCCCCAGCGCCAACCCGTAATTTCTGGCATGTCTTCGCCGTGAATTTCGATGTACCGTTTATGCTCGGCTCGCTTCTCGACCATCGTTCGGCGAACGTCAATTGCTTGAGCTGCCAGGCCAGGCACCCGGTCGATGACGTCCATCACCAGATGGAACCGGTCCATGTCATTAATCACCACCATGTCGAACGGAGTTGTGGTGGTACCCTCTTCCTTGTAGCCACGGACGTGCAGGTTTCGGTGGTTGGTTCGCCGGTAGGTCAACTGGTGGATCAGGGATGGGTACCCGTGGAAGGCAAAAATGATTTGCCGATCAGTTGTGAAGAGGGCATCGAATTCCTCATCCGGCAAACCGTGTGGATGTTCTTTAGGAGGCTGCAGCCTCATCAAATTGACAACGTTGACGACACGTACTTTCAACTGTGGCAGATATTGGCGCAGTAACGCAGCGGCCGCGAGCGTCTCCAAGGTCGGTACGTCTCCACAACATGCCAGAACGACATTCGGATTGCGTCCCTCGTCGTTTGAGGCCCATTCCCAGATACTCAATCCCGCCGCGCAGTGCTTTACGGCCTGATCCATTGTCAGCCATTGCGGGGCGGGCTGCTTTCCGGCAACCACGACGTTCACGTAGTTCCGGCTGCGCAGACAGTGATCGGTAATGCTCAACAACGTGTTCGCGTCGGGGGGCAGATAGATGCGGATGACCTCTGCCTTTTTGTTCGCCACGTGATTCAGGAACCCGGGATCTTGATGTGAGAACCCGTTGTGGTCTTGCCGCCAGACGTGTGACGAGAGCAAGTAATTCAGTGACGCAATCGGCTTTCGCCAGGGGATGTGGTTACAGACTTTCAGCCACTTCGCATGCTGGTTAAACATCGAATCGATGATGTGGATGAATGCCTCGTAGCAGGAGAAGAACCCGTGGCGTCCGGTGAGCAGATAACCTTCGAGCCAGCCCTGGCACTGATGTTCCGAGAGCATTTCCATGACGCGTCCATCGCAGGCCAGCCTATCGTCAGTCGCATAGTGCTCGGCCATCCACGCGCGGTTTGTGACGTCTAAAACGTCCTGCCAGCGGTTGGAGTTGTTCTCGTCCGGGCTGAACAAGCGAAAGTTTTGAGCCGGCAGATTGAGCTGCATGACGTCCCGCAAGAATTTTCCCATTTCGCGGGTCGATTCGGCGTCCGCTGCACCTGGGGCAGCGACCTTCACGGCATAGTTGCGATAGTCCGGAAGCCGCAGGTCTTCCAACAGTATTCCACCGTTAGCGTGTGGATTGGCGCTCATGCGTCGCACGCCCTGCGGCGCCAACTGTGCGATTTCGGGCTGGAGCTTGCCCGAGGGCGTGAAGAGCTCCTCTGGACGATAGCTTTGCATCCATTTTTCGAGGATCGCGACGTGTCCGACTTTATCCATCTCCCCCATGGGAACTTGGTGGGAGCGCCAATAGTCTTCGCATTTCTTGCCGTCGATCTCTGCCGGACAGGTCCAACCTTTCGGCGTTCGCAAAACGATCATCGGCCAGATCGGCCGACCTTGAATTCCTTTGGTCCGGGCGTCAGACCAAATCTGTCGAATCTCAGCCGTCACTTCATCCAAGACCGCGGCCAGTCGCTGATGTACTTTCTCGGGTTCATGTCCTTCAACGAAGTACGGCTTGTATCCGTAGCCCTCAAAGAGTTTCTGCAACTCGTCCTGAGGAATGCGGGCGAGGACCGTTGGGTTGGCGATCTTATATCCATTCAAGTGGAGAATGGGCAGCACGGCGCCATCGGTCACAGGGTTGAGAAACTTGTTCGAATGCCAGCTCGTGGCGAGCGGCCCGGTCTCCGCTTCGCCATCGCCAACGACGGCGGCTACAATCAAGTCCGGGTTGTCAAATGCGGCACCGAAGGCATGGGAGAGTGCATATCCCAGTTCGCCACCCTCGTGGATGCTGCCAGGGGTCTCTGGAGCCACATGGCTGGGAATACCGCCGGGAAAGCTGAACTGCTTGAACAGTTTTTGCATTCCGACTTCGTCTTGGGAAATATTAGGATACACCTCGGTGTATGTGCCTTCGAGATAGGCGTTGGCGACCAAAGACGGTCCGCCGTGTCCGGGGCCCGTAATAAATAAAACATTCAAATCTTGATCTGAGATGATCCGGTTGAGATGGACGTACAAGAGGTTCAAACCTGGTGACGTGCCCCAATGGCCGAGCAATCGGGGCTTGATGTGTTCCCGCTTTAGGGGCTCTTTCAGGAGCGGATTGTCGAGCAGATAGATTTGGCCGACCGATAAAAAATTGGCCGCGCGCCAGTAGGCATCCATCTTGTGGAGCAGTTCTGGCGAAAGAGGGCTGTTAGTCATCGTCTAACCTTCTATAGAGGCATTCGAAGTCAGCAGTCCGAACACCGACCCCGCAATCATGACTTCTTCGTCGGTATGCATGACCCGTACTGAGACGCGGCTGGCGTCTGTGGAAATGATGGCTGCATTCGCGTTGTTGCGAACTTCGTCGAGTTCGATTCCGAGAAACCTAAGTCCGTGACAGATCCGAGCGCGGACCGACGGACAGTTCTCACCAATTCCCGCTGAGAATATGAGTGTATCAACTCCACCGAGTACCGCCGAGAAAGCACCGATCCATTTTTTCGCTTGGTAACAGAATAGTTCGACGGCATCATTCGCCCGCTCGTCGCTGGCCGCTCGTATCAGCAAGTCGCGCATGTCGGAACTCGTCTCGGACACGCCCAGCAGTCCCGACTCGTGATTCACCATGTGCTGGAATTGCGTTACTGTCATGTGTTCGGTGTTTGAGAGATAGCAGACGAGGCCGGGATCCAGATCACCAGTGCGGGTGCTCATCACCAAGCCGGCGGTCGGTGTAAAGCCCATGCTGGTATCTATCGGCTGGCCCGCACGCACTGCGGCCAGGCTGGCGCCGTTACCGAGATGTGCCAGAATGATGCGGCCCTGTGCTGCTTCTGCTCCGGCTACGCGGGCCAACTCTCCCATGAGAAAGGAGTAGGACAAACCATGAAACCCGTATCGCCGTACCCCTCGTGCGGCATAGCGGCGTGGAATCGGCAACAGCTGGGCAACTCGCGGCAGATCATGGTGGAAGGCCGTGTCGAAGGATGCGAATTGAGGAACCTCAGGAAACTGGTGCTGAAACGCCTCGATCAAGAGCAGTTCTGCGGGGAGGTGCTCGGGATCAAATGGACTGAACCGCCGCAGCTCGGCGATGAGCTCCTGCGTAATCCGCTGCGGATCACCATACTTGGGGCCACCATGGACCACTCGGTGTCCGACTGCCGCCAATGCAGCAACGCTCAGGCGTTCTCGAATCCAGTCCAGCAGGACATTCACGGCGGTCGCATAATCAGGTGCCGCGACTGTGCGTGACAGATTGTCCGCTGGACTGACACCTTTTGTCCGCAGAGTCGCATCGGGGAGCCCAATTCTCGCGATCTCACCGGTCAGGATTCTTTGGACCGGATGACCAGCGTCGAAGACGGCAACCTTGATGCTTGACGAGCCACCATTGATCGTCAGGATCTTCGAGTCAATGGGTTTCATCAATAACTCCGTGTATGGCCTGAATCGGTGCCGAATTTTCGAACATCGTATTGCCATCCGTCCAGTTTCACTATTTCGACGGACCGACCAGATTTGGAGCGACAAAGTGTTGGACGATCTT
Source organism: Planctomycetota bacterium (assembly GCA_040386595.1). Taxonomy (GTDB): domain Bacteria; phylum Planctomycetota; class Planctomycetia; order Planctomycetales; family Planctomycetaceae; genus JAKFVC01. Next base: position 81,843 of record JAZKFE010000003.1, on the reverse strand, counting down.
GACGACAAGTAGACATTTGGTCATTTTGTCAGTCGTCTTCACTTCGCTGGAGCTTCTTATCGTTGGACGCGGTGCTACTTCATCGATCAACTTGAGGACGATACGGGAGCTCAAATTCTATGTCAGGTCTGGCATCCCGCAAGCGTTGCAATGCGGTTTCAGTGACATTGGCCGCGCCAGTAAGTCGAAGATGCCTAAGGGCGGGCATGTTAACGATAAATCGAAGTCCTGAGTCAGTTAACGCTGAGCCGTTACAGGACAGCGACTGAACGTCTTTCAGTCCAGAGATCACCTTGAGTTCTTCATCCGTTATGTTCCAACAGATATGAGTCTGTACCGCAATGCAACGGCCTTGGTGATCAAGCTGAATCACACAGTAATGGACCCAACGTCCCTTTGCCCATGCCAGAAACTCTCGAGTTTGCGGATTGTCACTGGAACTTGTGGCAGCCACCCACGGCTGCGATGCGACAGTGGGGAGACGAAGCTTCGATTTGACAACCGGTATCTCGGCAACCTTCTCTGATCGAAAACTTTTTGGATGTACAACATGTCGGACGGGCTGATGTGGCATAGCCAAAGTTGATTGACGAAAGAATTCAGTCTGCGGCGACGGACGAAAAAACGCCATTCCGGACAGTCCGATCGTAAGGTAGCCAGCTAACACCGCGAATCTCATGAGAAGATCTGACTCACGGAACGGCGCCGAACAGGCATCCACTTTAGGTGTGAGGTTCCGCGGTCGCAGATTCATTCCGCACTCTTTAGATCGAAGCTAAGAAGACTTTCCGACCGATCATTTTCATCGTGGCCCAACGCCTATTTAACCTGCATGTGACTGTTGGATTTTACTCCAAACGCGACCGCAGTACATAACGGCTTTCAGGCAGTTCTTGCGATGTACGTTGTGATTGCTTTTGCGACTGCTTCGGGGTGCGAGACTGGTAGTGCATGCAATCCATTGGGCACCATGATGTCGGGATTGGTGTAGCGAATGGGAAAGGTCATATCGGCATCGCCGTGTATTTGAATCAGGGGCACATCAGGTGGGGTGCGTTGTGGTTGCCAGCCAAGAACAGCCGACGTTGCCCACCGATACCAAACGCCTGAAGCGCCAGACAATTTACGGAGTCGCAGAGTAGATCTAGTACATAGACCGGCTGGGAACAGGGCTGCGACGCGGCCGACGCCATTCAGTAATCGCTGACAATTTGTGGTGCCGATCCATCGCCAAACGCGCAGCCAGGGAGGGAGTTCGTGCAGCCCGCGAATGCTGGAAATCAGGAAACAGGCACGCGCACGAATGACTCGTGCCACCTCTTGGGCGACAATCCCGCCAAACGACACCCCTGCGACGAAGCAATCAGATGGCAGCAGCTCCGCAATTCGATGGGCAAAATGAGAGAGCGATTCGCCGGAAGCTGGCGTCGGATATTGAATCACGGTTGACGTGGGCAGTAGCGGGATTAGCTTATGAAAAATAGGAAATTGGGCCGACATACCAGGAAAAAGATAAATTGGAATATTCGATGTCACTGCTTCCTCCCTGACGCTCAAGTTAATCCAGGTGTACCTACGAAAGTGATCTTTGATCCTACCACGAATCTGACCGCGGCACAGGCGGGACAAAATGTGGAGCTGATTCATCAGGTCCGCGAGACGCACGGCGTACATGCCTATCGGCGTGGAGTTAAGGCGATTCAAGAACTCGAAGAATTGACCTCGAAACTGGGAGAGTGGTGCGCATTCATTCGCCGTGACTCGCTCTATCTGGCCAGCGAGCCCGCTGATCTTCGCGACCTTATTCTCGGTCGACACTATGCCGGTGTCGAGGTGTCTCAATTTGGTTGTTAACGGGAATCCCAGTGTTGATCAATTCGGCTGGTCATCCATTAGATTTACTGTTCGGATTATAGTTTGTCGTCAGCGACGGCCAGGACACTTCCTGTTCGAATTGCTTCGACGAGCGTCGCATGGTCGTGTTCGGTTTGATCACCATAGCCTTCGGCGAAGTTGGCCATTGCTTCCGCGAAAACGTTGGATTTGCCGATATATCCGGCGATCTTGGCGATGTCGCCAGTACGAGCGTGGGCTCGAGCCAATAGTGCTCCACACGCCCACCCCCAGAACTCGAACGGTTCGCCTGTGAGCCATTCCAGCGGCATCGACGCCTTCAGATTTTTCATCTGCCGTACAAAGTAGTGCCGATTGTCGATCGTCGTGTAACCGAGCAGCGGATCTCCCAGCGATTGCAGCGTACGCTGCATGTTGACCACTCGGCGGCCTTCGTGGTCGATTCGGAACTTCACATGTGGCAGGTACGGGGCATGTGCCGGCTCGACCGCTTCCTTGATTTGTAGGAATAGTGGATCGTCGTCTCCATTCCCAAACAGCAATACGAGATATGCTCGTAAGCCCACACTGCCCACTCCCACTACGCGATGACAGACGTCTGCGACCGAGTAACGATGTAACATGAATCTGTATTCAGGCGGTAGTGTCTCAACATAATCGATGAGTGACGCGATGACCTTCTGACGTGTCTCCTCGTCGAGGGTCGTCAGAATCGGTGCGTCTTCAACAAACCGCCAACCGCCGTCCGCTTGTCGCCGGGCAACTTTCGTCAGCAGAGCTTCATTGTGAGTCCGCCTCGCTTTCGTCAGGACCTTTGTGATCATGGCTCGGGACTTGTTGCCGATTTGAATGCCCTCACGTTTCAGTGCGGCGTCGTTCCGTGCGAGGTCCGCGTAGGCGAACAAGGACCAAGTTTCCAGAATCCCAAATCTCATGAGACGCTGCGCATTTTGTGCATAGCCGGTGACGCAACGTACGACGGCCGAATGCCGTTCTTCAGCATCAAGTCCATTTTCACGACCGGCCACATTGACGCTGGCAGCCAGTCGTTTCAAGTCCCATTCCCACGGGCCTGCGGTCGCTTCATCGAAGTCGTTAATGTCGATCACGACATCGCGTTGGGGAGTTCCATAGAAGCCGAAATTGTTGATGTGGGCGTCTCCGTCGATGACGACCTGGGGGCCACTGATCGGCATCCGAGCCAGATCTCCGGCCATCACTGCGCACGCACCGCGCAAGAACGCAAAGGGCGATGCCGCCATGCGACCCATTCGCAGCGGCACCAAATTCGTCTCTCGTCCAGCATTGCTCGCCAGGAGCGTGGTTAACGGATCAACACGATCCGCTGTCGAAACCAACGCGGCATGCGACTCGCGTGGCGTCTGCTCCCGTAATGCTTTCCCCTGTTCGTAACGAGTCTGCATTGAGTCCAGCTTCCGCCCCGGTTCAAACAAGGCGGTGGTGTGCCAAAACTCTCGCAGTCCTCGCAAATCCTGGGGATTGGTGCCGGACAAGACGGAATCTGTTTCGTGGTCAGTGGAGCTTAACTGCTCTGGAGACGATTCTTTTGCCATAAGTGCTCGTGAATCAAAATCGAAGGAACGTCGGGATGCAGTTCTGGTGCCGCTCTAAAATTCAGGAGATGTGGCGATCGCCACTCCAATCATAGCTCTCTGTTCACGTGGTGGATACTCGCGTTGCGCGTGGTTCTGCGGTTCGTTTTGTCAGAGCAAAAAGAGCGGTGAGCGATTCAGTCGCTTCAGAGCGTTTTCAATACTCTCCGATTCCACGGTCATCGCATTGTCACCGGGCAGCGGGACTGGTTGGGCTTGCTTACGTATATTGGCGACATGGTTTCAACTTCCGATCGCGAGCCCGATGTGTTCACTGCGATCAGCCATCCTGCGCGACGCCGGATGCTGGATCTGCTCATTGAGGCCGACCGTTCTGTGAATGTGATTGCTGGCCACTTCGAGATGAGTCGCCCGGCGGTCTCCCAGCACCTCCGCATCTTGCTCGATTCTGGTCTCGTGACCGAACAGCGGCACGGCCGCGAACGTCGTTACCACTTCGTCCCCGAACGACTCGGCCCGGTGCGGGATTGGATCTCGCAATACGAGCGATTCTGGGACGACCACCTCCAGCGTCTGCAGAAGCTGTTATCTAAAAAGAGCGAAGAATGACTAAAACGATTCGCAGAGAGATTCCGATTCCCCAGCCGCGCGAGCAGGTCTGGCGGGCGATCACTGACAGCGCCACGCTCGCCGAGTGGATGTTCCCGAACGACATGGAGCCGCGCGTCGGCCATCAGTTCACGTTCCGCGTGCCGGCAAATCCCAAGGTCGGCTTCGACGGAATGATTGTGCACTGCGAGGTGCTAGAGTGCGAACCGCCCAGTCGGCTGGCATTCTCGTGGTCGGCCGGAGGACTCGTTGATACACGGGTGAGCTTCCAGCTCGAACCCGACGGTGAAGGAACGCGAGTCCTCTTCGAGCACTCCGGCTTTGACATTTCGGAGTCTTGGAGCGAACAAGCTTTCCGCGGAGCCGAATACGGTTGGGCGAAGATGCTCGGGCAACTTCCTGCTGTCGTCGCGGCCCGTAATGCATCTGTTCGCACGAAGCAAGAGTAGCCATTTCCGAAGCCGAACCAATAGTAGACCTACAAAACAAACAGCATCGGGCGATGCCGGATGGCGTCAGTCCCCGGATTCTTCGTGGCTTAGCAAATCTGCGGATTTACGAGGAATCCCGGGGCTCACGCCGCCGGGCTCGCCAGTATCAATCGCGGAGCTGCAAAATCTGCTTGGCCATAATCAAAGAGTCGCGACGAGCATTCACAATATCCACACGCACACTCACCAATTCAGACACCTCAATATCATGAACCAAGGCACTAAACGTTCGATTCTTCGCTGGATTCATATTATCTTTAGTATTCCGATCATCGGTTATGTTTATAGTCCATTTGAAGAAATCCCCAATTACGCTGGCCCGACTCGGTATGTCTTCCTGCCCGTACTCATCCTGACGGGATTGTGGATGTGGAAAGGTCATGTTGTTCAACGATTGATATCGAAAAGATCCGCAGGGGCCTCCAGCGAGTGATGACGGAAGGGAATATAATGGCCAAAAAGTCAGAGAAAGTTGTAAAACAAGCCGTGGTCCAAGCGGCCAAATCGCAAAAGACGGTACCGAAGTCGCAGTCACCCCAGGCTGCGGAGCCGAAACTGCTTTCAGGCGGCAACCCTCAGATCGCGAAGGGGGACGGCGATGCTTCCGTGCAGGCCTACATTGCGGCGATGCCAGGTTGGAAAAGCGACCTCGGACGTCGTCTCGATGAGATTATTGAGCGCACTGTTCCCGGTGTGCACAAGGCGGTCAAATGGAACTCGCCGCTGTACGGAATTGAAAACCAGGGTTGGTTCCTCGGTATTCATTGCTTCACGAAGTACATCAAGGTGGCTTTCTTTCGCGGCGCGTCGTTGCACCCTGTTCCCCCAGGCGAGTCCAAACAAAAGGACGTGCGCTACCTCGACATCCGCGAGGCTGATCCGCTCGACGAAGCGCAGTTCGCCGATTGGGTGCAGCAGGCCAGCCAATTTCCCGGGGAACGAATGTGATATAGACGCCGCGTCGATACCGTCGCGACGCACTAGATGGTGGGACGGTTCGCGGTTTGCCTGTCAGCTTTCGTTGTAAATATCCTCCGGTCGTCGAGAGTGGACATTGAGAGGTTGCAATAAGGAAGGACCATGCCGACACCTGAACTCATCGAGCGATTGCACCAAAAACTGACGACTGTTCGCAATCTCGACAAAAAACTCGCATTATTTGGTGCCGGTTCCCCGTCGGGGCACGGGTATCGAGTTCATACAATTGTGAGCGATCAGATTGTTGCGAAAGAGGTAGAACTAGGCTTTACATTGCCGGAAGAGTATCGCGACTGGCTATTGAGGGTGGGTTGGGGCGCGGGCCCTGACTACGGACTTTTATCGCTGGAGAAGGTGTTCGCGCCACCATACATTGATGATGAGGCCGGGACCGGAGGTGAGGTCGAAAACGCCGCCGAAATCACTCTGGCCCACATCGCTGCAATTCAGAACAAGTGGGAAGCAACCGGCGCTAATTCCGCGCTGGGGATCTCTGTTAATTCGGATCAGCACTTGCTCATCATTTCAGAGAGCGGATGTGGTGCATACACGTGTATTGTCACGTACGGACCAATGCGAGGAAAGGTGTTTGGACTAACTGCGGAAATCGTTGAGCCTCAAACCGCGTTGTGTGCGTTGATGCCTGAAGGGGTCTACACTTGGTCGCGAAAAGAGCGAGGACGAAGCGACTTACTGGTCAATCCTCATCGACTTTTCGGTTTCTTTGACTGGTACGAGGACTGGTTAGATCGCGCGACAGCGGATTTCGGCCGCACGCTTTGAAACGTCCGCACTGAGCCTATGAGGGAAGTACAGAATCTACCATCAAGAAAGCGACAACGATCATGAAGAAGGCGAAGAGCGGCTCGCAGGAAGAGGCAGGAGAAGATTCTCCCTCGCAGTTGAGCGACTGGCGTGGCGAGACGCTCGCGCGAGTGCGAACGCTCATCAAGCAGGCCGACCCCGAGATCGTTGAGGAGCAGAAATGGAAGAAGCCGTCGAATGGGATGGTGGGGGTACCCGTCTGGTCGCATCACGGAATCATCTGCACCGGCGAGACGTACAAGAGCGCCGTGAAGCTGACCTTCGCCCACGGCGCCTCGTTGGAGGATCCATCAGGCCTCTTCAATTCCAGTCTCGACGGCAACACCAGACGCGCCATCGATATTCATGAGGGCGACAAGATTGATGAAAAGGCGTTGAAGGCGCTGATTCTCGCCGCCGTCGCGCTGAACATTTCAGCGCGAACCTCCGCGAGCCCTACCCGCTCTAAGAAGAACCTCAAAAGCGATTGAGGGAGGGGGAAGCTGGCTGAACGACCTGATCTCCGAGTGCGACGGGGGGATGTGAGAATGTACTCCGCAAGCTCTACTGTCGGCAAAAGGTTTGCAGGCAAGCCCGAAACCCAGGAAAATCGAGGTGTGCAATTCGTTTTGCACTGCGATTTCTGAAAAGAGTGGGGTGAGAAAGAGATTAGTTCCAAAGAGGAGTGTGGCGGATGGAGCTTCCAGCAAGTTTGATGGTCTACCAATTCGCGTATGCTCTCGACTGTGGTACGACGTTGCTGCAGGCTACCGACGAAATCGGACGCCAACACACGGTGATGCTCGTTCAACACTCCTTCCCGCAACTGAGTCCGTCTCTTACTTATCTGCCTGGACGGCTGTATTTCGATAATGAGTTAGTACCGATACGGTCCGACATGGAAATGCGTGTGCTGGCACTACTCCGCGCGGCAGAGGTTCGGTTTTCTGTGCCTCTTTTGGGTGAGGTGGAGAGTATACAGCTTTCTCGGAACGCTCCGATTCTGAGTGAGGACATTCGACAAGTCCTTACTCGTAGCCCTGAAGATAACATTCGATCGGTCTTGGCCGCTTTGGTTGAGTTCGTCGAGTCAGAAGCATATCTGCGTTTCGCGGAGCGTGTCGAACAGGCCGCCGATACGACTCGATACAACGTTTGGGTGGCATGGGAGCGAGGAACTCGTAACCAAGTAATCGTCCGGTTGGGGCGAGTGCTTGGGAAAGGACTTCAGAGTGCCCGGCAGTTGCTAGACAGCGGGGCGCCTCTAACGGAAGATGCGACGGCTCTGGAAGTGTCGGAGATTGCCGATCGGTATTCCGCTGAAGGGTTGTCTCTTCGGGTAGAGCCAGCGTTTCGATGGCGGTCGGTGTAGTTAGGCTCTTGGCCTCTTGCTCGAAGCCTGTCTCGTTATCGGGTGGTGAAATAGCCGAAATCCGTTCCCTTAACAACGCGGCTCGGTACGGCGTTCGATTACGCATTACCATGCAGCTGTGGTCTGCCACCTCTATTGTCTTTAGGAAGAAGTGGCTCTTCCTGCCAATTGCCAAGAAATGCAATCTGTACAAGAAGCGAGCAACTACATGGGCCTACTAGCGCGCGGTGATCTCGTCGAACTCGACGGGCTCCTAGCCGTTGTTGTTGGAATTGAAGGGGATCCGAACGTGCCGGATGAGCACGTTGCAGTATGGTTCGGTGATCCACAGTGCAAACGCAAGTCGGAAGGGGGGCTTGGTGGTTCTCGTGCTGAGTTTTGGATAATACCGGAAGATCATCTTATCTCCGCCAGCCCGCCAATCTACAAACACTAATTTTTAAACGGCTTGTTGGCTTGAGGGATGGGAATAGCTATAACGTGAGGCCCACAATACGGACGCAAGGAGATAAAATGTCGCAAGAGTATATCGAAGTGCGCGGGGCTCGCGAAAACAATCTCAAGGATGTGTCGCTCCGGCTGCCCAAACGTAAAATTACGATTTTTACTGGCGTGTCGGGGTCGGGCAAATCTTCGCTGGTGTTTGACACGCTCGCATCGGAAGCGCAACGGCGGCTGTATGAGAACCTGAGCTTCTTCGTGCGGAACTTTCTGCCGCGGTATCCGCAGCCGGATGCGGACGCGATCGAGAATCTCAGCATGGCCGTGATTGTCGATCAGAAGCGACTCGGCGGCGGTTCGCATTCGACGGTGGGGACGGTGACCGATATTGCGACGCTGCTGCGGCTGCTGTTTTCACGCGTGGGGAAGCCGTATGCGGGCTACGCGAATGCGTTTTCGTTCAATGACGCGCAAGGGATGTGCCCCGAATGTAGCGGCATGGGGCGGAAGGTGGGCCTCAATCTGGAAAAGGCTCTCGATCTGTCGCTGTCGCTTAACAAAGGGGCCATGCTGCTTCCTGAATACCAGGTCGATTCATGGGCCTGGAGCGTCTGCATTCAAACGGGATTGTTCAATGCCGATAAAAAACTGAAGGACTTTTCGAAAGCCGAGATGGATCTGCTGCTCTACAGCGAACCTTATAAAATCAAAACGAAAATTGCCGGCAAAGATATCAACATCACTTTTGAAGGCGTCGCGAGTAAGTTCTACCAGAAGTACATCGCCCGCGACCTCAAAACGTTGTCGGAACGGACCCAGAAAGCGGTGGAGCCGTTCATCTCGATGGGGCCGTGCCCGCTGTGCCACGGCGCACGGCTGAGCCAGGCTGTCCTGGGCTGCAAGATCGACGGGCGAAACATCGCGCAGCTATCGTCGATGGAGGTGGATGAGCTGATTCCGGTCATCCAGGAGATCACCACCCCTGTCGCGGCCCCACTGGTGCAGGAGCTGACGCACCGGCTGCAACAGCTGGTGAATATTGGCTTGGAGTATTTGAGCCTGGACCGCCAGACCGACACGCTTTCGGGTGGAGAATCGCAGCGTGTGAAAATGGTCAAGCACCTGACGAGTGGGCTTGTGGACGCGCTGTATATTTTTGATGAGCCGAGCGTGGGCCTGCATCCGCGCGATGTTCATCGCATGAACGAACTGCTGCAATCCCTGCGCGACAAGGGAAACACAGTGATTGTGGTGGAGCATGACCCGGCGGTGATGAAGGTCGCCGACCATATTGTGGACATGGGACCGCGCGCCGGAAGCGAAGGGGGACATGTGGTCTATGAAGGGACTTACGCGGGACTGGTGAAGAGTAAAACGCTGACCGCGCAGTTCTTGCAGCGGAATGTCGCGATCAAGGACAAGTTCCGCAAGGCCAAGGGCAAGCTGCCGATCAAGCACGCGAGCGCCAACAATCTGCAAGACGTCAGCGTGGATATTCCGACGAGCGTGCTGACGGTGATTACCGGCGTGGCTGGATCCGGGAAGAGCTCGCTGATTCACGGAGCGTTTTTGCGGCAGCATCCCGACTCTGTGGTGATTGACCAGGCGCCGATTGGCGTGTCGAGTCGTTCGAACCCGGCGACCTACACCGGAATCATGGACGAAGTTCGCAAGGCATTTGCCAAAGCGAATAAGGTGGACGCGGGGCTGTTTAGCTTCAATTCCAAAGGGGCGTGCGAGAACTGCCAGGGAGCCGGCAAGATCTATCAGGATCTGGCGTTTTTGCAGGAAGTGGCCCTTCCCTGCGAAGTCTGTCACGGCAAGCGGTTCAAGGACGAGGTGCTGGCGTACCACTTGAACGGCAAATCCATTGTGGATGTGCTGGATATGACCGTGAGGCAGGCGTTGGAATTCTTTACGCTACCAGCAATCAAGTCGAAAATGCAGGCGCTGAGCGACGTTGGTCTGGATTACCTCACCCTCGGTCAACCGTTAAGCACCCTGTCCGGTGGAGAATGTCAGCGTATCAAGCTGGCCAGTGAACTCCACAAACAGGGCAGCATCTATGTGCTGGACGAACCGACTACTGGTCTGCACATGTCCGATATTACCCACCTCATCGAAATCATGAATCGCCTGGTCGAAGGGGGCAACACGGTCATCGTCATCGAACACAATCTGGATGTTATCAGCAGCGCCGACTGGATCATCGACATGGGGCCAGAAGGGGGCCAGAAGGGCGGTCAAATTATTTTTGAAGGCACACCGAAAGAGTTGCTGGGAGCGAAACAATCATTGACGAGCCAATATCTCAAGCAGTGAGAATTAGCTTACGCCAAGCCGAACCTGGTGCAGATTTCTAGGACCGATCCGGTTCTTGATTTTCTTCTGCTGGCTCTTCCGCATCATCAGGGAAAGAGAATAAATTCAGGAACGGGCTCAGCAACGCTTGTCCCAGCCAGATGGTCCAGCCGACGACGAAGAGGACAGTGAGCAGGCACACGGGAATTGCGAAGATGATGCCAAATTTCCAGTTGGCCACAGTAAACAGGGTTAAGTTGTGTTGCTGTGGGTCTGCGAGAAACTTCTGGATTTGCGCTTCGATTGATTTGTAACTCGCCGGTGAAACGGAAACGGAGATCGTCTGGCCCGCTTCGGCATCTCCCTGTGGACCATGCAACCGGATTGTTCCTTCGGATTCCGCTCGGCCGCGTTTTTTATCGCCTGGGCGTCGATGCTGTTCATCCCCCAATCGAAATGCCGTGGAGACATTTCGTACATCCGCGAGTTGTTGCGTGCGATAGGGGAAAAAGAAGAACACGCAGGTCCGTGTCTCCGCATTAACTTGATGATCAACTCGGTTGAACTCTAACCAGGAGACTGGGGCAATCGCCGTCATCAGCCCGGGGAGCCCCACGCAACAGATCGCCCCCAAAACGAATTCGAATATCCCGAAACGCTGTTTGGGACGCCGGGCCTTCGATTTCTTGGTCCGATTTAGAGCTCTGTCGTCATCAGTCATAATGTCGTCACGTTTTACGGTTCGAGATGAAATCTGCCCACTACTGGAGCAACCGAACGAAAACGGCTCAGAATACCCGTAACCAGCCAATTGTCAATCTGCGTCATTGGATCAGAAACCACCAGATGCTCCCAGCCAGCGTCACCAGCGGGCCCTGCTCTTCCACCACGTTCCTGCGGTTCGACCGCTATGGAAGGGGGATCGCCTCAAGGCTGAATTGCTTCACGCTCGTTTCAACAATTTTCCAGGCAGCGGCTTCGGCGTTCGGAATGTCACCGTCGTTCGATGTGACGGCGACCACCATGTTCTTTTCGGGGATGAACACCACGAGTGCGTACCACATCGTGTTCGAGCCGTTGTGCCAATACACAGCCTGCGGGATTTCCTCGCTGGGTTCATTTTTCACCCAGCCGCACGCATACTGGTCGAGCACTGGAGTGTGCAGGAGTTTGTAGGTATTGGCGGAGAGAAGTTTGCCCTCGGCACGATCACCTCTCAGATGTTCTGTGGCGTAGGTACAGAGGTCGCCAAGTGTCATATGAACGGTGCCGGCAGGACCGATGATTGGGGTGTTATCAGCCTCGTCGCTCATCGCGACTTTCTTACCACCTTGCGTAATGTGACCTCGCGGCTGCTCGAGCGTCTTGTCGGCACTCTTGGGGGGACCAAATCCCACACCCGTGAGCTTTAGCGGCTCAAATACCTCCCGTGTCACGAGATCTTCCCATGTCGCTCCGGTCACCTTCTCAGCCATCGCCCCCGCAATGGTGTAACCGACATTCGAGTAGGCAAACTTTTTACCCGGTGGAGATGCTGGCTTTTCTGCCATTAGGCTCAGTACGGCTTTTCGACGTGCTCGTGTGCATTCGAGGCCGAGCCTAGGGTGTTCCTTCCCCACCTGAAGGGAGAAATTTGGTGGCGCGCCCGCAGTGTGCGTCAGCAATTGTCTGAGTGTGACCGGCTTCCAGTCCTCATGGATCGCTGCGTCAGGAAAGCATTCGCTGACGGTGCTAGACCATTTCAGCTTTCCCGACTCAACCAATCGGGCAATCATCGTGGCGGTGACGGATTTGGTGATCGATCCGAGGTGCCAGCGGTCGCCGATCGCCAGCGGGACCGCGCTATCCAGCTTTCGCTCCCCGTCGACCGCGGACGAGACGATTTGGCCGTCGACCATCACCATCGCCCCGAGACCTACGAGTTTTTTCTGTTGGCGAAGATCGGTGACCCGCTTTGCGAGAGAGACTTTAGGATCATCAATGGCACTGGTTTTTCGCGTCTCGGTCTGCGGCAGGCCGAGCTCACGGGCCAGGGCCGCTAAGTAGATGGCCAGGCGGTTCGCTTGCGTCAGGGTGACATCTTTTAAGACCTTCGTCTCTGAGGATGTCAGTGATTGAACCACCAACGTGACGGTTTTCTGTGGTGGCTGTCCCATCCGGGTGAGCAGTTCGACGAGATCCTCTTCGAATCGTTTTTTCCAGAGTTCCCCATTGGTCTTCCAACTGAAGGCCATGATTTCGGCGGCGGGGATGCCGTTGAGGGACACGAGCTTAAACCACTCGCCGTCGATTTTGACTTCCGGTTGGGAATCTTGCCAACGCACTGCGGCAAAGGGAGAGAGCTTGGGAGAAACATTGCTCGTCAGCAATTTGCTGCCTTTGGCATTGTCTTCGACTTTAAGCTGCTTCACGCTTGCTTCAACAATTTTCCAGGCGGCGGCTTCGGCCTGCTCGTTGTCACCGTCGTTCGATGTGACGGCAACCACCATGTTCTTCTCGGGGATGAACACCACGAGCGCGTACCACATTGTGTTTGACCCGTTGTGCCAGTACACCGTATGCGGGATTTTGGCGCTGGGGGCATTCTTCACCCAGCCGCAGGCATAGGCGTTGAGTTCGGGAGTCTGGAGCTTGTCGTAAGTGGCTTTGGAGAGAAGTTTCCCCGTGCCAGCTTGGCCCAGCATGTGCTCCTCGGCGAATGTGCAGAGATTTTGGAGCGTCATATGGACGCTGCCAGAGGGGCCCATGATGGGAGTGTTGTCTGCCTTATCATCCGCCGCGATTTTTCCAGCCAGCATCTGGCGGTGACCGCGCGGTTGTTCGAGCGTTTTGTCGGCACTCGTGGGGGGGCCAAATCCTGCTTCCGTGAGTTTTAAAGGCTCAAAGACTTCTCGTTTCAGAAGGTCTTCCCAGGTGCTGCCGGTTACCTTCTCGGCCATCGCTCCCACGATGGTGTAACCGACATTCGAGTACGCAAACATTTTACCGGGCGGGTATGCTGGTTTATCTGCGAGCACGTTCAGCACCGCCTGTTGGCGGGCTTGGGTACATTCGGGACCGATCTCCGGCCGCTGGTATAAAACATCTGTAGGAAAGTTCGCTGGTGCGCCGGCAGTGTCTGTCAGCAATTGCCAGAGCGTGACCGACTTCCAATCCTCATGAACCGAGGCGTCCGGAAAAATCTGGCCGACGGTGTCTGACCATTGCATCCGACCCGACTCGATCAATCGTGCGATCATCGTCGCGGTGATCGACTTGGTGATCCCTCCCAGATGCCAGCGGTCGCCGATCTCCAGGGGCACGCCGCTCCCGTTTTTTCGTTCCCCATACGCCGCGGCTGCTTCGACTTTCCCGTCGACCATCACCATCGCAGCAAGGCCGACGAGATCCTTTTCTTTGCGCAGATCGGTAATCACGCTCGCCAGCGAGCCACCTGCTGGGCCGCTGCTTCGAGGAGATCCATCATAGTTGGAATCGAATAGTCCGCCTGCGAAGGCGATGCACACCAATACCACGAGGCACGAAACCGCGATGACGAGCCAGCGCCCAAAAAACCAGGGGCGTGCGGCGCTCTGTGTGCTCTTCAGTGAGCCGTCTCTGGTCGTTTCATCGCCAAGGCTTTTGAGCAACGCGACCAATTCCTGACGTCGCGGCTCAAGCTGCACACGTACGGCACGTTGATTGATGTAGTAGATAAAGGAATATAATCCCAAAACAATGCCAGATAAGGAGCCCCCGGAGATCAGAGCCTCTAGCCAGTCTTTGGAGACTCGCCACGTAACATCCGCAAAAAAGGCCAAGATGGATAACGTAAACGGCAACAAGTACCACCAGAAGACATTGCGTAGCAACCAGATTTGATGTTCCACCTGGAGCAGCGACTCTTTCACACAATTGACCAGTGATTCCCCCGGCTCACTCGGATGTCGCTTGTGGCGCACTCGATCCACCAGAATGAACCCGGCCACCCAGATCAGAGCTGGAATTGTGAGATACCATGTCCATGGCAGAGCGTGTGTGATGCCTGCATAAATCCAATAGGGCAACATTAGAAACGCGACTCCAACTTCAATGAAATCGCGATGAAAGATCGTCGTCTTAAACGCTTGCTGGTTACGTTGCACTTCTTTCAGTAGCAGGTCGGGATCGACCGCGATCCGCGTCTGAGACGAATGCACCTGCCATGCCTGTTGAAATTTGTCAGGTTCCATGGGGGCCTCCGTTCATGAGTTCACTTAACGCTTTTTTCGCCCGATTTAACTTCACACCGACGTTGCTTTCGGAGATGCCCAATACGTCTGCCATCTCTTGGTAACTTAGTTCGTCCAGGTACAGCAGCACCAACGCGGCGTCGGCTTTCGGCAGTTGGCGGATGGCGTTGTAAAGCTGCTCAATGGTTTCTCGCTGTTGAGCTTGTTCGCCACTGTCAACACCCTCCGCGACGACGGTTTGGACTTCCAGCAATGGTTGCTGCCTCAGGCGACGCGGCAGGTCCTTGCGTTTCCAATTCATCGCGATGTGGAGTGCCACGCGATAAAACCACGTCGCTGCGCTGGCCTTACCCTCGAACTTTGGTAATGACCGCCAAGCTTGAAGCAGAATCTCCTGAGCGAGATCCTGGCAGTCCTCACTGGTGAGAGTGTAGGCACGCGCCACCTTCATGACCGACGAGCCATGCTCGCCCAGCCAGACCATGAACAGCGATTTTTGGTTCTCGTCAAGCAATTCAAAACCTGCCTCCAGAGGAATTGGTAACTCGAACACGTGTTGACTTACAAGAAAAGTCAAAAATACGCGTTTGAGGCAGGTGTTCCAAACATTTTGCGTGCGGAGAAAGACATCCCGACGGAGAGCAATGTTACGAACGTGGCGGCCCGGCCAGAGTGGAATGGTTCGACAGGAGGACGCCGTTCGTGACCTGTCGAGCCATCCCCAGTAGCCGCAAATCAATTTCTCCGCGGCGTCGGCACGTACGACGCCGCGGAGCGAGAGCTCAACCTAGACGACTGACACATAGTGCCACCTTACGACCATCGACCGACAAAGCCGCACGCTGAAGCAGCGGACAGTCTTGCGATCAATTTACACATTCCCGAAGACGTAGTTGAGCAGCGTCGGGTCAAATCCCTTCCAAGATGTGCCGTTGGACCAGACGATCCGGCCATGCTTGAGCGTTCCAGTGATGTTCCAGTCCACAGCCAGGATCGTGTTCGGGCCAGTGATCGTCGCAGAGGTGAAGCTTCCGTCTTTGCTGGTCAGAAAAATGTCGTTCTGATGCATCTCGATGGAATTGGCCAAGCCGCGTTCATTTCTTCCCGTTAACAGGAGATTAGGAAACGGCAATGTGCTGATGTCGGAGAACGCGGCGTTCAAGTCGTTGGATCCGAAATCCTTCCAAACCGTGCCGTTTGACCAGTGAATTTGATCACCCGTCAATGTTCCGGTGATACCCCAATCGATGGCATAAATCGTGTCTGAATCCACGAGCCGGGCTCGTGATCTGCCACCGAAGCGATTGACGAGCATAATCTGATCGGGATCCACTTTGACTACGACCGTCCCACCGGTTGCTGTTGTGCCGTTGATCCTCAGCTTCTTATCCCAAGTCGTCCCGTCTGACCACACGATTCGGGCGTCTTGAACAAAGCCGGTGACGCCAGCATGGTCGGTCCGAACGATGTGAGTCGGGTCGATCCACTGTCCCACTGAGGTGTTGCCAGAGCGATCAACAAAGATCAGACCACCTGCTCCGTTCGGGCTGATGCGAACAATGTCGCCGGAGGCCGTTTTGTATTTGCTCGACAGATCGAGCTTTTTCCAGATGGAACCGTCAGACCAGTCGATCTGCCCGAGGCTCAGCTGGGCGACCAGATTTCCAAAGTTCGTAGCGATGATCGACTGAGGCGAACTGAACGATCCGGCGGAGAGTTCTCCGTTTTCGTTCCAGATCCGCAGCGTGTTGCCTTGTTGTTGAATCCGAGCCAGCTTGCCATCGACGACGTAGGTTCCTGTCAGGTCGAGACGCTGCCAGTTTGAACCCTTGGTGAAACGCAGCACATCGCCGTCAATTCTGGCGCGGACCTTCTTGCCGTTCGTCCAGATCAGCAAGCCACCGGAAATACGAGCCGTCGTTGTCTGCCCCTGGTCGTCGGTGATTTCGAGGGAATTGCCGGTCTGCGAAACCGTCATTGGGCGGCCATCGACGATCCAAATTCCCGAGAGATCCGCGGACTTGCTCAGGTTGGCATGGACGACACCGGCCGTGGCTCCCGCCGGCGTGAATTTTTTCACGTCGCCGGTGACTCCCTTGGGGCTCTGGAATGACGTGATGAAGTTTGTCTTTCCGTCGCCATCCGGATCGAAGGCGTCGAGGAAGACCGCGTCCAGCGTCTTGGAAATGTCCGAAACGGTAAATGCGTCGGTCAGCGGCACTCCGAAGTGCACACCGTCGAAGACTCGAATCGCTGACAAGCGACCTTGGTCGACGCCGGCAATCACGTCCTCGATGCCATCACCGTTTACATCCCCGGTGGCAACGCGGACGATCTGGCGACGCTCGGTACCAAACGGATTGAACCGGCTCTCCGGAAGGGCGTCAAAGGTGCCCGAGCTGTTCATTCGGAATGCCTGGATTGTGGCCACGCCGCGGACGGTCGAACCAAACCAGATGACGCCACGGTTGGAGTCGCCATTGACGATCTGATCGGCGACCGCCAGGGAGAACTGACCAGAGAGCCGTTTGTCGAACGGGAAGAGATCGGGGCCGAGTTGCTTGTAATTGTCGTTGGGAGCCCCGCTAAACACTCGGACGGGAATTGAGCCGTTATTGGTGGGGCTCACCACGAGGTCATTCCAGCCGTCGCCGTTGATGTCGCCGATCGCGAGCTCCACGCCCCCGCGGTAGTTCTTGAAGTCGGCGTAGGGACTGAGGACTCGCAACAACCGGCCATCAATCCCGTTGAAGATCTTGATCGTCGCGACGATGCCACTGGCCGGCGCGACGACAATGTCGGGAATTCCGTCACCATTCAAGTCGCCCGTCGCCGTCCGCAATCCACCGCGATAGTTCTTACCAAACAGCAGAGCTCCCGGAATCGTGAATCGCAACAGTCCCGTGTTTGGATCGAATACTTTCACGTCCGCGGAACTCTGACTTCCGGTGTCCGAGAAGACCGCCTGAATCTCGACGCCGTTGAACCGTTCGATACTCTCAAACTGCACCGGCTTGTGGCCACTTGTGAACTGCCAGATTCCGGAACCAGCCGCAGCGGGATTCAGCCGCAAGTCTTCGCCGGTTACGTCGGAGAAATCGACTCGCAAGAAATCACCCAGCCGCGGCGGCACAGTGCCCGGCGCTGGCAGGCTGCCATCAATATCAAAGCGAGTCGCTCTGCTGGGGATGACATCGAACCAATTGGCCGCGTCGGTGCCGATCAGCGACAGGAACTCGGTGGAGTCGAAGGTGATGCTGGCGAATGTCCGCACCGGTTGGCCAGCCCGCGCCGTGGAAGTCACCGTAGACGGAGTGACGTGATAGTCGACGCTTTTCGCAGTCCCACCATCATTGACCGTGATTTGATCATCGCTGCTACCTCCTACAACATGCACGATTCCGCGAAGCTCATCGAGGTCGCCGATACCGATGAACAATCCGTCGCTGCCGCCGCGACTGTCGATCGTGTTGGAGGTATTCAGAGCCGTGCTCTGGATCGTAAAGGTGTCGTCTCCGGAACCGAGGTTGATATTCAGCGATTCCATCGTGCCGTAGGTAATACTGCCAGCCATCCCCAGCCCGGAGAGGGTCGTGGAAGTCAGCGTGCCGACGTTTGCCAGCGTGTCGCCGGTGTCATCGACGTTCAGCACATCGCTGCCGGCGGATGCCGCATCACCGTTGATCGTCAGGAGCGCCGTGATGTTGTTCACATTGCCGCCCGTGTTGTTGTTCGCATTCCCCACGGTTCCCGCCGCCAGGCTGCCGACGTTGAATGTGTCGGAATCGTCACCGCCGTACACCGTGGTATTACCGCTAATCGTCCGGACGTTGAAGATGTCAGCACCCGCATTGCCGTACAGATTCGTCGCACCGCTGTGAGTGGTCTCGACGGTGAAAGTGTCACTGCCAGATCCCAAGCTGATATTCAGCGTCTCGACTGTCCCGTAGGTGATGCTGCCCGCCATTCCCAGTCCCGAGAGGCTTGTGGAAGTTAGCGTGCCAATATTGCCCAGCGTGTCGCCGGTATCATCGACGTTCAACACATCTCCATTGGCCGACGCGGCATCGCCGTTGATCGTCAGGAGTGCCGCAATGCTGTTGACGTTGCCCCCGGTGTTATTGTTGGCATTGGCGATGGTTCCCGCCGCGTTGCTGCCGACATTGATCGTGTCCGAATCCGCTCCGGTGTTGATCGTCGTGGCGCCGGCAATGGTGCGAACGTTGATCGTGTCGCCGCCGGGACCCGTGGTCAGATTCGTGGCTCCGGAATGGGTACTCTCGATCGTGAATGTATCGGATCCCGAACCGAGGTTGATATTCAACGCTTCGATTGTGCCGTAGGTGATGCTGCCGGTCATGCTGAGGCCGGAGAGGCTCGTGAAGGTCAGCGTGCCGGTATTCGCCAGTGCGTCGCCGGTGTCGTCCACGTTCAACACGTCGCCACCGACCGAGTCATTGCCGTTGATGGTCAGCAGTGCGGCGATGCTATTGAGGTTGCCTCCGGTGTTGTTGTTCGGGTTGGCGAACGTGCCGGCGGCCAGACTGCCGATGTTGATGGTGTCGTTCCCGGCACCGGTGCTGATCTCTGTCTTCCCGCTGATGGCGCGGACATTGATGACGTCGTTACCCAGAGCGGTGGTCAGGTTGGTAGTTCCGGCGTGTGTGCTCTCGATATGGTATTCGACTTCCCCCGAACCGAGGCTGATATTCAGCGTTTCGATCGTGCCGTAGGTGATACTGCCCGCCATTCCCAGTCCCGTCAGACTGGTGGCGGTCAACGTGCCGATGTTCGCCAACGTGTCGCCGGTATCGTCCACATTCAGCACGTCGCCACTGGCTGCCGGGTCTTCACCATTGATCGTCAGCAACGCGGCGATGCTATTGAGGTTGCCGCCGGAATTGTTGTTCGGATTGGCGGTGGATCCCGCAGCATTACTCCCGACGTTGATCGTGTCGGACTCAGAGCCTGTATTGATTGCCGTGGTTCCGCTGACCGTTCGGACGTTAATGATGTCGGCACCGAAACCGGTGGTCAGGCTGGTTGCTCCTGTATGGGTGGTCTCGATCGTGAAGGTATCGCCTCCGGAACCGAGATTAATATTCAGCGATTCGATCGTGCCGTAGGTGATGCTACCGGCCATCCCTAGCCCGGAGAGGCTCGTGGAGGTCAGCGTGCCCACGTTCGCGAACGCGTCCCCTGTGTCGTCCACATTAAGCACGTCACCATTCACCGCTGCGGCATCGCCGTTGATGGTCAGCAGCGCGGCGATGTTGTTGAGGTTGCCCCCGGTATTGTGGTTTGGATTCGCCACGGTTCCCGCCGCCTGGCTGCCGACGTTGATGGTATCCGACTCGGCTCCCGCGTTGATCGTCGTGTTTCCGCTGACCGTGCGGACGTTAATGATGTCGGCGCCCGCATTGCTGTTGAGGTTTGTCGCGCCAGTGTGAGTGCTTTCGATCGTGAAGGTGTCGCCTCCAGCCCCCAGGCCAATATTCAACGTCTCGATCGTGCCGTAAGTGATGCTTCCTCCCATCCCCAGGCCGGAGAGGCTGGTGGCGGTCAGGTTGCCAATGTTTGCCAGTGTATCACCAGTGTCATCGACGTTCAGCACATCGCTACCACTGGTCGGATCATTGCCGTTGATTGTCAACAGCGAGGCGATGTTGTTGAGGTTGCCTCCGGTGTTGTTGTTCGCATTGGCGATGGTTCCCGCCGCGTTGCTGCCGACGTTGATGGTGTCCGAATCGTCTCCGGTATTAATTGTCGTGGCACCGGCAATGGTGCGGACATTGATGATGTCGGTGCCCGCGTTGCTGTCGAGATTCGTCACGCCACTGTGAGCACTCTCGATCGTGAAGGTGTCTCCCGCCGAGCCCAGGCCAATGTTCAGCGTCTCGATCGTGCCGTAGACGATGCTACCAACCATCCCCAGGCCAGAGAGGCTCGTAGAGGTCAGCGTGCCGATGTTCGCGAGCGAGTCACCGGTGTCGTCCACATTCAACACGTCGCTGCCACTGGTCGGGTCGTTGCCGTTGATTGTCAGCAGAGCGGCAATGTTGTTGAGGTTGCCGCCGGAATTGTTGTTTGCATTCGCGACGGTACCTGCCGCATTGCTGCCGACGTTGATCGTGTCCGAATCGTCTCCTGTATTGATCGTCGTGATGCCAGATATCGTGCGGACATTGATGATGTCGGCGCCCGCGTTGCTGTCGAGGTTAGTCACACCACTGTGAGTGCTCTCGATCGTGAAGGTGTCTCCGCTCGAGCCCAAGCCAATATTCAGAGTCTCGATCGTGCCGTAGACGATGCGGCCGGTCATTCCCAGGCCGGAGAGGCCGGTGGAGGTCAGCGTGCCGATGTTGGCCAACGTGTCTCCAGTGTCGTCGACGTTCAACACGTCACTGCCACTGGTTGGATCATTGCCGTTGATCGTCAACAGGGCGGCGATGCTATTGAGGTTACCCCCGGTGTTGTCGTTCGCATTCCCGGCCGTTCCGGCCGCATTGCTACCGACATTGATTGTGTCGGACTCAGCTCCCGTATTGATGGTGGTGCTTCCGCTGACGGTGCGAACGTTGATGATGTCGGCACCGGAACCCGTGGTCAGGCTGGTTGTTCCTGCATGCGTGCTTTCGATCGTGAATTCCACGTCGCTATTGGTATCGAGTACGACATTCAATGCCTCCAGGCCGGAGTAAGTGATACCGGCAAGCAGTTGCAGGCCGGTCAGCTGAGTGCCGGTCAGATTGCCAGCCTCGACCGAGGGGAATGTAGACGTGAAGTTCAGCTCGTCGACATCTCCGGCAGCGCCGCCGCCGTTGACGACCAGTAACCCGTTGATCGCGGAGACATTGGCTGGTGATGCCGAGTTACTATCAACAGGGATGTCTGCTGATGGTGTCACGTTGATGGTGTCGGAACCGTCACCTGTATTGATCGTCGTGGTTCCGTTGATCGCCCGGACGTCGATAAGGTCCGAGCCGGCGCCGGTATTGAGCGTTGTGGCTGTCTCGTCAGGAGTGCTATTGATGGTAAATTGGTTGCCAAAATTACCGAGCGAAATATTCAGCTCATCGACGGTCTCATAGGAGATCCCAGCCGCCATTCCCAAACCGGACAACAGCGTGCTGCTCAAGCTGCCGGTGCTGGCCGCTGAATTGCCAGTGTCATCGACGTTCAGCGTGTTGTGTCCTTCGCCTCCGATGAACTGCAAGGCCGCTCCAATTCCGGACAGCACGCCGTTTCCAGACGGGGCAGTACTTCCGACATTCAACGTGTCGTCGTCGGTTCCCGTGTCAATCGTTGCCGAAGCGCCGATGGCGCGGACATTGACCGTGTCATTGTCCGCACCCGTGGTAAGGCTCAGTTGCCCTGCGGTGTTTTGGATGGTCACCGTATCTTCGCCATCGCCGGTGCCCAACACGATCATACCCACGTGGGTACTGGTGATGGTCACGTTGTCGGCTCCGCCCAATGTCTGCAGATCGAGCGTTCCAAAATGGCTGTAGTCTGCGGTGAACTTCGTCGCGACGACTAATTCATCCGCTCCCAAAGTGACCGAATCCACTTCGTCACTCAGGTTGACTCGGAGCACGTTAGCGGTGCCCGTTCCGCCGTCGGCGATGATCTTGCCTGCGGCCGTGGGGTTGTTCAAGGTAATCGTATCGTCATCGTCCTCACCCAACAGTTGGATCGTGCCCGTGACCAATGTCCCGGTCAGGCTGAGTTCGTCGTTGCCACCGCCAGCTGCGATGGTCAGGTTCTCAACGGCGGTCAGACTGATCTGCAATGCCCCGTAGGTGACTCCCAGGCCGTCGACGGAAATGACGTCTGCGTCAGCGGTACCATTGATGATCAGCGTATCGCTGGCCGAAGGATCGCCGCCGTCGACGTTGATCGTGGAGGTCACGCCCGCCAAGCCCGCCAACAGGTTGACGGTGATCTCATCGTCGTCACTGCCACTGTTGACGTTCACCGTCTGGGGGAATCCGGTGACGGCCGGGTTCACGGTGATGTGGTCCAAGCCATCCAGAGTGTTAACTTCGAGCGTGGCGATGTTCGCATACTTCGTGGTCACGCCATTCAATGTCACCGCCGGCACGCCGATGACAACGGTGTCGCTCCCGGCGGTGCCGGTGAACTCGATCCGGTTCTCACCCGCTCCGCCGTCGATGATTCCGCTGATCACCGATGCCGTGCTGAGCTGGAATTCGTCTGCCTCAGATCCACCTGTGAGATTCTCGATCTGCGAGAACACCAGCCCATCGACGTTTCCGCTGCCGGACCCAGTGATATTCCAGAGATTGGCCGTGTTCGGTCCGACCAGGAAATCTTCACCCTGACTGCCGAGCAATGTCTCAAGGTTGAGGTAAGCGCCCGTGCTGAGATCGACCGTCACACCTGTTGTGCGTGTCGAGTAATCGAGGACATCCGTGCCGAGGCCGCCGTCGATGATGCCACTGATGGAACCACCGTTGCCGAACACAAACCGATCCGCTCCCGTTCCGCCGGTCAGATTCTCAATTCCGGAGAACGTGACAGTGGGAGTTCCAGCGAGGCTGCCGGTATCGCCCGCGGTGATCGACCACGTGTTGGCCTGATCCGGGCCGGCGATGGTATCGTTCGAACCGGCAGTGGCGATGATCTTGAAGGTTAGGAGTGTCGACGGAATCTGATCGATTTGAATTGTGCTGCCACTGCCCGTTGTCGTGATGGTTAAATCGGTGACACCGGCCAGCGGGTAGCTGGCACCGTTGAACAGGACGGAGTCGTTGGTGACCAGGAAGATGCCATTTCCAATGAGGTTCAGCTTCGGATCAACCGTGACCAGAACGACCTGCTCAATGGAGTTGTCGTACCAGAGCGGGCTGAGGATGGAATTGAAGTTCACATCCCCCGGCTTAAGATTCGAATAGCCGTTCGTCCCGACATTCACTCGGATGGTGTCGATCGTGCCGTCATTGGCCCCCGTGTCGAAGACACGGGTTTGAGTCGACGCACTGGCCGTAAACAGTTTGTAGAGGTCTGCTCCAGCGCCACCGTCGAGGTCTAGCTTGGTGGAACTTGTACCAGCCACGGTGAAGTCATCGTTCCCATCCCCGCCGGAAACTCGCACTCGGGAGAGACCCGCGGTGTAGTTCACGTGTAAGGAAGGAACGCCAGAACCATCTGGGAACACGTCGATCGTGCTCGCCGTGATCTGGATCTGATCGCGTTGATCCGTTCCCAGGACATCCAGCTCATCTGAGGCTCCATGATCCAGGACCGTGACGTTCGCCCCGGAGCCGGAGTGCAGAATGATCGTATCTGCCCCATCGCCGCCGTCGATGATCACATTTCCGGCCCAGTACACGACCTCAATCCGGTTGTTGCCGTTGCCACCACGCAGTTCGACGTTCGTGAAACCTGTCAGATCGACGGAATCGCGCCCGTCGCTGGCCGTGAGGTAGCCGTTGTAGAGGATCCAGTCGGTATCAGCGTCCGCCACGTAGGTCGAACCCGGTCCACCGATGAAGGCGTAAGTCCCATCGATCGGCAGCGAACTTGTTCCTGGTTGAATCACCTGCACGTCGGTGTTAAGGACCACATCGCCGACGATGCCGGTGCTGCCATTGCTCCTCACGAAGCTGGATTGTCCCAGCACCGTGACAGCTCCCGAGGCTGCCGTGAATTGTTGCTGGTTGCTGACCAGTCCGATCGACACGATCCCGGCAGCATCCAGACTGATGATCTCGTTCGCAGTGCTGACCCCATCTTGGTTCAGATCTTGCCAGATCTTGAACTTGCTCCACTCGGCGTCCTGTGGATCCAGGATGTTGTTGTGATTGCTGTCGAAGCCAATTCGCAAAGCGTCCAGATCGGAACTGGCCGTCGGAACGAGAGATAAGAAGCTCAGTTCGTTGCGGGTGACCTGTCCCCCGGCTATCAGATCGATGAACAGCCAGCCGTCGGTGGCCGCCAGCCATGCGGTCGATTCGGGGGTACCGGTTCCGTTCCAATCGAACGTGGCGCCCGTGGGCGATTTCCCGACAAACTCCAACCCGTTCCCATTCAGGTCGAGGGCGATCGGTGCCGTCCCCTTGACCTCAACGCTCGCCACGTATTCGAACAGACCGTCAGTCGGCAGTGCCAGATCGGTTGCCCGGTTCGTGAACGTGATGTTTCCGCTCGCCGTGAATTTTTGTAACCCATAAGCCGTGAATCCGGCCGGCTCGACCGTGATCGTGCTGATGATCAGGTCGCCGTTGTTGTCGGCAGCAGACGTCGTCTGCAGGGCGAATTCTTTGATGTCGAAGAACTGCAGCGTGGCATTGACCAGTGTGCCATCCAGCATCGTGCTGGCAATGGTGTTGGTCTGCGCGCCGGCAACCAGTTGGGTTTGCGCCTCGGGCAGCAGCTTGTTACCCGGCGGGGTAATCCGACGTACGAAGGCATAGCCCCCGCCGTCGGTGTCCTTGACTCCCGTAACGGGAGGTCGTCCCGCCAGTTGCGGTGCACCGAGCAACGCCAGATCCCCGCTGATCGCCACGGCGTAGCCGATATTGTCCCCGGCGGTGGCGGCGGCCCCGCTGAGAACGTGAGTTCCGGGCTTGTCTGCGGGCGTTTCCAGAGTCCAGATGCCGTTGTTCTTCAGGCCATAGCTGAAGGCTTCGCCGACAGAATACTGTTTCCCGTCTGTCCCTGTTGTCTGCGTCCGGCCGGGGGCGCCGACGATGATTTGCACGCCATCAATGGCGACAGAAGATCCGAAACGGTCTCCGCTGACTGCGCCTGCAGAGTAATCCAGACGTGTCTGGACCCACGGCGCCGCTTCGGATGCCCGTTCAAACACGTACGCCGCACCGGTGTTGGAGGCCGCACCAGGGGCGCCGATCACCAGGTAGTTGCCACTCCCGTCGAGTGAATAGCCGAACTGATCTCCATTCGCACCATTCGTGGCCGTCAGGGTTGTCGGCGTGGAGGGTGATACGTTCGATACGACGTTTTGCGGATGTGCCGCGAGACTGTAGATTAACACGGCTCCCGGACCCGTACTGGTACCCGGCGCTCCAACGAATAGTGCGTTCGATTCCAGATGGACTGCGGTCCCGAAGGCATTGCCCGATTGCGGTGACGACACTTTCGCGTCCGCGGACCAGACCCCACCCAGCTTGCGATACAGGTAAACGGCAGGAGCCGCGCCACCCGGCGCACCCGCCGCCGCGTACTCCTCGCCGATATCGACCGATGTGCCGCGACGCTCGCCGGCCACGTTACCGCTCAGATCGTTCTGCAAGGTCCACTGACCGTTCAGCCGATGGAACACGTACGCACCGCCAGCTCCATTATTTCGACCCGGCGCGCCGACGATCAGCGTGTCCCCGTTGATCGCGACACTGGCACCGAAGTCATCACCAGTCTGGAAACCCGGCGAGTCGATCTGGGCCTCCAGTTCCCAGACGGGATCCGCAGTGGGATCGGAACTCGGGACTTGCTTGTAAATGAAGACGGCGCCGTGGTTCCCATAGTCGGGGGCACCCATAATGGCCGTCGTGCCAGAGATGGCGACACTGCTGCCCATTTCCGCCTGTTGAACAGGAGCGGGAGAGCTCAACAGGCCCTCGTCCGACGTCCAAGCCGGTCCTCGCTGACGGAAGTTGTACAAGAAGCGATTGCTCGCGATGCTCGAGTTATTTCCGATCAGATACAAGCCATCACTGACGATCGACGGCGCGGTGCCAAATCCGACCGCGGACGTATCAATCACCGTGGAATTCGTCGAGCTCTGGAACTTGTAGGGAGAGAACTTGATTCCCTGATAGTTGCCCGTTTTGTCGTAGAGGTAAGCGACCCCCGCTCCGGAAGATGCGCCGGGGGCGCCGATCAGGACGCGGTTACCCGTCTGGCCAATGGTGTGAGCGCCGCCGAAACCGCCGGAAGGTTGTCCAGACGGAACGGTGAAGTTGCTGACGTTGCTCCAATAAGCCCCGTACCCCGTATAGGAGTAAACGGTATTGGTACCCGGCGCTCCGGAGTAGAAGCGTCCATCGATCGCGGTGACATCCGATCCAAAGCCCCCCGTAAAACTTCCCGTGGGGTTAAAGATCGCCGGATTAGCGCGGGCGATGGGAACGCTTGACGCCAGGCCGGGAATCGAGACATTCCAAGCGGTGTAATCCGCTTGAGAACTGGATTGACTGACGTCGTACACGGCTGTGCGAGATCTGCCTGCGGCTCCCACGATCACTGTGCTGCCGACAATGTCGACGCTTGAGCCCCACCGCGCTCCCGCCATCGAGAATGCATAATAGGTCGATGTTGGAGGAATGGATGTCGGATCGTAGACACTCGAAGTAATGTCATTAATCTCGTTGCGATAGTCGCTCAGATCGCCCAGGTTGCTTCCGCTATCAGTCGAGCGGAAGTAAATCGTACGGTACTCGGTGTAACTGTCGTTGTAGAAAGTCGTGTTGCCAAACGGGTCAAACACCCTGGAGTCTTTCACAACGACTTGGGTGCGAGGTCCTATACTCATCTGAACAGTGTTGTTCTCTAAGTTCCTGCCATACGTATCTTTGTAGCGCCCAAGATCGTACGAGCCTACTTTCGAGAAGTAGGAGAACTGAGCATCCGAATCGTTAACTTTGAACCCGACATAACCTACACCCGCCGACGCTGGAATACCGGGATCGTAGTACGAGGTCGTCGTGGGGAGGTTCGGATCATCGGGCATCAGCAATCGGTCGTAGCCCCAGGAGCTGGTGCCAGAGTTAAAGGTGTAGTAGTGAGCCGCGCCCACGGAGGTCGTTACACCGCTCGGTTGGGTAGTCGACGACGAGGAGGTCGTCGTCGCCGCTCCGAGACCCAAATCGAGCACGTAACCGCTGACACCTCCAGCAGCCGTCGAGTAATACTTCACCGTTGCGGTTGGGGCTCCGATGACCAGCCGATTTCCTTCAATAGCGACGGACGCACCGAATGAGCCCCCCATCGCCGTGCCGGCTGTGCCGATGTCGCTGATGGCCCATCCGATGCTCCAGGTACCATTTGCCTGGCGCTGGAAGATGTAGACATAATTCGCTTCTGTCCCGACGACCAGCCGGCCACTCACGGCATCGAGATCCATATCGATGCCGAAGCCCGCCGTCCTCCCGGACGTCCACCCCGTGAGGGTGTTTGAAGGCCGCCAGTAGAGGCCTTCGTTGATGTACGTCAAAATCGAGCCGGTCGTTTTGTCCGAGACGAACAAGGTTCGCGACGCGGCATCGTAGAGCGTCATCGAGCTGGAGTTGGGGAGAGCAATCGTCTCCGCGTAGAGCGGGTACAACGTCGGATTGGGGACCACTCCGGCCGTGGTAAAGGTGCGGACGCCACCGAGGTCTTGCCGTGATGTGCCTGCCGTCTCATCGAGATTGGGAATGCCAATCATCGTGCGACCGGCGCCCGTAATCGGATCGTGCCAGATCGCCACCGCTTGGCCGAAGTGGTCGTTGGCCGCGGGGTTCGTCGCCTGCAGGCGACCAGAGCCGGGGCCTCCCGTGGAGGTGACCGCTCCGCCAGTCGAGCGCGTCCAGCTGGAGCTATTGGGGCCGGCCGAACCATCACGCAGTTCGTAGAAGATGTAGGCTGCCCCGACTTGGAGGCTGGAGCCCGACTGGTGATTTGGCGCACCCACAACGACATATTGGCTATCAAGAGCGACCGCCGCACCGAAGTGATCCCCGGTCCTGGATTCCGTAGCCGCTTCGGCCTGTGGCAACCCACCTTCAGCCGTCAGACGGGCCACAGAAACCCAATTGGTACCGAACAGATCATAGACGAAGACTCGCCCCTGCTGTGCGTGGGTGGTGTCTCCCGTGTAAGTCCCCGGTCCATTCCAGAGAGGCGCGCCGATTACGATGCGGTTGATTTGAGATGTGACCGGGCTTCCGTTCACAGTATCTGTGCGAAGTTGGGAAGTCGCTGCGATCGCCGCACCGAACTGTTCGCCAGACTGTGGAGCCGACGCCGTCAGCGTGGTCCAGAGCGTCACCGATGTCGACGAAACGTGATAGACCGTGGCCAGGTCAGACCCTGGCGATCCAATCACCGCAAATGTACTAGTGAGCGAGACCGTACGGCCGAAATCACCAGTCCCCGTTTGCCGCGATTGTTGTTGCCAGTTTCCATTGTTCAGGTTGTAGAAGTACGCGGCTTCCGACGTGTTTGCTCCAGCTGCTCCAGGCGCTCCGACCAGAACCTCACCCCCACGGATGGCGACCGACGTCCCGAAATAACGGTTCGCGGCAGAATCATTGGCCAACAGTTTCTGAGTTTGAATCCAAGGGGCATTCGGGCCGCTGCGTTCAAAGACATAGGCCGCGCCGTAGTTGGCCAGTGTCAGCGAATCCGCCGCACCGCTCCCCGGAGTGACCGGCAAATTGAGAGAGATGGTCGCTCCGCCTGGGGTCGACGCCAACCGGATGGCGTTCGGATTGCCGGCCACCAGTTTGACGAAATAGATTTGTCCATCGATCAACCCGATCGCGCTGTTGCCGGCCCCCTTGTGGTAGGCGACCGCTTGGCCTTCGGTCAGACCGTGAGCGTTCGCAAAAACGATCCGGTTGTCGGAGGGAATCAGCGTCAGCGGGTCGAACGACACGGAAGGTGCGTCGGCGGGCGCGTCTCCCGGCGCCCCTACGATCAACCGGTTGCCATCAATGGCCACGGACGCCCCGAAATCAACGCCGAAGTTCAGCCCCAGACGGGCGTCGTTGGGCTCTAACCGGGCCTGCTCGACCCACGCGGTACCATTCCACTGATAGACGAGCACCATGCCATCGGACAGATTCCCGGTGGTCGCTCCGCCGGACGTGGCTTTGGCTCCCACGATCATTGTCAGGCCGTCGTCACTGACGGCAATGGCTCGGCCAACCTGACGCGGGTCGAACGCGGGACTCTCCAGGATGAACTGCTTGGTCTGTGTCCACGTCACCTGGCCTTCCACAGTCAATGTGTGCAATTGCAACTGCTGCCGGGTGGAATCGGCCAGCTCCGCACTATCGATGATCAGGGCCGCGGCCAGGTTCGGTGTCAGCATCTTGAAGTCGGGCAGACCGTGCACGACGAGCGGTTCGACTCCGCTGAACGTGAACTGATTGCCGGAGATCGTCACCGTACCACCGCCGGGTACGGTGCTGCTGGGTTGGTAGACAGCTCCCGTGGCGTGTCCATCCCCAGCAATTCGCAGGGTGTCGCCTACACCTGTCGTGGATTGAGTTCCCGCATTGAAGGTCAATGCGAGTTGACCGGTCGGAACACCCAGCAGGAGCTGCGTTCCAGTGCCATTGTTCTGGGAGCCCGTCTGGTACTCGGCACCGAACTCGAGGACGAGTCCAGTCCCTGTATGAAACACGCGGC
This sequence comes from Planctomycetota bacterium, assembly GCA_040386595.1. Taxonomy (GTDB): domain Bacteria; phylum Planctomycetota; class Planctomycetia; order Planctomycetales; family Planctomycetaceae; genus JAKFVC01. Next base: position 51,827 of record JAZKFE010000003.1, on the reverse strand, counting down.
GCCCGTCGGTTTCGGCGGTCACCTTCCGAATGTTCTGCCAGTCAGTGGTGAAAGTCGAACCGGTTTGATCGTCCAGATTCACCAGCGCGGCCGGGTTGCCCGACGCGCCGTTGACGACGCGGAACTGCCAGTCCGTGCCGCTTAACCGCGTTTCCACGTAATACGTGCCGGGAGTTAAACGCTGTGCCGGATTCACATCGGCCGCCAAGAACGTCACGTTGGTGACGGTCTGCCCGAGAACGCCATTCTTGGCCAGCGAGAGCCCATCGACATCTCCGGCGGAATCCGCAAACAATTCCAGCCTGACGGCTCCATTGATCGTGGGGCCGGTGGCCAGGTATTGACCGCTGAAGTCAATCACGAATCCACGGTGTGAGTTGAAGCGAGAAACCAGAGGGTGGTTCGCATCAGGCTGAACGACGATCGGTAGTTGGCTAATGTTCTGCCAGTTGGCCAGCAACCCGTTCCCGTTCACATCAGCCAGATCCGCAACAGCGATCGGGAAGCCATTGATGTCAACAACCCGGAACTGCCACTCCGAGCCGCTCCAGCGCGTTTCGACGAAGTACGTTCCCGGGACGAGCGGAGTACGTCCGGCGATCCCCGAATCGGCATCGTCCCGTGAGTAGCTCACGTTGGTGACGGTCTGCCCCAGATTGCCGCGATCGATGATCGAGACGCCGTTGAAGTCGACATAGGTGGTGTCATCGCCGCCGTTGCCGTTGAGGACCAGCGTGTGGCCGTTCGTCATCCGCACGCCGTTCTCGACGTTGAACGTGTCGTTGCCGTCCCCCGCATGAATGACAATGTCGGATTCATACGCGGCGCTCGTCAGCTGGACCACATTGCCTTGACTTCCCCCGTTGCCCAGGGAGACCTCAAGCTGCAAGTTCTGGCCCGTGACACGTTGTGCTTGCAGTAGCGATTCGCGAATGCTGATATTGATCGGCCGTTGTGCGTCGTAGGCCAACGCCACGGTCGTGAACGGCCGGCTCAACGGGTTTTCGCCGAAGACCGCGGCGAACACGTCCACCGAATCAAACACGGCATCGGGAGCTTCCGGGAACAAGTCGCGGAACCGTGTCTGCGTCAATGCGAGACTCGCCGGAGTGATGCTGCCCATGTCGCGGATCGCGACCGAATCATTGCCTCCCTGGCTGTTGATCAGGACGGGAATTCCCCGGCGACTGGGGTTCAGCCCGGTGAAGATCGGCGCGACGACATCCTGTTGGAAGCCATCCATGGAGAACAGGCCAGTGGTCCCCACCGGGGCCCCCAGGGTGATGACATCACTGCCCGAGCCAGTATTCACCGTAAAGGTCGAGCTTGAACTGCCGTCCGTGCTTTGCTCACGATGCGTCTGCTGAATATCGACCGCGTTACCACCCTGACCACCAGTCAGAGCCACCGTTTCCACATGCGAATAGCGCACAACCACCTGACCGCCGCGGGTGATAGTCGTCGTGTCGATCGTGCTGGAATTGTTGGTGTTGCTGTTCCAATCGTAATCATTCGTCACGACATACGCTTGAGCCGTCGTTGTGTCGTGGTCGTTCAAGAACAGCGTGTTGATTCCGGTCAGCAGCTCCCCACCGTCAATCTCCAGACTGCCTTGCAATCCAGCGAGACTCCCCGTGCTTTCAGAACCACGACGCGTGCCGACGTAGATCGTATCGTAACCGCCACCAGTCTCGATTCGGACTGACTGCGAGACGGAAGTGGCGGGGATATAGAATGTGTCGTCGTTGGCCCCCAGTTTGATCGTGGTGGAGGTAATGCCCGAGAACGTGACTGTCCCCGGCATGCCCAGGCCCGTGACCTGACTCCCCTCGAAGGTGCCGATCGTCCGCTGGTCGTTGCCGGAATCATCCAGCACGATGTTGGCGGCGGTCACAGAAATGTTCCCGGCGAGGAACGCCACCCGCTTCGGCGTGGCCGGATGCAGGCCGCTGACCGAACTGCCGAGCGTGATCGTCGTGTTCGTGCCGCCATCGATGGAAGTATTTCCGCCGAAGGTGCTGTCCACCTGGAAGGCGTTGTCAGTTCCGGAAAGGTGGATATTTACGTTCTCCACCGTGCTGAGAATCGTCTCTGCACCATCGCGATTGACGAATCGCTGAGCGTAGTAAATAGAGCCAGGAAGGTCCGGAGTCAAATTCGCGATCCGGGGCAAGGCTTGCGAATAAGCATCTTCCAGCAGCAAGCGATTGAGGACCGGATTGCCTTCCGGATACTGCGCGAGAAGCTGGCTGGTAATCGGCCGCAGAGCGACACCGGAAAACCGCTGAGCATCATAAATCGACGGCCCGGAAATGAGGGCATTCAGATCTTGTGCCAACAAGGTCGACAACGGCGTCGTGACCACTGGCAGCAGTGCGGCCGTCGATTGAGTATCCAGATGAATCGCAGCGCCACCTGGGGTCTGGGCCAACTTGATGGTCGTGGCATCGACTCTGATTACGTAGTAAGGCTGGCCTGCCGTCAGGTGGCCGATGGGCGCGTTGCCGTCGCCCAGGCGATAGACCACGCGTTGTCCATCGAGCAGGTTGTGATTGTTCGTGAAAGTGATCTGATCGTTGTTGACGTGCAACGATGACGGATCGAACGACGCCGCGGGTGTCAGCGTATCCACACCGGTACCAACGCCTGCGTTCAGAACGATCGCGATCCCGCCAGGGGTCGCAGTCAGCCGGATGGCGGTGGGTTGGCCAGCCACCAGATTGACGTAGTAAACCTCGCCTTCCGTCAGCCCCACTGATGCGTTGCCGCTCCCTTGGTGGTAGACCACCGCCTGCCCTTCGACGAGGCCCGGGTTGCTGGTGAAGACGAGCTTATTCGCGGTGATGTCCGACTGAGCAAACGACCGGGCGGTCGTCAACGAATCGAAGTTCGTTGTCGCATCTGCGATGGGTGTCAGCGTATTGATGAATGTGCCGCTCTGGGCATTGGCGAGCGACGAGGCCAGCTTGATCGTCGACGGATTGACATTGATGACATAGTAAACCTCGCCGTCCACCAGGCCGCCGACGTTAGTCACACTGCCAGTGCTACTGACATTTCCGGCGTGATAGACGACCGCTTGGCCGGTACTCAGATTGTGATTGGCCGAGAACGTGATCTGGTTGTTGGAGATTGAGGAATGCGCATTGAAGAGAGCGGTGCCCTGCAGCACCAGCGTATCGGCCGTGCCGGCGCTCGGAGACGTCAACGCGACGGGAGTGAGGCTTTGGGAATTGGCTGCAGACGACGCCAGTTGAATGGTCGTGTCATTGATCTTGATCACATAGTACACCTCGCCTTCCGTCAGTCCGCCGATGGGGGCGTTGCCGGTGCCGATGTGGTAGACGACCGCTTGCCCGGTGGTCAGGTTGTGCTTGCCGGAGAAGACGATCTGATTGCCGGCGATCGTTTCGTTGCCCGCGAAGGAGTCGGTCAGTGACACATTGATGACGACCCGCTTGGCGGCGTCGGTCTGAGCCAGAGTGACCGGCTTCGTCTCCCCAATCAAGGACAAGAGCACGGCAACAGGACTACTGGTGTCGTTCAGGTTCGTCACGAGGAACACCGTTGTCGCATCAACGGCACTGACGTAATAAACGGTATCGTCGGTCAAGCCGGCAATCGGCGTGGTCCCCGGCGTGTTGACCCGGTACACGACCTCGTCGCCAGTTTGATAGCCGAAGAGGGCGTTCCGGGTGGCAGCGGACAAGCTGTTCGAGAGGTAGGCGTCGATATTCCGCAACGGCCCCTGCAACTGGCCGGCAAGAATCGCCATGGTGGTTGGCGTCAGTTGGGCCGCTTCTAACAAGGATGCAATATTCTGAACGTCCTTGATGGTGTAACCCGCACCGAACAGATCGTTGTGCGTCGCGACCAGCTTGTTAGTTCCCGAGCCCAACCCCGTCACGGCAATCGCCGTCAATTGATTGGGGTTGGCGTTGCCTGGTGCCGGTGGTGTGGCGATCCCGTAAACGTTCAGAGTGTCGCTGGAACCACCTTCGCCGAAGAAGGCCACGATCCCGCTGATAGCACTGAGCGGATCGCCCGCGTTGCCGACATTGATCGTGTCATTGCCGTCACCACCAAACACGAACACTTGAGTATTGGCACTCGCCCCTGTGACTCGAACTTGATCGTTCTGTGTTCCCAGTTTCAACAGCAGACTGGTGCCGCCGTCAGTGGTCGTCGTGTAATTGATGCTGCCGGAGTTACCGAGGCCCGTGATCTGACCGGTCGTCACGAGGCCATTGGTCAATGCCGTCGTGCTGCCAGCGGCACTCAGGAAAATCGCGTCCTGGGCTCCGCCGTTGCCGCCGCTCCCCGTGTTGATCGTCAGCGCTGCAGTAACCGTCGTGAGTGTCCCCGATGACAATCGCGAATCGGAGAACGGGAAGGCCAGGCCGTCGCCGGTGTCGTCGAACACGCCGTTGGTGACGAACAACGAACGAGCCGCATTGCTGGAAATGTAATAGCGGTTGGCGCCAGTACCGCCATTAGTGGTCATGGCCACAGGGACGGCCTGAATGAAGAAGCGGTCATCACCGGCATTTCCCGTCAATGTGGTTGGGGCATTGATTCCAGCCGGATTGATGAGATCGAAGTAGTCCAGGTTGCTGCCACCATAAATCTCGACGGCATTCGCCACGATGTTTCCGGCAATCGTCAGGATGGAGCCCATCGGATCCGGATCACTGGCCGCATCACTCATCTGCCCACCGCGAAGCGTGACCTTCTTGCCCGTTGCGGTGCCCCCTTGGATCGAGGTTCCGGTCGGCAGAGTGAAGTCGTCACCGGCGGCAGCGGTAATGCTACCGGTTGCCGCCAGAATCCGTCCCGAGGTCAGCGCCGGAGTTCCCAGGACCGCTCCCAGGAATGTCTGGCCACCGGAAGCTAGCAGAATCAAATCTTCGCCCGCGAGCACCGAATCGTGCACGGTCAGGACCACGTCGCCCGTCGGCGTCTGAACGCTCAACACATTGACGGCACCACTGGTCTGGGTGAGATAGACGCCAGCATTGGCCTCGGCCACCAGGCGTCCGGTCCCCGGGGCAAACTGTTCGATCTCGAACCCGTCATTCGGACGTTGGCCCGTGCCACCGCCGAGGATTTCAATTGGGTTATTGGCGTCACCGATTTTGCTGCCTGCAGTGGTGGCGATCAGATCGATGTTTTGTCCTTGAATATCAGCCTGGGCGTCGGAACCTGCTTCCAGAATCGAACCTTGTTGTGCGATCAAGACGACATCGGAGATGCGTGAGAGCACTTGGTCGACATTCAGGTCCCCAGTTGTCTCCGTAAGGTAGACGCCGTTCTTGGCGAGTGCGATGACTGCACCCACAGCTTGGTTCGACGAGTTGATTTCGAGGAAATCGACCGCAGAGCCAATCCCGCCATCGCGGGAGCTCAGCGTCACGCTATTGCCGGTGACCCACGGAGTCGTTCCATAGTCCGCGTTGGCTGGCAGTTCGTTGTTGACTTCGTAAATCGAGCCTGCGGTTCCGATGGCGGCGAGAAACACGTTGCCGGCCGATGACGACACATTGCGAATTCGGAAATCACCGCTCCGCTCGGTTAGCGACAAGTTGCCACTGGTCGCGGCGATCAGCTCACCGGTCGTGCCCATGTCCGTACCGGACGTGAAATTGACCCGAGGGTCGCTCGCCAGCGGGTGGGCGGCCGTGATCGTGATATTTCCACTGACGGCCCCGGCACTGATCTGTTCGAATTGATATGTCCCTTCGACCGCAGATGCCGTGTAAGTGGGGAGTGCGAGTGCTCCACTCTGGAACGCCATCAGGACACCGTTGACGTAACGCTGCACATTGAGCATGCCCGATGTCGTCGATGACGGGACTTCTTGCAAAACCGACTGCAACAACAGATCGATCTGACTGGTTGAACCAGAGGTTTGAATCGTGCCCCCCTGGAACACGGGATTGCTCACCCCGGTCGTACGGGACCGGCCTTCGAGATCCAGGAAGATATCCGCGCCGGCCTGGATATTCAGATCGGTTTGACCGAACGATCGAACGAGGTGCACATTCAACCGACTGGTACTGGCACCCACGGCGCCCGCTGCTTGCACATCCAGGGTCCGAGTCCAAATGACCGGGACCTGAAGAGTTCCGGCGGCGTTCACAACGCTGCCATGTGCCGCGATGATTTTCGTTGTTCCGATCGGGTTGTAGATCGCGAACCCTTGAGTCGTTCCCGGCAAGAGGCTCGGGGCGTTGAGCCGAATGTCCGAGTTGGCCCCTTCGTTATCAATCTTGATATCCGTGGGCGAAATGTCATTGCCGACCGTGTATGTGAACCCTTGCCAGCTGGCAGCGTTGAGGAAGATCGTGGGCGACGCACTGGGCGTTACCACGTTAATGCCGTTGAGAACCAGAGGCCGATTCAGCGAGTTGGTAATGTTGACGGAACGGAATGCCGTGGCCGCGCTGATCTTCCCGCCTGATCCCGTCAGGGTGTCGGCGGTGAAGGTGACGGCGCCTCCGGTGACCCAGGTACCACCCGCGGCTGAGACGCCGGCACCAGTCGTTCCGAGCAGCGTGAACGAGGTGTTCGCGATGACGTTCCCGATCACGAACGTGCCGTTGGCGTTGGGATCGCTTGCGCCGGTAATGGTCACGACCCGACCGTTGGTCAAGCCGGTCGTGTTGGCCGTGCTGATGACAATGGGCGACGTGCCGGCACCGGTGGTGCTGGTGATCGCACCGGTGTAATAGCTGGTGTTGTTAATGATCGGATCGACCGAAATGGTCGTATCCGTGACGGTCTGTCCTTGGACCTTGCCGCCGACCGTGACACCGACCGCCTTGACGATCAAGCCATTGCTATCAATCACGAGTTCGGGATCGGGACCCGACAAGAGGACCACATTTCCGTTCCAGTCAATGACGCGAGTCGAGTTATTGGAACCCGATTTCGTGCCGGTGCTGCCGCCGCTGCCGTTCTGCCAGGCGTACTCCGTTGCGGTTTTTTCGTACGTCTGGACTTGCTGCGTCGTATTGACGCTCACCACGCGTGCCGAGACTTGAGCCCCCGCAGCGCTGAAGACCCGCGCCGTGCTGTTGTAGTCAACTTTCGCCTCGGCGCTCGGAATCCCAACCAGCGCGTAGGCCGTGGCGGTCGCCGTGGAAGTCAGTTTGACTTGCTCATGATTGGAGTTGATGGTCACCGTGTCGCCCGTCACGGCCGAATTGGCGGCCAGACTGACTTCGGTCGTGTCGTAAATCGTCATCAAAGCTTTGGCCGTCGCCCCCGACCCCAGCCCATCCGCTTCTTCGTCGGCGGTGTCGTTCAGATTGAGCTTTGTCACCAGAGCCCCAATGGTGACCGCCCCGCCGTTGAGCAGAGCATTCGTCCCGATGGCGGTGGATGTCGTCGCTGGGACGCCGGCCACACCCAGGTTGAGCGTCGTCGTGTTCGTGGACACGGCCACACCGCCGCCGGCCGTGACCGAGGAATCGGTGGTGGCCGTCGTATCACTGCGGGACTCGACAAACAGGCTGCCCTTGGTCTGCAGCGTGGCGGAATCTCCCACTGCGATTGTCGAAGCATGAGAGAGGTTCATCGTCACCGTCGCGGCGGCCACAGCAACAACCCCACCGCTGACCCCACGGCCCTTGGCATACGCATCGGTGGATGTCGTCGACAAGACCGTGATGCTGCCGGTTATACCTGAGTCGTTCCCCGTGGCATTGATGACAGCGTTGGCATTGATTTTGACGGCGCTTTCCGGCTTGACCGTCACGTTCGAGTTCGACACTCCGACCGACACCACTCCACCGCCGTCCCCTTCAGCAACGGCCGAGACTTTGGCAATAGCCGCCGATTCGATGTCGATATTTCGAACCGCGGTCAGCTTCGCACCATCGTTGATTGTGGTGCTGACATTAGGCGTCGCATTCACAGTCGCCGTCACCGACGAAACCTGCACGATGCCCCCGGAAGCCCCGCTGGCAGCGGCTTTGGCGATTCCATCCGAGGCGGGCGGCGTTTGGTTCACGTCGAGCACCGGGGCACTCGTCGGAGCCGTCAGGCCATGAACTGCGCTGATCGTGATGTCCTGGCCGGCAGTCAGTCTGGCTCCTGTCGCGACACTGGCGGACACTGTCGGGGTCAGAGTCACTGTCGTGTGCAGGTCGGTGACCGCGACTGCTCCGCCCCCAGCGCTATCGTTGGTCGTATCCGCGTCGGTTCGCGAGTCGGCCTGCACGGTGATGTCGTTCTTGACCTCGATCGTGCCACCGATCTGAGCCCTCACCGTGGGATTTGTATTGGCTTTGACATTCGCAATTCCGACCTGAACGAGGCCTCCACCGCGAGTATTGGATCCCGCGATTGATCGATCATTGGCCGTCGCTCGCACTTCGAGACTGGAAGCACCGGACGCAGCGCCGTCTGGTCCCTTCAGATTGCCGAACATCAGGGCTTCTGTCGTGCTCTCCACAGTGGCGGTCGGAGTGCTGTCCTGGACGTTGACTCCGCCACCGCCGTAATTCACCGTATTCGCGACTGCCAGGTTTTGCGACGTCGCGGAGACCGTGACGTTGCCGGTGGTATTGGTGGACGGAACCACGATCTCGGCGCCACTGGCAATCGTGGCCCGGGTGACGCTGGCCACCTTCGAATCGATATCGAGAATACTGATCGCGACCACGCCCCCCCCGTCGGAGCGGCTGCTGGTGTAGGCCGTGGCAGAGGACTCGGCGTGGACCGTCAGCGACCCGGATGCCAGGGTGATTCGCGTCCCCGCTGGAATGGTCGCCAGGGTCTCCCGCTTGAGCGTGGCGGTAGTTTTCGCGTAGGAAACTCCGACGCCGCCCACGCTGCCGACATTCGTCACGGGCGTGGCTGTACTGGTATCGGTGGCCGTGATCGAGACGTTATTTGCCGAGATCGTCGTGGCACCGTCGAGGTGCGCCAAAGTCGAACCTTCCACGGTGGCGTCGGACAACATGACCCCGACCGCGACCAGGCCACCCGCTCCCCCGCGGACGAGGGGGCTGAGAGATTCTGTGGAAGTGGCTCTGACGTTGATGGCATGGGCGAGTGCCGTCAACCGGGAATTGAGCAGATAGGCCTCGGTCTTCCCACGGACCTTGGTGGTTGCATCGAAGATGGCCGCACCCGCGCCGATTGCGATTGCGACTGCCACCGTTGTGGAAGTGGTCGTAATGGTCGGTGTCGATGTCGCCGTGACGGCGATATCGCCGACCAACGCATTAATTGTCGAGTTCTTGATTGAGGCCGACACGTCATCGTCGATCGTATTGACCGCCGAGCCAGCCGCCACGCCGACTCCCACTACGCCACCAGCGATTGCCAGAGAGAAGGTGTCCGCTGAAATCACCCCGATGTCGCGTGCCGAGACCGTCACGCCTGCCGCAGACGTGATCGCGGCGCTGTCCGAGATATAGGCGGTAACTGAGTTTGACAGCGTGTTGGTGGCTGAGAGGTAACCCACAGCCGCACCGAAGCTGAATTGGGAAACGGCGATGGCCACTGCGGCGGAAAACGTCGTGGAATCAATCGTGGCGGACTCGGACGCTAACACTCGGATCGAGCCCGTTCCGGTTGTCGTCAGCTGATCCGCATGGGTGATATAGGCTTCGACTTTGTTCTGAATCACGTTTTCAGAGATGGCAACGCCGACCGCGATCGAAACGGCGGCGGTTCCCCCGAACGAGACGGCCAGCGTGGCCGCACCCGTAACAGCAGAGATAGACGACGTATCAATGGCCTCGACCACAATGCCGCGAGCGTGGATGCCGGCGGTCCCATTCCCGTCAATGAACGCGGCAACGTTGATCGAAACGGCGTTCGTCGCTCTGGCGCCCGCACCACTGCCGGCCAGTCCGACTCCTCCAGAGCCCCCTACGGCTGCCGAGAAGGCGCCGACGAACGCGTCAATCGATTGCTGAGCAGTTGCACTCAGGGTCAGATTGCCACCCGTGGTGTTGATGCTCGAATTCAGAATCCGCGCCCGAATTTCGGACGGATCGTCGTTGGAGATGATCGCGGAATGCCGCATCCCGCCCGTGTCATCTTGCTTGGAACCGATCAGGTTCCGGGCGACAGATGCCCCGATTGCTACCCCGGCACCTACTTGCCCGCCGCCGCCCACCGCCACCGCCGCACCGACGACTGTGGCCGAGATCTGCGTCTCGAAGACGGTGAAATTGCCGTTTGCATCTTTGGCAATGATCACAGAGATTCCCGACTTGCGGTCGGTCACCGACCACTCGATCCCGGTGTCATCATCCGGGTCGATCAGATCCGCACCCGTGTCGACCTTCCGGACCGTGACAGCCAGATCATCGACATTTGTGGATAAATTGACGCCTGCAGCGGCCAGCGCCGACTGGAGCGTCGTCTTAAATGCGTTGTCGTTGGCGACATCCGTCGGGTCTGGCGTACCCGCCTTATAGACCACGCCGGCGACGGTTTTGTCTTCTTCCAGCAAGTCCGTAGCGGCCGCATCATCCAGGCCGGCGGTGAAATTGCCGACAGGCGTCAGAGCCGTCGGTGCCGCGGACGAACTTGAGCCCGCAGTGATCGATACCGCGCCGCTGGCTGTCAAAGCACTGTTTTCGACCCGGGCATTGATCCGGGTATTGATCACATTGGTGGATTCGGCTCCGGCACCGGCGATCGCAATTCCGGCTTTTCCAGATAAACCAACCGCGAGAGAAGCCGCGACGGCGACTGAATGGATCGAGGTATGATCTGTGGCGGCCACCGTGATGGTGCCCGTACTGACGACATCGTGCGCATTCAGGATATTGGCTTCGACCTGGCTGCGGATGACGTTTTCCGACAGCGAGACTCCGATCGCCAGAGCAACTCCCAGATCGGGCGCAAACGAGGCCGCCAGTGAGGCTCCGACGGTGACTGCCGTGATTTTAGAAGTATCGTCGGCGGACACCGTGATCGCAGTCGCGTGGATGCCTCCGGAATTATCACCGTCAATGTAAGCCCGCACCGAGGAAGCGACTTCGTTGACCGAGTCGGCACCCGAACCGCTCAAGGCAACTCCGACTTTGCCCCCTGCGACCGCCGCCGAAGCCGCGACGACGGTGGCGTTAATGATTTCCGAGGCCCTGGCCGTGGCGGAAAACGCGCCGCCGACAATGATGCTGGAATTGGAAACGTAGGCCTGTGTCTGGCCCGCGGGGGGCTGCGAAGCACCTGCAGCGGGATCCCAGCCGATGTAGTTTCTCGCCAGCGCCGCGCCGATCGAGACCCCCACGCCCCCTTCCTTACCAACCCCAACAGCCAAGGCCGCACCTACGATAGTGGCGGTGATGTGCGAGTCGTTGGTTGCCAGGAAAGTGGCATCGCCCGTCCCTGTGCCCACGATCCGGCTGTTCTGAATCGAAGCGTTGGTATTCGTGAGGATGACGTTGGTGGATTCCGCCCCTGCTCCGCTCAGCGCTAGGGCGCCGTCCTTACTAAATGCGGCCCCCAGAGACGCCGCAACCGCGGTCGCGGTGATCGTGGCGTCCTCGGTCGCCTGCACCTTAAAATTACCACCGAACGAAATTCCGTAGTCCGTAGCAATCGCGGTGTTTTTGTTCGCGTTCTTAACGTAGGCCTCGACCTGGTTGCGGACTTCGTTATGGGCCAATGAAACGCCAATCGCGATGGACACGGCTCCCTTGTCACCGTAAGAACCGGCTAACGACGCGCCGACAGCTACCGCCGTAATCTCGGAAGTGTCGCTGGCCGTGATCGACACATCTTGTGCGCGAATCGTTCCGTTTACCGCTTCGAAAGTTCCGACGGATCCACCCGCCACCTGCAGACTGGGAACATAATCGACGAAGGCCTTGATCGACGTTGCGATCTTATTCTTGACATCGGCACCCGATCCAGCGGCTGCAATCCCCAGGTCGCGGCTCGCGGCGATGGCTGCTGAGGCTGCCACGACGGTCGCGTCGATCGTCTCGTGATCCGCGTTGGCGGTGACGGTGAGATTGCCTTGTGCCTGGATGGTCGAATTCCGGACGTAGGCCTGCACTTCGGCCGGCGTCGGCGTATCGTCCCCGGCTTTAAAGCCGATCAGGTTGGTGGCCACCGCAGCGCCGATTGCCACACCAACACCGAGCTTCTTCCCGAATCCCAAGGCCAGCGCCGCCGACACAATGGTGGCGTCGATGTCCGAAGAGTTCGTGGCGGTCACGTTCACGTTGCCACTCGAGACGATGAAGCTGTTCTGGATGAGGGCGTTGGTCTTCGAGAGAATCACATTGGTGGATTCGGCTCCGCCACCGCTGATGGCCACGGCGTTATCGGCGTTGGCGAATGAGACTGAGGCCGCTACAGCGGTCGCGGTGACGATGCTCGTACTGGTGGCCACCACACCGACGACTTGCGCCGCCCCCACATCAGCGTTGCGTAGTGCAGCCGTGACGTCGTTGTCGATGGTGTTGTGAGCGATCGAGATGCCGATGGCCACGCCTCCCGCGTTCTTTTCTCCTGCCGCAAATGCGATGCTGGCACCGACTGCAACGGCCTTGACTGTCGACGTGTCGGTCGCGGTGACCAGCACGCTGCCGGTCTGAGAACGGACGGGGGCTGGATCGGATACCAGACCCTTGGGGGGCGTGTCCGTAATGGCCGCGAGGACCGTGATGTCGACCACATTGTCTGCGCCTGCCCCGGCTCCTGATACGGCCGCGGCCGAAGTCTTGCCGGATGTGGCGACTCCCACGGTTCCGGCGACAGCCGTGACGGTGATCGTGGGCGTGGACGTCGCGATCACGCGCAGATCACCCCCAGCGGCAACGGTCGAGCGAGAGATCGTGGCCTGGACTCCGACTCCGGAAGTCTTGTCCTTGATACTGTTGATGGCCACCGAGGCGCCCACCGAAACCCCGACTCCGGTGCCGCCGCTGCCACCCAAACCGACTGCAATCGCGATTGAACCGGCGACTGCCACGATCTTGGATTCATCAATGGCGGAGACGGTTACACCGTAGGTCCCCGTCGTGCTCACCGCACTTTGGTTGCGGATCGAAGCCGTGACATCCTTGCGGATATCGTTGAACGTGAAGGCCCCAGCACCGGCAATGGCGGCCGCTCCCCCTGTCCCGCCCCCCTTGGCTCCAGCGAGTGCCCCGCCGATCGCATAGGCCTCAATTCGGCTCTTAGAATGGGCCTTCACTGCAACCAAGCCCGCTGTGCTCACGACAACGACGTGGTCGAGGTAGGCGGCGACCGATGTTTCGATCTTGTTAAAGGCAAATGCCGCTCCCCCCGCCCCGGCGCCGGAACCTGATTCCTCACCCTTGGACAAGCCGACAGCGACACCACCCGCCACCGTGATAATCCAGGAATCGGTGTCATCCGCATTCACCGAGAGGCTACCCACATTAACAACGTGCGAGCCGTCATCGGAAATGTACGCTTTCACGTCCGCGGAGATCCAATTGATGGACAGCCCCACGGCAAGGGCCAGGCCCTTCGGCTTGGCTGTCGGATCGTCCGCCGGAGGCGTAGCCACGACGACGCCAATCCCGGCAGCGACTGCCGTAATGTGCGTGTTGTTCTTCGCATCGACGGTGACGGCACCGGTGACGTTGACTCCGATGCCATTCAGATGAGCATCGACGGTTTCTGTGATGGAATTGACGGCGATGCCCGCCCCGATTCCGAGCTTGCCGCCATAAGCCAGGCTGCCGGCCACCGTGATGATCGAGGTTGAATCGTGAGCCGTGACCGCCAGGCTGCTGGCTGTGATCGAACCGCCAGAGAGATAGGCCGCCGTTTCGCTGTCGATCTGATTGTAAGCGACGGAACCCGCGATGCCCGATCCCCGGGACGAACCACCCAGGCCGGCCGCAATTGAAATGATTCCCGCCGAGCCCTCTGCCGTGACCGTCACTGCCCCTACGTTTGTGAGTGTGGAGTTCTGGATGAAAGCATGCGTCTGGCTGTCGACGATGTTGATCGTCACGGCGCCGGCAACGCCCACGTTCTTGGCCGAGTTACTCGAATTCGTGGACAATGCGGCAGCACCCGAGACAGCGATGATCGCCGGGCTGTTCTTCGCCCATAAGTCCACGCCGCCGACGTTGGTGAGAGTAATCCCGCGGATGTACGCTTCGGTGGTGTCGTGCATGTAATTGATTGACACGCTGCCCGACACGGCCTTCCCTTGCTTCTGGCCGCCAGCGGCTTCCTCCGCCATGTCGTCGTCCTCGGAGGGGGGCGGATCCCCCACCTTCGCGGCCGCTAGTGTGACCGTAACGATCAGACCTTCATTCACGGCGTGGACACTCGTCTTACCGACGGAGCTCAACGAACCGATACCGGTTTTCGGATCCGAGAAGTAATGCTGGGTGCCGGTCGCCACACTAGGATTCAGCGTGACGATCGTCGCCGCTCGATCGGCGACACTGCTGTTGCTGGTCGACAGTTGAATGGTGGAAGTATCCACCACCGTGACGAAATAATGTCCGAGCTGAGTGAGGCCGCCGATGCTGGTGCCACCACCATTGTCGTAGACGACTTCTTGCCCATTGTAAAATCCGCCGGCATTCGCCAGATGAATGGAGTTGGTGGCGCCGTCGACGATCGGCAGGGCTCGGAAGGGAACCGCAATGCTCTGTTTCGCTCCGGTCGCGAGCGTGCCGTCCAGATCGATTGATACGCCGCGTTGGGCATTGGCCAACGAATCCGCCAGACGGATGGAGGTCGGGCTGACAACAATCACGTAGTAGGCGTTTTTGTTCGCCAGACCACCAATGCTCGAACCACCGCCGTTGCTATAGATCACCCGCTGACCTGTGGTGAATCCGTGCGTATAGCCCAGGCTAATCACCTCGGCCGTCGTCACATCGCCGCCAGTCACGGCCGCCTGCGGATTGATCGCGATCCGGAAGCTATGCTTCTCACCGGTGGTTCCCGTCAGGCTGAGGGTGATGAAGTTTCCGTTCGTCGCGCCGTCAGCGGTGGCCGACACTTTGATGGTGGTATCGTTCACGACCTTGACGTAGTACGTATTGCCGTTGGTGAGGCCGCCGATGCTTCCCCCGCCACCGTTGCTGTAGATAAATGCGGTACCGTCCTGGAACCCGTGACTGTAGCCGAGATTGATCGTTGCATTCGTGACACTAACGGCCGAAGTGGGATTCAGCACCACTCCGAAGCCGCTCACTGATCCGGCGTTCGTCGACGGTGTCAGGCTGAGCAGGTCTGGCGTCAGTCCCAACGCGTCGGCTTGCGATGCCGCGAGGTGGAAGGCGTTCGGGTTGCTCGAATCGGGCACCACGTAGTAGACGGTGTTGTTGGTCAAACCGCCGATGGCTCCGTCGGTCCCCGCGGTATAGACCACGGCTTGACCCTTCTGGAAGCCGTGAGCGTAACCGAGATCGATACTGTCGTACGCGCTGGTGACGGCCGTGGCGGAGGTGAAGTTCCGGCCGATGTTGTGCAGCACACCACTGTTCGCGGTGGGATTCAATGCGATCCGAAGGCTGTGGCCAGTGCCGGTTCCGGTGGGGTTGGTGGCCAGGATGTGCGCGACACTGTTGGCGGCGTTGCTGGCCGTGTCGGCCAACTTCACGTGAGTGGCGTCCACGCGGATGACGTAATATGTTCGTCGCTGAACCAAATCGCCCAGGCTGGTTCCACCACCGTTGTCATAAACGACGGCATCACCCGTCTGGAAGCCGTGCGCATAGCCCAGATCCAAGACGTTGGCCGTGACGGCCGCGGCGCCGAAGCGAGGGGCAGTGCCGTTGGCTTCCACCAGCGAACGGGCCAGGCCGATCGTGGTCGCGTTGATCCGCGTGACGCGATAGGTGTTGCCGTCGGTCAGACCGCCGATCGGATCGTTACCACCAGTGCTATAGACGACCTCATCGCCGGTGTTGAAGCCATGGACATATCCCAGGTCGATCGTATTTGTCGATGCATTCACACCGGTGTTCGGGGCGACATCGCCGTTGCCGATGGTCACGTCGGCATTGCCGATGATCGCCTTCGTGTCCCGGACGATGACATTCGTGCCGACCGCCAGACCGAACCCAAGGCTCGTGCCGATGCTCACGCCGCCGGCGAGGTTGATGACCAGCGGATTATCATTCGCGGTGACGTCGATTTTGCCTGTGGCCGAGACAATGGCCCCCTGTCCGATTTGGGCGAGTGTCGTATCGTTAATACTGACGACGTTGACGACGCCATTAACGGCCGTCTCACCCGCCTTGCCGCCGGAGATTCCCAGTGAGACCGTTTTGACCACTGTTTGGGCATCAACCCGCAGATCGTGGGCCTTCACCTGAGCACCAGACTCGATGATGGCCTGCGTCGTGTTGTCGTACATAATCACCGAGAACGCGCCGCCAATGCCGCTCGCCGTGCCGCTGTTGCTGACCGTCTGCTTCCGATCGGCCGAGCCCAATACGGCATCGAGAATCTGCGGAAAGTTGCCGGCCAGGTGCAGCGCCATGACGTCCACTTTGGCCGTGACGCTCACGTCGCGCGTACTCGTTATCGCGCCGGTCTGGTTGATCTTCGCGCCGGATTCGATGCGGGCCACCGCACCATTGGTCATCCCCAGAATGTCCGCCGAGACCGCATAACCCTTCTTGTTACCGACAGCCGTACTCTGGGCGAAAGACGTGAAATATTCATTCGCCCCCAGATTATCATCGCCGAGATGCTGCAGCAGGCGACTGACGACTTGCTCACTGGTTTTGAGCGTGTCCTCGGTATTGAAATCCTGCCACGGAATGACGTAGGGAAGCAGCGTGTTGGCCGCGACGTCCAGCAGCCCGCCGGCATTGATTTCCGCTCCCCCTTGAACCAGTGCGTTCGACTTGTTGGTGAAGTCGCCAAAGCCGACGGCGATGGCCACAATCCGCTCGCCAGGCGTCTGAGTCACGCCCGGCAGACTCATGACGGCGGCCAGACCTTGGGCCGTCACGTCGGGCCGATCGAGGACATCGGCATGGATCTTGACACTGCCGGTAGCGTTGATCACGGCCGTGCTAGCGATTGTGGTCGTCGCAGTATCCGAATGCCAGCCAAACCCCGCCACGATCACTCCGACGGAATGACCTTCTTTAACTTGATCCCCCAACTTCTCCGCATCTTTGCCATAGTTCCGGTCACTGCGGGTTTTCAGGAGCGAGCCGATGATGCCGGCCATACCCGCCGTGACGTCGGGGCTTCCCGCGACCGCGTCAGCACCCGTTCGCGTAATCTGCAGCAGATTGGTGGCGTAGTTGACCTTATTGTTTCTAATGGGCTGGCCATTTTGGAACTTGACCAAGGTGGAGTCTTTGTCGGCCATCGTCTGGGAGACGAACTGCACGTTCGCCCCAGTCACGTGGCCGGCAATCAGCACGTCGGCTGTGGCGTCGTCGAGCGCCACCAATACGGAGATGCCCAGCTTCGAGTCGTCGCTCGAAGCGGAGACGGACGTCGACATGTTTTTGGCGTTGAGCGCCCACACCGCCACATCTTTACCCGCGGAAATCACCGCGGACGTTCCGATGGTGACCGTCGCATGCGAATAGCCTTCCGTCACGGCTGCCGAAACGGAAAACGGGTTGAGGCGTTTTAGCGGCCCAGCGCTCGTGGTCTTAGTGGTCACATCGATGATGTTGGCCGTCGTGGCGACGATGCTGACGCTGCCTGTCGTTGAGGTCACGGTTCCTTGCACATCGACCGACGCTGTCGCATCGCTGCGGGCATAGGTAAATCCAACCGTCAGCCCCAGAGTAAACGCATGGGCTTTGGATCTGGCAAACGCCTCGGTGAAGACGCTCCCGCCGACCGCTTCGATCGTCGACCCGGCCATCAGGTTGACCGTGGCCGAGGCCTCGGACAGACTGACTCCCACCAGGACGCGGAAATTAATCAGGAAGTCGAGCAAGGCTTCCGACTTCTGCTTGACATACGAATTGGTCAGTCCCTCTTTAAGCAGCCCCAGCTGATCTTGGGAATCATCGAAGATACGCGTATTGTCCGCGTCGGCGATGATGCTGACGTCGCGACCTCGGATTGATGCTCCACTGCCAACCGTGATACCGACGTCGATCGGATTGTAGGAATAAGCGATTGCCTGAGCGTGATGGTACGCCGACAGGCTGATGCTTCCGCCGAGTGACTGCAGCCCGTCCACTTTCACCGTGAGGTCACTGCCATTATGGAATAATGTGCTACCGGTCAGGAATTGATTGGGGTGTTCAATGTTGATGACGTCGCCGCTGGTATAACCCGTGCCCGGCGTGCGGAGGATCACCGTTGGGTTGCCTTGGTTGTCGGTGATGACATCAACCCGAAGTCCCGTGCCACTGCCACCCGTGGTCGGAATGTCGCGATAGACTTTTCCAGGAAGCCACAAGATTGCCGGGGTCGACTGGTTCGAAATGGCCAGGGGAATGCCGGCAGTAGACGCCGTCGTTCGATCATCAAAACTGAGTAGTTGCGCGCCGCTATTGACGGTGATCGTATAGGCCTGCAGCGTGATATTGCCGGAGGCTCCGATCGAAACGCCTTGCGAGTTCTTATTCCGCGTATCCAGCACCACACCGGAATTGACCGTGATCGTCCCGTCCGTATTGCGAGACGTTTCGTTGTTAGTCCGGTCCGGGGGGGCGATAATAATACTGCCGCCGCCCGTCAGCACATTTTGAGTGAATACGTAGTCGCCGCCGGACTTGCTGACCAAATTAACGCCGTTTAGGTCCAGACCACCAATCGTGAATCTGCCGCCACCAGTCAGCTCCACACGGTTGGTTCCGGCGGGGATGGAGGAGGTCACGGAACCGGTGCCGAATTGACTCGACGTGTAGTTCCAGAATGCGGTCGAAGAACTCGTGCTAGTTAAGGTCAGGTTGCCGGATGAGTCCTGGGTTAAGGAAACCTGTCCATTGATCAGGCTGGTGCTTATTGTCAGCACACCGGGAACCGACGTGTCCGCGCGGAATGGGGCGTCGATTCCGGCGAAGGTGACCGCACTCGTGTTCGCGTAGATGGTGCCAGCGGCCAATGTTCCTGCTCCCGAGGCACCCGGAATGACGATCGCTACTTGACCGGGATGTGCGGGGTCTTCGATGGCAAGGCTGCCTGAGCGATCCGTGCCGCCGTTGATGATACCGCTGATACTGCCGCCGGCGCGGACAACGAATCCATCCTTCACGCCAGATTCGCCGGTCAGATTCTCGAAACTGGAG
This sequence comes from Planctomycetota bacterium, assembly GCA_040386595.1. Lineage (GTDB taxonomy): Bacteria > Planctomycetota > Planctomycetia > Planctomycetales > Planctomycetaceae > JAKFVC01. Next base: position 32,628 of record JAZKFE010000003.1, on the reverse strand, counting down.
AAGGCTACCGGTCGCGAGAGGGTGAGGCCGTTGCCGGTAAATGTGACATGATCGATCGAGCCGGAGTTGACGCCCGTGATTTCCCACGTGGCATCCTGATCCGGCCCCAGCAGCGTGTCGGCGGCGCTGCCACCGACCACTTCCGTCATGTTGCGAATCCCCCCCGCGGCGCCAGTGGTCGCCCCGGCTGAGGTCTTCCCGAGATTTACTTGTATTGCGGTGGTATATGCCGAGTAATCGAGGGTATTGTTTCCCGCCCCGCCATCCATCCAGCCGCTCACTCCTGCGGCGTTAGCCAGGACGAACTCATCGTCCCCCACATTGCCCGAGAGGTTTTCAAAACCGCTGAAGGAAACGTTGTAAATCACAACGGCGGTATGCGACAGGATGCTGTTGCCATTGGCCCAAGGACTGGCTCCGAGCACGATCGGTGGACCGCCGGCAGTGAGGCTCAGTTGAATCTTTTTCGAGTCGATCACTTTGACGAAGTACGTGGCATGCGATGTCAGACCGCTCGTATCGCTTCCCGCGGCCAGGTCGCTGACGTAAGTGACTTGCTCCCCGTCAGTGAATGCCTGTCCGACCGCGAACAGGATTGTTTTGGCTGCGATGTCGACCGTTGTGGATGAATCCAGATCGGTCGTTGAGTGCCGGTTAGTGACCACCTGACCGCTATTGGTCCCCGAGATCGTCCACACGTTGTCATCGGCGACGCCGACCAGGGTATCGACCCCCGAGCCGCCAATGACGGCGTCGATGTTGTTGTTTCCGACGCCCAGTTGGAGACTCACTCCGCTCGTCCTGGCGCTGTAGTCGATCGTGTCGGTGCCACCAGAACCGCCATCAATCCCATCCACGCCCGCGACGTTATTGGCGTAGGCAAACGTGTCGTTCTGATTGCCACCAATCAAAGTGCCGATGCCGGTGAAATGCACGGTGGTTGTGCCGTAACCGTCAACGGTTCCCTCATTGAAATCGGTGATCGTCCAGAGATGGTCCACACCGTCGGAGGCATAGAGTGTATTCAGCCCCTCACCCGCCTGGATGTCGATGGCTAGCGGTCCGTTGATCGCGTTCAAGGCGAGGCTCGATGACGCGTCCCCCAGAACAATCGTCAATGACGTGGTCGGTTTAGCGAAGGTGAGGTTGTCGACGAGAGTTGTCGAAGCGACATCGTAGAACCGGCCTTTGACACTGGTAATCTTCAACTTGTCCGCAGTAGCGCCATCCCCCAGCCGCCACTCGCTGTCGACTTCGCCCCCTCGGATGACAGCGTCCGCCGTTGCCGTAGCGCTCACGAAGGGATTCAGCCCGGTATAGGTCACGGTCTTGGTATGCACCGTGACCGTTTGCGTGGTGAGGCCCGGCAGCGGATTGACAATCGTGTAGCCGTCGTCGAGGTCACTTTGGATGAGCAGTCCCCCGTGACCGGCGGCCGATCCTGTTAGCGTCCCCGAGATGCTCCCCCCCTGTTCGACGATGAAGGCATCCCGATTGGTCGCAGCGCCCGTCAGGTTCTCGATTCCCGAGAAGTTCAGGATCGTCTCGCTGGCATTGACCAGGTATCCGGTGTTCACATCCTCAATGTGCCAGGCGGTGTCGGTCGTCGGGCCAGTCAGCGTGTCACTGGCGGAACCACCGATGACCTTGTCGTAGTTGAGAGCCGAGAACGTTCCGGTCGCGGCATGGGTGCCGAAATTGATGGCGACTGGCGTGGTGTAGGCGGAATAGTCCAGGGTATTCTGGCCATCGCCACCGTCCACGGTGCCACTCACGGCGGCACCGGCGGCGAAGTTGAACGAGTCCTGCCCGGAACTGCCGGTGAGATTCTGGATGTCGACGAAGCTGATGAGATCGTTGAGAATGCCCTGGTTGAGAGCGTCGATGTTCCATGCGTTCTTTGCGGCCAGGCTGGTGATGGTGTTTGTGCCGGTTCCTCCATAAACCTCGATCTCGCCCCCTTCCAGCACCGCGTCGACGGCGGATGAGCCAATCGTCAGTGAGTCCCCACCACCTCCCATGTCGAGGCCGACCACCGTGCCGGCCTTCAGCGACACGTTCACCGTTCCGAAGGTCGCAATCGTGTTCGTGCTGCGAATGTCGAGCGTACCGGCCGCAGTTCCCCGTTGCAGTTCGATGGAGTCTGCTTGACCCGTGGCGATGACGGTCAGGCCGACCGGCTGCTTGATCCCGACATACGTGACGGCGGCAACATTGTTGCGCGTCACTGTGCCAGCAGTGGAAGTCGCCCCGGAAACCGCTGCCAGCGTCTGGGCACTGGAATTGGCTTGTAACTGGACGGTGACGCTGTCCGTATCGATCACTTGCCCTTGAACGCTGCCGCTCAGGCTACCTGTGGGAGAAACGATAAACTGGTCGCTGGCCCCTGCACCACCTGTGAGATTCTCGACATCGGTGAACTGCACGGTCAAAATGCCGCTCGTCAGGTTGCCCGAGTCCGCCCCCGTGACGTACCACGTCGTGTCGGCCACTGGCCCGCTCAAGGTGTTGGCGCCTGAACCACCATCGAACTGGATGCCTCCCGGAATCAACGGCAGGCTGGAATCGATCGTCAGATTCACGTCGTATCCGGAACCCGAAATCTGAACTCCGCCCGTGATATTCGCCAGTGACTCTGTCGCCAGCACGGTGGATGAGTTGCTGGAATCGACGATCTGCACGTCGGTCCCGACCAGGAGCAACGTCAAGTTTCGTGGCGTCTGGACTTGGGCAGAGAAGATCAGACTGGCCGCCAGCAGCGTTCGATCTTCCAGCGATTCGCCCGCGCGCGCTAATTTCTGGACCCGGCGAACTCGCATGCGTTGTGGCCGTGCCTTGCGGCGGCGCGTTGTCAGACGCGCAAACTGCGAGACGAGATTAAACAACCAGGAGCGAATTAGCATCGAAGGACCTTAACCTGGGGGACCAAAGACCACATCAGAGTACAAGACGAACATCCGTCGTAATCGCTGTAAAACTGTTGATCGGAGCATTCAGAGCATGCTGCAATCGAGGAAAATTCAGAGAATAGACGGGCGAACAAGTCTCCTGATGCATGGTCCGTTTGACAGGAAATTGCGAGTGAAAATCAGATGCACTGCTGTTATGCAAATCAAAAATGCGGAAGATTCTGTCCATCTAGGCACTGTGAGAATTCGCCCAGGTGAATAAAAGCCGCCGCAATTTCTGAAGGATCGAGCGAAGTATGGGAGCGTCTGGCCAGTCGGCGTTGGCTCAGAAGTCTCATGAAATTCCGTTAAAATCAGCAAAAGTACGCGCCGGTGGTCGAAAACCGTCAGTGTCGTCGACCCGATTGGCTGGCGTGATAACGGCCCCATCGTCACGCCTGAACAATATTGTCCACTTACCAACGGGATAGCAATGAAGGAACCTCTGATTGCGGCGAATTCTGGGCAGAATCGGCTAACCTTACTGGAAACGCCAAACACAACGTCAGACCCGATGTATTACGAGTCAATCTTCGTGTGTCCACGAATCAAGCTCATCCCCGAGGCACAATCAGACGAGGCATTTTGCCACCAGAATGTGATCGCGAATCCGTTACAGCCACGATCACTAAACCTTGACGTCAGGTCTTTGTGGATGCGACTTATCATGGCGGCGGATCTACCCGGCTTACGCAGTGTTTCCATTGTCGCAAGGTGCAAGCGTTGCCAGAGGTCAAAGAACGCAACAACCCTCTGCGAAAGCAGAGGGTTGTTGCCTATTGACATCGGCTGGCAAAGTGGAAGCGGGTAGGACTACCAGATCTACGTTGGCACTCCACAACACTCTGCACGTCTGAAGAAGATCAAACCCTGGCGACGACGGCAATGTCGCGGGTGGCGACGTTACTGTCGACTCCTTCGATGTTGGTCACTTGGATCTGCACCGTGCGGTTCGTGCCCACGTCGGTTTTGGCTTGGAAATTGAGCCGTCGCAACAGGTTGTCAACCGCCGCATTCGTTGCGTTGGAATTGAATGTCACCACCAGATCAGGCTTGGCCCCCTTACCACCGGTAAACGTTCCAATCTGTGTCGAACCGAAGAAGACCTTTTTCCCTTTGATGTGGATCTGCCCGGCATCCGTTCCCTTCGAGAAGATCGTTAACTTATCTCGTTTGGAGCGGCCAGCGACGATCGACAACTTCAGAGTCGCCCCGGCATAGTTCGGGGTCGCGTTGTCGGGATACGCAAAGGAAGAATCGGGAGATACAAACGCCGGAAGTTTGGTCAGATGATACGTCCCCGTCGCGTTAGGGATAGTGATCTGCGGACCTTCGTTGACATTCGTGAGATTCACTTCCACAACGGCATTCGCGGTTCTCGCCGTCGGGGTGTTGTCGCTCACGCGTACCGTCAGTGTGAACGAGGGCGTTGTTTCGTAGTCCAACAACGTTGAATCAGCGACGGTGATTTCGCCCGTTGTAGGATTAATAGCGAAGGCACCGCTGTCGTTACCGCTGACGATGGAGTATGTCAGTCCTTGAGTTGGCAAATCGGCATCTGTGGCTGCGACAGTCCCCACCACTGTGTTTACGGCTGAATTCTCTGGCAAGGAGAAGGTTGGCGAAGCGTTGGCATAGACCGGGGCAAACTCGTTCACTGGCGTTACGGTGATGGTCAAATCGCGTGATGCCGCTTGAGTCGGATCGGTGTCCGCAGTGGCTGTCACCGTGACGTGATAAACATTATCGGCCAACTCGTCCGCGGGAGCTTCGAAGTCGGGGCTGGTGATGAAAGTAATCTGCCCGGTTGCACTGTTGATGTTGAACAATCCCGCATCGGGACCAGACAGGCTGTAGGTCACGCTATGGCCCGCAGCGATCCGCGAATCGTCTACATCGACATCAAGAACCACTGTCGATGTTAAGGTGTTTTCGGGAACGCTCACCGAGCTGTCGCCAATAAACACCGGCTTGTCGTCGTCCGGAATCGTCACGGTCGCGGTTTGATCTGCCGGGAGTGTGCTGATCGTCACCTCAGGATCATGAGTACCGAGCGTCGTCAAAGTCACAATGACCGTTTCGTCGCTCTCGACAAGGTTGTCATTCAAAACTGTCACATCAATATCGACCGAAGTCTGCCCGGCAGGGATCGTCACTGTTCCCGTCAGCGTCGAGTAGTCGTTGCCAGCGCCCGGCGTTGCGCTACCGCTGATCGAATAATTGACCACGGTATCGATCGAACTGACGGCCGATTGTGTGATGCGAAACTTGCCATTTGTCGGCGAATTCGACTCGGCACCGTCGGTCACCCGAGCTATGGAAATCGTCGCGACATCATCGTCGCTGAGATTCACCGTCGCGGTTAAATTGCTGGGAGTGGGATCCAGAATCACTCCGGGGTCCGCTTGCGTGAAACCCGTCAGGGTCACTTCGATGGTTTCGCCGGCTTCGACGATCAGGTCGTTCAGAACCAGCACGTCGATGTCTGCTGAAGTTGATCCCGCCGGAATCGTGACGGAGCCCGTTAAGGTTGCATAGTCGATCCCATTCAAGGCGGTACCGCTGATGGAGTACGTCACGATCGTGTCGTGTTCCGTCGCCACAGCTTGAGTGACTCGGAACTTGCCGTTGGTGGACGGCTCAGATGCATCGTTAATCTTCGTGATCGCCACGCGGCTGTCGAGTAAATCGGTATCCGTGGCACTGTCGTTGTCTGAGTTCGTGTCGCCCGCCTGAGAGACTGTCGCGGTATAGTTCAAGCTTCCCGTTGCGGAGCTAGAGATGTTGGCTGTCACCATGTAAGTGACGGACGCTCCGGCCGGAAGGAATAGCGTTTCGGCGAGATTGCCGCTACCCGAGGCTGTGTTACCAGTAGCCCCGCCCGCCGCTGAGCTCGTCCAACTGGTGCTTGTGATTGCTACGGGGATGTTGTCGATTAACGACGTGGCATTCGCGGCGAACGGTCCCGTGTTGGTCACTGTGATCGTGTAGGTGATTGTCCCGCCTGCAACGGGCACCGCCATGTTGTCCGTCACCGTCACGGAGACATCGTTCGGTGGCAGCACTTCGGTCAGCACCACATCGTTGCCATCTGTCCCACCTTGGTACGTGATTTGGAACGCCAAACCATTTAGGTCCAAGACGGCCCCCTCAGGCAAGTTGTTGAATGTCCCCGCGAGCCCCTCATCGTCGTCATTATTGAGGATGACGATCTGCTGACCGATGTTGCTGGTAATCGTGCCAGAGACTGTCAGCGTGCCGTTGTACAAGAAGACGGTTCCAGTGACGTTGAGTTGATCAAACGTGCCAGTCGTCGCGCCGTTGAGTTCCACGACAAACGTCGACCCACTCTGAAAAGTCACATTGCCCGTACTCAACACTCCCGGAGAATTCCCAGGGCTAACCGTACCCCCGCTGGCCACATTGACCGTGCCGTTGACCGTTCCCGTGCCACCGAGTGTGCCGGCGTTATTCACCGCGACTGCGCTGCTGGAAGCGAGCGAGCCATTCACGATCAACGTGCCGGCGTTGACGGTGGTGTTGCCCGAATAGGAATTGTCGGCGGCGAGAACGAGCGTTCCTACGCCAGTCTTGGTGAGTGCCTGGTCGCCATCGATAATACCGTTCAGCGTCAGTGTGGCGGCCGTGGTCAGGTCGAACGCGGCGGTGCCGGTGGACAGGGTGATCGGACCGCCGAAGGTGCTGGCGCCGGCCGCAGGGTTGCCGCCGATGGCACTGGCACGAATCGTCCCGCCGTTGACCGTAATCGGTTCTGCCAGGTCGTAAGTCACATTCACGAATTCGAGAATGCCGCCGGAATTCACGATAGTTCGACCGTTCACCGAGCCCAGGGCGCGTGCCGCCGTGCCCGAATTCTCGGTGGTGACTGCCAGCGTCCCGTTGTTGATCGTTGTGGTGCCGGTGTATGAACTGCTTCCGGAGCCCAACGTCTGACGGCCTGTCCCCGTTTTCACGAGGTTGATTCCTCCCGAGATCGGGCCGTTGAACCGGCTGTCACCGCTGTTATTCCCGGCGCCTACCGTAAGCGTGGCCTTGACGATGGAGGGGGACGAATTGACGATGCTGCCATTGCCAGAGACTGCGTCCAACGTCTCGTCAAATCCATTCAGGTCAAAGGAGCTCGAATTCATGATATTGGCGATGTCGGGAATCACACCGGATGCGCCCAATTGGAGGGTACCGCCACTAATTCTGGCGCTGCTGAAGGAATTGCCGGTGTTGCTCAACCGCAGTGTTCCCGCTCCTGCCTTGTTGATGCGGAAGTTGCCGAGAATCGCGCCACTCTGGATCAGGACCGAAGAACTCGTCGTAAAATCGCTATCAGCAGTCATTGTGACGTTGCCAGCGAAGGTCGACGTCCCGCTGGAATTGGCCAGTGTCCCGCCCTGCAGTGTCACTCCTTCCGCAGTGCTGTAGTTCACATTCCGCAGGTCAAGCGTAGCTCCCGACGCGACCGTGGTGCCCCCCGCAGTCGTCCCCAGCCCATTGTTTGCGGTCACTTGCAGTGTGCCGGCGCTGACCGACGTCGTGCCCGAGTAAGTGTTGTCTCCAGACACCGTGACGATGCCTGCCCCCTGCTTAGTCAGGCTGCCCCCGCCGGTGATTGTTCCCGCAATCACGGTGTCCGTAGCATCACCAATCGTCAGGCTGGAAGTGCCGGCCAGATTCAGGGTCGTTCCCGACACTGTCGCCAAGCTGGAGAATGTCACGGCTTGAGCCGTGTCCGCCCCACCGATTACCAGCGTCTGCGTGCTGCTCACGGAGACGGTCTCGGCATAAGTGCCGGCGTTGATGATCACCGTGCCGCTGCTGCTGACGGCAGCCAATGCTTCAGCAATCGTTGTGAAGGCGTTGATTCCAAATACTGCGGGCTGATCGCCGGTCGTGCCGAGATCGGCGTCGTCGATGGTTTGACCAACGTTTCCGGTGAAGCTGTCATCGACATAGACGGTGGCCGGCGCACTGTTTTCGACCAGTACCAGATCATTGTCCCCTGCTCCGCCGTTGTAGAACAGCCGGTACGAGTTACCGTTGATCGTGACGACTGCTCCGTCCGCATACGTGGCACTGGGGATGATCTGATTGACGGAAGTGTTTTGGATCAGCGTGACAATTTGATTCGTGCTGACCGCACCTGTGGCACCCGTGATAACCAGCGTCGCGCCGCTGAGATCAACCGTGCCGCTGACTATGATTTGATCGTAGTCGGTGCCGGCGATCTCAGCAGGCGGGTTGACTTCAAACGTCACCGTTCCCGTCGGAGTGAAGTTGCCGTTGATAGTAATCGCGCCCGGGCTGTTGCCGGGCGACACATTTCCCGCACCGCTGACGTTACCGGTGACTGTTCCCGTGCCGCCCAGCGTGGCTCCGCTGGCGACGACCAGATTGCTCGCGATGTCTTGGTCGGCGGCCAGCAAAAAGGTGCCGGAATTGAAGGTGATGGTCCCCGATCCTGCCTTCAAGTCCGCCGCACCAATTGTGACCGAATCCGCCTCGGACAGGTATTGGGCTGCGTTGGTAAGGCTAGTGTCGGTGGTCAATGTCGTGGCCGCGAATTTCAAAGGAGTTCCCGACGCACCGATGAGCCCGCCTGCGGAGACCGCCAATCCGGCCACGGTGACCGCGGTTTGTCCAGCTGTCGTGGCATCAATCACTGCGCCCCCTGTTAATAACTGGAGCGTACCGGTGGGGATCGCGTTGTCCGCTAGATTAATCGGACTGGTGAATGTGATGTTGCCCGAGTTGTTTGCGCCACCGCCGGTCTCCTGGCGACCGATCGTGATGACGCCTGTTGTGGCGAAAGCGTTGAACGCGGCGTCATCGATTCTCAGCCCACCCCCCGTACTCCCCAATGAGATCACGGTTCCGTCCGTTGCCGTCTTCACTGTGATGTCAGCGAAACCCGCATTGATATCTCCCAGCGCACCGACGACCAGGCTGTCGGTGGTTAAGGTGATCGCACCGTTGTTGGTGGCGATACCACGGCGGCCGCTACCGCCGTCACTGCTGTCAATCGTGAGTGTGCCACCGCTGACGACCGTTGCAGTTCCGTTGCCTCCAGTCGCGTTAAACAGAGCCGTATTCGACACGGTGAAATCGTTCGCCGCGGTCGCGCTAATGGAGCCCCCTTGTGCGAACGAGCTGTCTGTGATGACGATGTCGTGGCCCGCACTCAGTGAAGTGAGATTCGAAACTGACTTGACGTCCCCCGCTTGCCCATTGAATCCAAGTATGAGGTCGCGGCCTGCCGTGACGGTCATGTCGCCTGAGGAAGACCTGACGCCGCCGATACCGGCGTCGACGGTGACATCCGAAGTCGTACCAGTCGCGTTGAACGTGATGCTCCCCGGCGCGATGACGGGTTCAAAGACTCTCAGGCTGCCAGCAGCGTCAAGCTGAATCCCGCCACTGGCTCCGGTGACGTTCACACCAGAGAGGGTGCCATTAACATCACCGATGGTCAGAGCACCGGTGTTGCTGACAAAGATCCCGCCCGTGGCCGTTGTGGCTTCCAGATTGCTCACGGCAGTGTCGAGTGCATTGCCGACACCAATTCCGGTGGATGCCGTCAGCCCCAGACGCGTCACCGTGATGTCGGTGCCAGTGCTGTTGCCGTCGATGATCTGCCCGCCGGTGACCAGTTCAAGTTGACTGACGCTTGTGGGTGACACAGCGGTTGAGACCGTGATATCCCCGGCGTTGATATCGCCAATGACCAGCGTACCCGCAGTGATCCGATCCAGCTCTGAGTCGTCGAAACCCAGCGTCAGTGGCGATCCAGTCAGTACATCGCCGCCACCGAGGTTCACCCTCGTTCCGGCGGTATAAGGCGTGATTGTGGTTTGCCCAGATCCCGAATTGACGCTTGCCCCAGTCCCCAGGTTAATGCTGTTTGTCACGATTTCGATGTCGGCATTGGAGCCGGATGTGATCGAAGAGTTGGTCATCGAGAGCGCCACGGATCCGTTGGCGCTGGCGGTGACGGTCACCTTACCGCCGCCGGAAGTGATCGTGGGGTTCGTGTTGGAGAGAGACACGCCGGGGCTGCTACCCGCGGCCGAGGTCGCAATTCCGGTCACATTCACATTGCCGTTGCCGCCCGCAGAAATCGTTCCTGAAGTGAGAGATACGCCCACCGAGCTGACGCCGAACCCGCCCGTCCCGATGACCGTCACATCCCCGCCAGCGGACGTGATGGATGCCGTAGCAGCGAACAGAGCGACCCCGGCGTTGATTAAGCCTGTGCCACCTCCGGTTCCGGTGACCAGGACCGTGCCGGCACCCGTGGCGGTGATCGTCGAGTTGCTTGCCACGGCCACACCGGCGTTGCCGCCAGTATCACCATCGCCGCCAGTTCCTGTGACCTCGACATTCCCGCCGGTCGAAGTGATCGTCGTACTGGATAGCCAGACACCAAAGTTGCTGCCGCCCGCGTTGTTCCCGCCGGTGCCAGTCACTGTCGTGGACTTGCCCGAGACAGTTGCCCCCACGAGGTACAAGCCATAGTTGCCCCCTGTACCGGCGAAGCTGCCACGGCCCAGCAGTGTCACACTACCCGTGCCGGTCGTGGCGACTGACGCGTTATTGACATAAATTCCATAGAAGTTACCACTGGCGGCGGTGGTCTGCTGGTTGGCCGAAAGCAGGATGTCACCATCGGTTGCCGAAAGTGCCCCGTTGACCACAATCGACTCGCTCGTCGTCACCGACAAATTAGCTGCCGCCGTACTGATGGCACGATTCAGAGTCGCGTTCTCAGCGCCGGTGACATCCAACCCGCCCGAGAGCACATAGTTGGCACTGCCCGACATCGTGAGTGACTGCCCGGCAAGTGAGCCCGAGTCAGTTACCACCAGGCGCGTAATGGAACCTGTGGCAAAAGAGGTGCCGTCTCCAGTGACGCTGCCCGTACTGGAAATCGTGATGTTCGTTCCGTTATTGGTAACGGTCACGGCCTCACCCACGGTACTGAAATCGATCGTCAGCGTACCGGCATTGAAACTGGTGGCCGCCAGCAACACTCGATCTTCGAGCGTTTCAAGAACCTGAGGGACCGCACTGCGCTTACGAATCGCAGCACGCGGCACTCCGCGTTGCAGACCGAGTAGATTTTTCTTCCAGTTTTGCAGCCAGTATGTGAGTGACATGTGAGTTTTCACCAAGTCGATAGTAATTGCTTAAAAACAAATATCGTCAGAGATTCAGACATCTCGGACCGAACGCCGGGACATGCTCCAGGTACCTGCGTGTCTCATCTGACGTTTCTTGCAAATCGCGGTCGCTCAAACTGGCACGACCAGGGGGCACCGGTCGTCGAAAATACGTGCCTTAAGCTCTTCGGTCCGTCCGCAACGCAACAAGATGGTGACTGTTACGTCCTGCAAAATCAGCAGGACTGGCACAGTCAGAGTACGCCCGAGCTCCGCTGAACGCCGCCGCACCAGCCCACCAGTGGGCAGATCATCAAGCTGCGGAGGAATCCGAGCCCATCCTGAAGGCTCACGGCTCGTCGACTAACGTTCCTCGCAAGCCCAATCCATTGCCACGGCAGAAGTTATAATCCAAAGACATCTAGGCGTTATTCCTTCGGATCAATGAACTCTGGTGGGATACGACCTGATTTTCGAGACAGCGTCGCGAAAGTCTTTCGTTTTTAACGAACAACGAAATTTCAGAAGTTCACCTTTATCGTGTCCCCATGAGGCGCGCACCAGCCCGATTTCGGCAAACTGCATCGACAACCGTGAGCTGCTGCGTATTTGTTAGGGATGTATGCCGGCAAAGCTCGGTGTGCATTGAGGTTTTCGCCGCAATGCGGGCTCTTGATTCCCTTAGATTTGCGCATCACCATGTCCTTTGGCCTTCCGGCCCGGATAGGTCTTCCGGACGGATTTTTCTCCTCAAAAACAATTGCCAGGTTCGCAGGTGCGATGTTACCCAAGGTCGCTGTGAACCTGCGCCGCGTTCGCCAGTAGTGTGCGCACAACCACACGACTTCCCCTTCGTACGGACAAAGTTCCCATAGGTGATCTTTGAAGAAATCCGCCTCTATCGAGCCAATCCAGAAAATCCTGGGCCTGCTCCTTTGCGGTTTCCCAATCAGCGACCTGAACAGAAAGACCGAGATCGTGCCACGCGGAGTTCGGGACCATGCGTGTCTCCTTTCGTAAAGTCCGACGAAACAATGCTGGCCCGAAGTTTATTTTTATGGAAGCAGATTCAGCCTGATGATCTACTGGGGCCAGATGGAGCCCTGCTCCGGACTGTCGGAGATCTGGCGTTCCCGTTTCCCATGATCGAAATGGCCGGTAACGCTCATCTCAAATTCTTAGAGAGCGTCAACTACATCTATAACGATGCAAGCTCTCAATGTATTCATTTCGCCTGGGCGGATGAACAAAAGCGGAACGCTCAATTCTTGCGTTCCAAGCCGCCCTATGGGCCCCTGGCAGACGCCTCGAAACATCTAAACGGATTGCGATCGCGAGCGACTCAGCTGGTCTCGACCTGTTTGAATGGCAGCGGACCTTCGCTCGGGCAGCGATAAAAAGTCGTGCATTTGGATCCCAGGTGCAGAACTTTTCCTGGTTCCCAGGCGAGACGAAAGCCTCGACGCGAAAAATAATCGTCCAGCAGGTCGCGATCCTGAAAGTCCCCGTCCGTGCGATACAACAGGTGGATGGTATCGTCACGTTGGACGAACTGCAGTCCGTGGAAGTTTGAAGTTAACTGCTCTGCGAGTGCGACATCGTGGATCACTTCTCCGTGGGGTGTGCGAATCGCCGTTGCCTGGTGCGGCAAGAATTGAAAATTGAGTCGATTCAAACCGCAGTCGCATCGTGAGACAGATTCCGGAACAAACAAATCATCTTCATCGCCGAAACCGATTTCGACGGGTGGGAATAAATTCAAGAGATTGACGCGTCGCCCCTCACCTGATGCAAACAGAGGCAGGACATGTTGGTGGCCTTCAAAGCAGGTATAAAAGTTGAGTCCGGTCGACCAGTCCATCATTGGGTTATTTAGGTGGACGCCATTCTCTTTGAGCTCACGTTGTTTATAAAACGGCTCCCAGTTCTCCGACATGAGATTGAATCGGTCTCGGTTCTCGATGGCAAAGTCCCGAAATGCCGCCTGATGGTTGAGATAGAGATACGTATCCGGCGTCGCATTCAGCGAGCATGCCGGGTAGTCATTCAAGAATTGGCCGAGCACTCCAATCAATGACTTGAGAATCGGCTCATTGAACGGACTGCAGAGTAACACGTGCCGGCCCAGTTTCGAATACACCGAGAGGGGTTGGCCGCTCGCTAGCGACGGGTACAGCGAGATAATCTCGCGATATCCCAAGGGAAATCGTGTAAGATCCCAGACGGCATGCCTCCAGAACTGAAAATGCGGACCGAACTGATAGAGCCGCGGAACCTGCCGTGTGGAGCCGCTTGTTCGTAATCCATGGAAGTCGGGAGTGATCGAGCGGCCGCGGTGTTCTCGCCAGATGGCGTATAGTCGGTCGTTGAGCTGCAGGTACTCCGACAGCGATTCGGGAAACACGGTCGCGAAGGCTTGTTGCAACTGGCGAATCGTACCAAAGCCAGCGTCATGGAAGCGGCCGATGGTCTGTCGCTCGCAGTATCCCGCATAGACTTCAACGAGCGAGTCGATCATTCCAGGTTCTTGTCCTAATTGCAGCTCGGATCATGATGTTCAAGTTTGACCATGTAACAGATGAAACGCATTCTGCGGCCTGTTTTACATGCGAATTGCTCGTGTTTCGGGGGCTTTAGCGGGTGGTGTTCCCGTCAGTTGAGTGAGCATGGTAGCGCACTCTAAGTTCGCCGCCGTGCGGTTTGCCTACCCAAGTTCTGGAGCTCGGGAATCACGAAGACATAAGGACTGAGGCTACCCTGATGAGCCACAACTGACCGATGAAAAGAACTCCCACACGGAAGATTATACGCACCGACGGTGAGAAGCTGCCTTTCTTACAAAAAGTCGAGAAGCGAACTGCCTCTAATTCGCTTCGCTCTCACAGGTTTAGAAAACCAGTGTCACTCAGCGAAAATGAAGAGACATGCCTGCCCATTATTGTCTGCCCAAGCACCTGAGCCACTCGTGTTCGGAAATCTTTTCTATTTTTATGCGGGAAACTCATCATTATCACGAAGCTCAACAGATTTTACTTCGACACAGGATGCAAACTGCAATTCATGAAGGAAATCGATTATTCGATCTCGATGCGACTCAGGTATTGGTTCCTTACTCTGGAAGCATACGATATATCGCTCGGCTTTTCCTCGAATGGCCGTGCCATCGAATAGAGGGAGCTCAAAAGTCCAAATTGGCCCACGCCGTTGAGCATCGTTCTCTGCGATCCGCAGCGTCGTTGCACCTGCGTCAATCTTGGCTAAGCCTACGTAAGTCTTCCACGATGAGTCCAAGGGACTGACCACGAGTTCCGGAAAGGCCTTACGCAATCGCGCAAGAACAACTGTGGGATCAAAACAACAAACGATACTCATGTCGACACCTGCGGCCTCTATCTCAGCGGACATTTTGAACATATTTAACTCGAACTCCGTTCAGGGGCACGATAAGAGCGGAAAAGTACTGAAACAATCAAGAGGCAATTGCATAATTATAAATTATTTATATTTACCGTGTTGATGCTTGGCTCGAACATCACAGTAGTACAACAAACGCGTATGAGCAGTATGTGCGCATCGTAAAAGCTGCTCGTTCCAGGTTTTTACGTTTGGAGAGAACCTTACTGTACCGGCTGAAACACGCCCGGCCCAGCGGAGCGAAAATCGCTCGGGCGAATAAACAGCTCGTCCGGATCAGCCCATTCACCCGGACTGCTCGCTCGAAGTCGTAGCTTACTTCCATCCGCCTGAAGAACAACGGGGTTTCCGCCTCGCAACTCAGCGCTATTGATCGCCCATTTTTCGGCGGTTTCCCTACTCGTACTTACAGAAAAGCCCTTGGTATCAAGGGCGAGTGCACCAGCTTCTGCCCATTTCTCTCGATTTAAACCCTTAATTGTGATACTTGCAGCAGATGCACTATCCGTACCGTGATAGACGGGACCATCATAGTCTACGTATTTGTTATGGACTAGAATACCACTGTTCGTGACGTGATATACATGTTCAACATCGACCTCTAGATTAAAGACGAGCTTAGAACCGACTCGCGGTAAGATCCTTTTAACGAATGCAGATTCGCCGCTCGCCGTACGAAGTTGTTCTTCTAAACGCAGTGATCCTGCCTGAACGAACACTTGTCGCGTTTCTGACCAGAACGGGTGGTTGGCGGTCGTCCCGATAGGTTTGTCTTCGCCGGCCACGTAGAGATCAATGACATTGGCTGACGAATGCTGAAAGGTGCCGGTGACGATTCGGCCTGAGCCTGATTCGATCGGCGGGCATGGATTGATTGCCAGAATTGTCGCGGGACCGGCGGCTCCCAATTCCGCCAGATTGACGTCAATATCTCGGCCGACTTCTCCGCGACGCTCTTCCAGCCAGTCGAGTGACCTGAGCAGCGTCATTTTCAGTTCGCTGCCGTCGGGCTTGTTCATTCGCAAATGGATATTGCGCCAGGTTGCCGGAATGATCTTGGATTCGATCACCTCTTGACCGTGAAGTTCGGGATTGTCAGAGATGACCTTCATTCCCGTACGTATGTCTTGAATGGCGCGAGATTCGAACCGTTTGGCGACAACCGGGCGAACACCGGCTTCCTTGGCCAGAGTTGGAACAGACCAACTACTGGCGCTGGATTGCACAAAGCAGAAGCCTCCCAGCAGAAACCACATCAGCAACCACGTCGAGGTTGCAGGGCGCCAGGCCGGAGATGAATCGTCCACAGAGAGGATGTCTACTTCGGCTGCGGATTCGTATGGCGTCACGGGAGGCCTCGTTTGTGGTCTTTCGTTCGGAATCACTGATTGAGAACGGAGCATTCTCCGTTTCGATGGCCCGCAATGTTTCGGCTCGCCGATAGGAGCGCAGTCGACTTCTGAACGGCCGGGCTGCAAGAGACTTTTGCGGGGGGAGCGAGCCCTTCGAGACGAGAATGCGGAATCGAAGTCGTTGTTACTGAAGAGACTGTCTAGTACTGAACGACTCTGTACAGTTGCTGGGCGGAGTCGCCGCCGCGTCTTACACTGCAACACGACTGTTCCCGCGACCCCAATCAGAATGCAAACCGGTGTGAGCCAATCGAGGCTGCCGGCGGATTGGGACTCGTCCGGAAGCACCGCGGTTGCGGTCGTCGCATCTTCGATCTCACGAGTTAGTACTTGGGTATCACCGACAAAACAGCTGCCCCAATGGAGGCTGCGGCAGGGGCTCAGAAAGAAGCTGGCGACACTAGAAATTCCCATGGCCGATTCGACGAGCGTGACGACACCAACAACCCCCTGAAAGACGCGGTACCCATCACTCCATTGTTCAAGGGTATAAGGATCAGCTCCGTCCCAGGCCCCTTGAATCGCTCGCAGACCGACTAGATCAGCTGCTGTTGCGACGTAGGTGATCGTGAATCGGTTGAAGCCTTGGGCATCCACACTGTCGGCGGTCGCCACCAGGTCGTTATAGGTCGACTGCACATGACTAATCGTTCCCTGGATGTTTGCAGGGATGTTGAATATCGCAAACACGGTCCCGGGCACTGAGGGAATACGAGAACTCCAGTTTTGATCGGCGGTCATATTCAGGTTGGTTTGAGTTCGCAAATTTTGTTGCAACACCGAGGCTTGAACCTGTTTATCCTGGGCCGCAGCTTGGGCGTCGTGAGCATCTTTTAGCGAGCCGGTGTAGGCTGCTTGATTGGCCGTATCGACTGCAGTCCAGGTGGCTTCCAACGCTTGTTGCTGAGTATTTGCATCCGTCACGGCTGCCTGACGCGAAGTCGCCGCCGCTGCACGGTTTGCGGTCAAACCGTCCAACGCAGCTTGTTGGGCTGTATTAACCTCGGTTTGTGTCTCGGACCTGGCCGTTTGATTGTCGGCTTGAATGTCCGACCGGGATTGAGCAATATCGGCCAACAGGTCGCTGCGATCTTGCTGAATGCCGCTGACAAAAGACTGCGCCGAGCTGTCAAAATCGGACTTGCTCGCCTGCACGCTAGCCAAAGCGGCCGCCCCGTCAGCGAGAACCTC
>JAZKFE010000003.1:0-15482 GCA_040386595.1 Planctomycetota bacterium | reverse complement strand
GGCGCCGTGGGAGTGATTAAACTTGTCACCAGGTCGGTATTGTTGGGCAGGATGCTACCGAGATTGGGGGCCGAGAGTGTCGCCGTAACCGCACCGGCTGAGGTGACAGTTCCAATGGAATTCGCGGCGGTCAAGCTGCCACCTAGTAACCCCAGGGAGGTAGCGTTTCCGATTTGCCCTTGACCAACTTCATTGACCGAATTGGTCGCCGAGACATTGGCCGAGAACGTGGCGTAGCTGAGCAGGCTGCCTACATTGCGAGCGGCAGTGATGGTCCCTCCGAGATCGCCCACGGTTCCCACTCCAGACACGTCTCGTCCGGCTGTTAGTGTGCCGCTAAAATCCCCAAATGTAACGATTGCCGCATCGCGTGTGGCATTAATTGAGCCGCTGATATTGGCCAGACTCCATGCGGATGCATCACGGCCAGCGGATATGGTCCCTGATAAAGTCCCTTCACTAAGGACGACTGCGTCGGTTCCCGCGGTGAGTGAGCCGCTGAAGTCCTGCAAGGCGATTACTCCGGCAAAGCCACCAGCCGAGACCGAGCCCGCAAAAGAGCCCGCTGACATCGCCACGGCATCGTTGCTGGCTGTAACGGTCGTTCCGGATGGCACGCTGCCAAGAGTGACGAGGGAAGCCGAGCCAGCGCTCGCAGAGACGGTACCATAGAAGCCCACGTAGCCATATCCGTATGCATTCGATACGCCTTGAACCAGAGACGGTCCGCTGACCATATCCCAGCTGACGAGCGCTGCAGAGTCTCCCTGAACGGTGACCGAAGTAATGGTCCCGATCGCATAGGCCATGGCACTCAGGCTGCCGGTGATTTGCGAACCCGAAATGGTGCCCATCGAAACGGCGGCTGCAGTTAAGCCTCCGGTCACGTTTCCTTGTAGTGATTGGCCGGAGAAAACGAGAGCATTTTCACCTGCGATGACGCTGACTGAAGTCGAGGAAAAGCCGATGACTGTCGCATCGGTATCAGCCGAGACAATCCCGGAAATTACGCCACTTGCTAAGATGTTGGCAGCAGTACCTGCATCCACAGTCACCTGGAGTGGTCCCGCCGCGGTAATTGCCAGGGAGCCACCAGTGTCGCTGCTGACACTGCCTCCCTCTCCGGCAAACACATCGGCATTGCCACCGGCTACGAGCATGGTTTGAACGTGCCCCCAAGCTTCGATCTGGATACTTCCAGCGGTCGCGGTCACGTTGCCCGACAACGAATCGGCGGTGAAGAGAGTGGCGTTCACCCCCGCCACGACGTCTCCTTGGATGCCACCTGCCGCCGAGACTGACGCGTTGCGGCCAGCAGAAACGGTTGCCTGCACCATTCCGAAGGCCGAAATGTTGGCATCGCGTCCTGCAGTCACGGCTTGCTGCACATCATCCAAGGCAAACACGGTAGCATCCCGGCCAGCGGTGACCGATTGTTGGACGCTGCCACCGGCGGCATTCACAACTGCGTCACGCCCAGCTGAAACTGTTTGGGAAACGCTTCCCAAGGCATTAACGGTGGCATCGATGGCGGCCGTCACCGATCCTTGAACATCGGCGCCGGCACCGACGATGGCATTCCCTGTTTCTGCGTCAACGGAACCCTCCACCGAGCCCAATGCAGAACTGACGACCGCATTGGTCCAGGCCTGTACCGCGGCACCGATGTCTCCCACGGCCGAAACGTCCGCATTCGCGCCAGTTGATTTAATCGTCGCCGCAGAGATGTCGGCAAACGAGGCGACAGTAACGGCCAGACCACCAATAATCGACGGAGAGGAAATCGATCCCATCGCAAATGCATTAACGGCCCCAGTGTCGGACTTAATATCACCCGAGATCGTTCCAGCCGAGTCGACGTTGGCAGCTCCTGAATTCGTATGGATATCGCCCGAAATGTTCCCCGATAGTGTCGTGACGGAAACTCCCGTCGCGGCCGCGATATTGCCGGAGACACCTCCCAAATGTGATTCCACACCGGTGGTGGATGATCGAGATGTCACGTCGGCGGCAATTGTTTCTCCTGCCACAACCGACACCATTGCCTCCGCAACGATTGCACAGCCGCTAGCAATGGAACTCGCAGCATAAACATTCGCTCCACCATGCTGTGAGTTGATTATCCCCGAACCGGAAATCAATCCTAATGTGCTAACGGACACTGCTCCATAAGCCGTCAATGGCGACTCCGAAATGTCACCACGGCTGAACAACGCTAATGTGCCTGTTTGTGCGGTTCCCGTTAGTTGGTCCGTCGGACCAAATGAGGCCACCGCGAGGTTCACCGCGGCTGTCAAATGTGATTCATTGATGCCGGCCAAAGTCGTGACGTCCATACTCCCGGAGAGGGCCGCTCCGTTCGCCTTGATGGTACCTCGCGCATCCAGCGAGACGCTGGTTGCTGCCGTGAATGTTGTGACGTCCAGATTTCCTCCGGCCGACAAACTGATCGATCCCGAAGTTCCCTGAGCGGTGATGGTCGTTGCAATGAATGCTCCTCCTGCCGCAGCGGTGACCGCTCCATTGGTGGCGGTCACCGTACCAGCCGAGATCCCGTTGCCAGCCTGCAGATCGATGGCCTTACCAGAAATCCCCCCCGCGGCCGAAATGCTCCCCGCGGCGGTAATTCCAACATGAAGCAAGGCGGTCACCGTGCCCGAAAAACCTCCGGGGATCCCCGCGTCCCCGGCCCTGACTTCACTGGTGGCAGCGACGCGGGCAATGATCTCGACCACCCCTGCGACGGCAGCCATATCGCCGACGATATCACCAAAAGCATCGACCCGTACGCCATTCGCGGCGGTGACATTCCCGGTGACAGACTTCAGGGCCGAGACGAACGCGACATGCTCATTGAACTCGGCTGGTGCGCTGGGGTTGCTCGTGGCGCCACTTCCTGCGGTAATATCTCCAGACACCACGCCGAATGACGTGCAATTCACGTCATCTCCTGCAGTAATGTCGCCGTCGAAGTCTTTCCCAATCGAGACGATTGCGTCACCGGCCGAGGTGATGCTACCGGTAAGATTCTGCATGGCCGTGACTTCCAGTCGCTGTGCCACTTGGAAGTCGGGCGTTCCGCTGAGCGTGACATTTCCAGACAGGTTCCCATAGGCAAAGACTTCTGCACTGCTGCCCACGGTAATATTGGAAGTGAGATTGCCCCAGGACGTGATTTTGTGCTGCGTCTGGCCGCTGGTGTCGAACAACTTGCCACCGCTGACATTCCCGGTGAGATCGCCAAACGTACTGACGATAACTCGTCCCCCGGCCGAAATGTCACCATTAATACTGGCATAAGCGGAAACCGTAGCATTTTTTCCACTCGTCACGTTGCCGGTCAGGCTTCCCCAGGCTACGACGTTCACATTCCAACTGGTTCCAGTGGTCGTAATGTTGCCCTGAATATTGTCGGCTTTGACACTAATATCGCCTCCGCTGGATTTCACCGAAGTCGCACTTAGAGTATCGTGCACGTCGATTGTGATATTTCCAGTGGCATCGATTTGGCCTGTAAAATCGCCCCAGGAGGTCACGGAAACGTTGCGTGCGGTGATGTTGCCCACGCCATCATCCAGAGCATAAACATAAGCATCCCGGCCGATTTGGATGGGCATACCTAATGCAAGTTGTCTGCCCATCATGCCCAAGTCAGCTGAGGCGTAGACCCATCCTGTTGGACTAACGAGGAACGCACTGGTCAGCAGAATGTTTTCCGCACGCCCACTGGCCAGCATTTTCTGAATGCCGCTAATCCGTGCGTCACCCGTAGTGCTTTCAAAGTTACCGGCCACGGTCCCCAAAGCAGATTCGGTGATCCCGGTGTGTGCTTTCACAGTCGAGTTGATGGACGAATATGTCGCCACGGCGGCTCCGCCAGCGAGACTGATGATCGCATTGTTAATATCGCCCAGCGCGCTCACCACGATCGTACCCAAGGCGTTGATATCGCCAGTAATCTGGCCCCAGGCCGAAACTGTCACCGACCCCGCATCACTATCAATTTGACCGCTGATGGTGCCACCAGAATTCACTGTGGAAACCATGCCAACCGCATGCACTTGACCGGAAATGGAGCCATCGGCATTCACACTGCTAATATTATGGCCCGCCTCAATATTGCCAGAGATTTTGCCTTTGTCGATTGTGGGCAGAGTTGGCAAAACGAAAGTAGGTAGGGGAATAAGCCCTAATAGGACATCTTGGATGTTGACGCTCCAGAGCTGACTCATCAAGCTCGACATGTTAAGAGCGGGGCCGGAAACAATCCCTCTGGCATCGACGACCGCAATCGTTCGACCGGCCGTGATATTGCCTGTGATGTTGCCACCGCCATCGCTTCCGGCCACGACGGAGTTGATATTTCCCGCAGTGGCTTCGATCTTCGCGCCGATACTGTGTCCGGCGGTGATATTGCGAATATTACCACCCGCTGTCACCCCCCCATCAATATCGCCATGCTGGGCCGTCACATTGTCAACATTGGTCGTAGCGGTGATCGTTGAGCGGATGCTCCCCGTATCTGCAGTGATCGGACCGATTGAGCCTCCTGATCTGATCATGGCCGTGTCGATATCCAGTTTGGCCCAGATCGTGTTGATCGATCCGCCAGCGTCAATGGTGGAAGAGATTCCACCGGAGGTCGAGCGAACATCACCGATCGTGGTGCCGGCTTCGATACTACCGCTCATTGTCCCGACAGCAGCCACGGAACCAATCGAGCCTTCCTCTGCTTTGATACTGCCGCTTAATGTCCCCGCGGAAGACATCCAACCGATATCGATCGCGGCATTCACGCTTCCACTAAAATCACCACCTGACATGACATTGGGAAGACTACCCGATAACGATTCAATCGAGGCCGTCATTGCTCCAGCGGACGAGATTTGCCCAATGGTCAATTCTGCTATGATGCTGCCGGTCATTGTACCGCCGGAGTATACTCCGCCGATCTTGCCACCGGACACAATGCTTGCAAAGAGCGAGCTCCCTGATCGAATCCAGAAAACATCTCCCTGGGCTTTGATCGTTGTTTGGTCGATTGAGCCTTGTGCGTAGAAAGTACCAAGCTTGCCACCCGAGGTAATTTTGCCTTTGAAGTCGTGCGCAACAGTGATACTTGAGATGGCACTTGCCGTTAGTTGATTAGTAGAAGAGCTGGAACGGTCAAGAAACAATCCACTCTGTTCATCAGTGTATTCGTACCAGACGCCGTTGCCATTGATATCCGTTCCGTAGCGGATAAATCCCAGCGATCCTGCGATTGTCAACGTGGGGCATAGGTCCGGCATTGTTATAATACCAGAGCTGCCTCCGATAGTGATCTTTTGTGGTGAAGAATAGAAACTAAGGAACTGATTGTTCCCACCAATCGTGATGGTGTTCGCATCCCAGAATTGCCCATTTACCAGCGAACCGCCAACCGTCACTTTGTCCCATGAACCGACAATTCCTTTCAAATCCCCTTGGATCGTCACGTTGCTTGTTGATGTTGTATGCATCCGGCCCGATTCGATACCCCCAGCATCTCCGTCGCAGGAAACATTGCCAATTCCTTTGGTCGCGAAGAGCTGGGAAATGCTCTCTGTGGCTATCACGTCTCCGATTGATTCTGCCGCATAAGCGAAGACAATTGAACCTTCAACGGCGCCTATCGAACCGTATGTGGAGCGGAGGTTAAGCTCGCCGTCAATCGGTGAGACGCCAAGGTTGCCATACGCTTCAAACTTCAATTTGCCGATATTTCGCTCGCTGGTCCAAGAAGCATTGCCGGTCACGATTACGTAAAACTCAGATCCGGCAACTGGCCTAACATTCACAGAGCCATTCACATAGCTTACAGAAATATCGCCGATCGGACCGTTCCACCCATCGGGATCCGCAGAGTAATTCGTGATGATCGACGACACGGCAACATTGGGAATAATGAAGGACTCGCCTGGGTGCACGATATAAGTTTGAGGACTCGCTGGAGGATCTCCTCCGCCCCCCTCACCGCCTTCGCCCCCTTCTCCGCCATTCCCACCTGCCGCCATGGAAAACGTGAGTCCCGCAGACCATGTGCTGTAATGTGGCACTGTTCCGTTTTGGGTATAGCTAATCGCACGCAACGAGACGGTATGCTGCCCCAGCGCCAGATTTAAGCTAGTTAAATCGACCAGGAAATGTCCTGTGGCGTCGGATTGGGTTGACCCATCTGACAATCCGTCTCCATCAATGTCGTACTGCACTGTCAGGTTTGCGGGTGATCCCGCCGCGATTGTGACTACACCCGAGATCAGAGGATTGCTGGTGATGGAATCGCCCGGAGTACCGGTATCATCGGCGAGTCCCACTCCCGAAATTTCAGGCACTGCTGCGAGATATGTGAAAGAGAAACTCGACCACGTACCATAGCTGTAAGTCCCCCCACCCGAATCTGGTCTGCCTGCCCGGAATTGTAGAACAACAGCTCCATCGTTGATTGAGGAATTTGACAGGTCTGCAATGAAATCCCCGGCCGCATTGGTGTAGATCGTTCCATCCGCGATGCCGTCACCGTCGATGTCGTACTGGACAGGTAGGAATGCATTCGAGCTTCCCGTAACGCTCAGAGAGCCAGAAATACGAGGATCCGCAGTAATCAGATCACCCGGCGTACCGGTATCATTGACTAGTGTGAGCTGAGTCACCCCAGGAAGTACGATTGGCAGAGCGGTAACACTCCATTGCAAGGTTTTGCTGGTACTGCCGTAGCCATTATTAACCGTCACCTGGGCCGTATAGGGTCCCCCCGCCGCCGTGCCGGACGCCACTGTGCCCGAAATTACGCCGGTGCTGGAATTAATTGTTAATCCTGAGGGCAAACCGCTGGCGGAATAAGTCAGTGGGTAACCGCCCGGATCTGTCGCACTCACTCCAAGGGACACGACATCCAGCTCATTACTCATCTGGTCTGAGGGTTGTGTCACAACGGGTGGTAGCGCCGTAACGGTCCAGGTGATGGTGGCGCTCGCAGTGAAAGTCTGCTTTCCAGAGTGCACTTCGCTCAATGTAAGTACGGCGGAAAAACTTGTTCCTGGATTCGCCGTGATGAGCCCGGTCAAGGTCGGGCTGAGTGTATTTGTATTCGTGAGCGCCAGGCTTCCCGGAAGATTGCCACTCAATGACCATGTATAACTATCACCGGCGAATGCCAATGAGCCACTGATTGACACACTGACCGAGGAACCGTGCACACTGGATTGTGTTGCCGGGGCAGTCACTCCAACTCCCGAAAGGAGCTCGCGAATCTCCAAAACTTCAACGCCGCCGGCCACAGAAGAGAATTGCCGTTCTCGAAGACTCGGTGGTTGCCGGCGGATATTCGAATCACGGTGAAGATTGAAATTCACAGCTGTTTTTCGAAGAGAATGCAACCAGTCAAAGTGGCCCATTGCGAGTGATCCTTACTCTTGACGAGAGTTCAGAGAGGTTTTATTCACTGGCAATCTATTCCGATGTTACTAATTTTGCAACACTCGCGGTCGCAATATCTCAGAAATTTGATTTCGACGGAATCTCGTCGGTATTCGCTGTCGAAATTGCAGCTTGCGAACCACGTTTCACGTCGTTGCGTCGAATGGCAACTTAACGAAAATGTGTTGTTTCGTTCACGCTGAAGGATGCATGTGGACTCGATTTGCCCCTCGCTCGTGCGAAATTAGGTACTACCTGGTGAGGTGTTGCTGTGCGACGAATTGCAGCTCTATTGCAACTAAAGCGGCGTTACGCAGAGTCGTGATGGGCGTCTGGGCAGGCAGTGATATCCATATTCCGCGAAGTCGGTAACGGCCCTGCAGCTAGCTGGGTATGATACACGATAGTCACGCAGGCTGTTAACGAGATATATTGATGACGGTAGCGGGGGCTATAGTGATTGTCAATGCGGTAGCAGTTGTTATTTTCCGGGCGGGAGCTGCATTTGGGCCGCCCAACCAAGTTGGCGAAGGGCGATGGATGTTTTGTATCCTAGTCTAAAGAATACTGCCGCAAGCAGTGCGATTTCTCGTCATATTATGACGGCATCTTGAACATGAATTAACGACACTAACGTTGTAAATGAATGCGTACTTGATTGCCCCTCTGTTACGTTGCCGGGTTTATAGCTAATTAAAGAACTTGCACCGCCAAACAATCATTAAATATTTTGGCTATGGTTTTGAGGACGTTTCCGAGTAGAACGGGTTTCAGGACTCCAGTTTGAGTGAACATGATGGCGAAAGATTTGCATATTCAGTCACCTTCAAGGGTGTACCATCATTTGCACGACGTCATCCTGTCCGGTTTGCGACATGACGGCGTCATGCACGGAGCCAAAGCCACAATGGCCGGATGAGTAATGAGGGCGGCCGCACGTGAGTAGGAGACGGTGGCTCACTCTGTCGAGTCGCTATGGTGTCCATTCGAGTCAGATTCATCAGTGGAAGTAACAACTGCTAGAGAATTCCTCGAGTTTGTTTCAGGAGATGGGGCTGCCTCACAAAGCAGAGCCGAGGAAGCTTCCACCGAGGAACTGTATGCACAGATTGGCCGGTTGAAGATGGAGCTAGAGTGGCTCAAAAGAAGTGG
The DNA here is from genome assembly GCA_040386595.1 of Planctomycetota bacterium. Taxonomy (GTDB): domain Bacteria; phylum Planctomycetota; class Planctomycetia; order Planctomycetales; family Planctomycetaceae; genus JAKFVC01. The sequence continues at coordinate 6,893 of JAZKFE010000003.1, read as the reverse complement.
TTACAACTGACTAAGAGCGTGTCTTAAAAGTGAGTTGTCGTTTACCAACTGAGCTGGTTGCGAGTGATACGTTGCAGCATCAAGTGTGTGAGGGCGATTCTGATATGAGCCTCACTACTGTCAGTCAGCGTTTCGTAGTCTTTACTATGTCGCCGGTACCGGCCGAGTCATCCGAATGTTCGTTCCACAACCCAACGCCGCGGCAACACTTTAAATCCCACTGTCTTTGCGGCTCGACTGACAATCTCCAAGACCCATCCACAGTGTTTCTGAGTCCACTCGACCACATGCCGGTAGATCGAATCGGCCCAAATCAATTTCAGTCGTGGTCGTTTCCCACGAACTTGCTCCAAGACCTGTTGGGCTCCGTCGTAGTCTTGGATTCCCGCCGAATGCACGACAATTCCGATAATCAGTCCCAATGTGTCAACCAGAATGTGCCGCTTGCGGCCCACGACTTTCTTTCCCGCATCATCGCCTTTGTCTTCAGCATTCCCCGCAGTTTTGACCGACTGACTATCCAGAATGGCTGCGGAAAGTTCTTCGTCGCGTCCCGACAACATTCTCAGCGCGCTGTGAAAAGTATCGTGGAGTTGAGTCCGCACCCCCGTTCGTTTCCAATTCCGAGAATACGTGTAAACCGTTTGCCAGGCGGGAAAATTGTGCGGCAGCATACGCTACGCACAACCCGCCCGCTCCAGATACAAGATGCTATCAAGCACTTGCCGAAGATCGATCTTACGCGGTCTGCCTCCCGGTTTCGCCGCAGGCAGACACGGCTCCAATCGTGCCCATTGCTCGTCAGTCAAGTCTGTCGGATAGCGTTGGACGATATCCGCTTTGGTCAAATAGGGTTTCATTTTCGAATCCTTGAATCGATTGCTCCATGAGCGACAGGTTCCAAACTTGTCACAACTCCTGCCCCTTCAAGAATTCTAGCGCGTTACGGTCAATAGTCACCTTTTAAGACACGCTCTTAGTCCAAATGGACTTCATCTTTTAACACTTATTTGGCTTTTTCAGGATTCGCTTTGGCCCAGGAACGGTATTCGTCCAGTGTGTAAAAGGTCTCGTGCCGATAGAGTCGGCCCCCTTCTTCCACCAACTCGGTTGAGTTGAATCGCCAACTGTCGCCATGACGCTTCATTAGTACGGCGAGTCGTTGGTCGAGTTCGCGCTGCAAGTCGGTGTGTGCGGGATTGGCGACCAGGTTTTGCATCTCGGCCGGATCATGCTTGCGGTCGAGCAGCACCCAAGGCTCTTGCTCGAACCGAGCGTATGTGTGTTGGCTGGTGACGATTCCTCGCCAGGGCTTGGCGATCTGATCGGGATTGAACGGAACGAAGATTTGCAGCAGCACGGCGTCGGGACCCGCAGTGGTCTCGCCCCGCGTAACGCGCGACAGGTCGCTCCCTTGCATGTTCATGGGCACTTGAATTCCGGCCAGCGCCAGCAGTGTCGGAGCCATGTCCACATGACTAAAGAGTGTCTCCACGACGCGGCCTTGGGGAATTCGAGCCGGCCACCGAACGATTCCGGGCACGCGAGCTGATTCGTCGTGCGGCTTGCGTTTGCGTCGCATGCCGTGCGAACCGAGCATGTCACCGTGATCCGAGGTAAACAGCACGATGGTGTTCTCGTCGAGACCTGACTCGCTTAGAGTCTGCATCAGGCGGCCGACTTGATCGTCAACCGCAGTGATCGCCGCGTAGTAGGCGGCAATTTCTTCCAGTCCTCCGGGCGGCACGAATCGATTAAACGCCGCGCCGACACCCTTCTTTCCACTTGGCGGCGCGGCGCGAGCTTCACTTCCCGGTTGCCAGTTCTTCGGCGGCGTAATGCGTTCCGGGAAGTATTGCTGCATGTACTCTTCCGGCGCACCGTAGGGATCGTGCGGCGGCCCCATCTGTACGGTGAGGAAGAACGGCTTGCCCGTCGGCTGAGATTTCAGGAACTCAACGGCGAAATCGCATGATGCTTCTGGTTCAAACTTGTGCGCGGTGATGGCTGTTGGCGTGTCGCGAAAATAGGTGGGCTCGAAGTGTTTGTGATGGCATTCGTAGGCCGCCCAGAACTCGAATCCTTGCCGGCGTGGTCCTGGAGGGACGAAACCTGGATCACGCGGTCCGCCGTCCAAATGCCATTTGCCGATAAACCCCGTGCGATATCCGGCTTGTGCCAGAATCTCGGCGATGGTCACCTGCTCCGCTCGCAACCGCAGATCATTGGCGATCATGCCGTTGACGTGTGGGTAGGTGCCCGTCATCAGGATCGCCCGCGCCGGACAACAGACCGGCACGTTAGCGTACGTCCGCGGGAATCGCACTCCCTCGGACGCCAACCGGTCGATGTTCGGGGTCTTGACGTCTTGGTTGCCGTCGCACCCCATCGCACTGGCTCGCATCTGATCGGGCAAAATCAGCAGGATGTTCGGCCGCTCCGCAGCCGAAGTGACGGAACCGTTGCCACAAAGCAGCGCGACAGAATTCAGTAACGTGAGGAGGATTCTCATTCTCATACAAGAGTCACATTCTGTAGTTCGAACCAGCGAGGCGATATAAGATAAATTCCTGCCAGTCGTGGAGCTTGGCTGGGAGTTGGTTCGCCACTGCACGATGCTGCCCAAGGAGGTGGGACTTTTCCGCAGGATTGGCCTGGAGATCGAAAAGTTCGCGGTGGAGTGCGCCGCACTTCGGACGCTGTGGGAAGTAGGACGGTCAGTCAATGTGACCGCTGTGAATGCTCGCCGTCGGGTGCCTTGGGCGTTACCGGTAAGCCAGCCATATAAGGTTGGGGGGAGTGTAAGCTCTCACTGACCCACGTACTCCAGCAATCTCCGGTAAGTCTCTTCCGAAGTCTTCCATTTGACGGTTCGTGCCGGATGTGGGCTAGGTGCTCCTACGGGAAGAGTGTGAGACACTCCCAAGGCTGCACCGGAATCGATGCTGGCCGCGTTGACCATCGATCCGATCGTCTGAATACCGGCCGAACCAGTGCCGGAATGGCAAGAACGGCAATCGGCAGCCAATTGGAAGTAACGGCCTCTTCCGCCCCAATCTTTGGCTTTTTCGTTTTCGAACAGCACGCGATAGACAGGCAGATCGTCCGGCTCACGATGCAATCCGCCATGACGCATCCCGTCCTCGGACAACGCGAGTCGCCGCTTGAGAGTGTACTTGGCGGCATTCACGCCGTTGCCGAGATTCGTCGTGGGGTCCGTTGTTCCCGTCGAATTCTTGAAGATCAACAGTCGAACAGATTCGCAGAGCGACGTCGGCACCAGTTTCAACTGGGGATCCAGTGCGATCAGAAACTGCATCAGCGCGACCTCTGTCCCCTCGGGCAACGGCGGAGTGCCCGGTTTGAATGAGATACTGCCGTGCTGCGCCGATTTGCGCCAATCAATCCACTCGGAGTCGATCGCTTTCAGATAGGCTTCCAGTTGTGACCGCCCCTTGGGAAATCGAAGAAATACGCGAAAGTACGAACGTCCCTGGAAGGCTCGCATGTGCAGGAACACATAGCGACGCTCGACGTCCTCCGACCGCGTCGCCTGATAAAAATCGAGTTCCTGCCAATCGTCAGCATTCGTCAGAACTGTCGGCGGCAGATAGTTTTGCTGTGGATCAAAGTTGTGTGTGGCAGCGAAATGTCCTGACATAATGGCCAGACGATAATTGTCCGGCACCGTCGCCAGGTTTTCCGCCGGAAGTGCCAATGCCTGGATCACTCGGGCCAGTTTGCGACAGACCTCGTTGCGATTCTGACGAGTTTCGGCGTCACCTTTGCGATCAATATGACGCTGTACCATGAAATCGAACAATGTCCACAAGTCTCGCTGCAGCAGGACTCGCTTCAACGGATCGGTTGTGTGCTTTTCTCCATTCGTTTCGAGAAATTGATCTAGGAGTTTTTCGAGATTTGTGAGAGTTGCCGGCTCATCGTAATGGGATGTCCCACCCCAACCGAGAAACTCGATTCGGTCTCCACCTTCGATCCGTGCGATCGGGCTTCCGTCTCGTTTGGAAGGCAGCAAGCTGGGGCGGATTGTCGCGGCCGCATACAGGCGATTCCAAAGGTGTTGCGGATCAGCATCAAACATCAATGGTGCATCCGCCGAACGCAGCGATCCCGCCAATTCGCCCGTGTGGTAATAAGCAGGATCCAGTTCTTCGAACTCCGCAGCCCAGGCGGATGGCAACATCAGGCCGGAGAGGATTCCGAAACAACCCGCAATCAAAGTGATCCGCATCGCGCGCTTTCTTGAATCGCCGGTGGAGATCTTTTCATTGCGATCCCCGGCTGGTGCCACAGGTTCAACGTAACTTCCCGTGATTGACGACGCGCATCCGAACGACAGGCTGTCACGTTGCCGAGATCGAAACCCAAATGATCAGCATCACAAAGTGAGCACTCATCGCTTCACCGGTGTTTTGATGAATTGAAATAAGAGCCGAAATCAATTTAGTAAGCCAAGCTGAATTGCGAATGCAGCCCTACCGAACTGATTCGTGCCGTGAGCCGCATTACCACCTATACCACTATGTCTCCGTATGGTCCATGACGCTGACAGAAGCTCGATGGAATATCTCTCGGTCCTGAAGTGAAAAAATCTTCGGCCTGCGGGGCCGAAGAAATAAACGGCTCAAGAAGATATGAATCCTATCCACCCTCACATTACCGCTGGACACTGATACAAATTTTTTGCCGCCATATTGCTATCTCGGTCACCGTTGTGAACTTATTTCCATGCTAGCTGCAGCCAACGACGTGGATTATGGGGTACGGGTTTCCAATTGGCTTGCAGCGGCCCTCCCTGTGCTTGAGTGAGGGTTCTTATCGCTTCTGTTGTACGAATCGTTCGCTGGCGACTTCCCAAGTGATGTGCAGTTCTTTCACCTCTGCAAGGCGTACCGCCCACTCGGCGTCGTTGTTTAAATCGTCGTCGTCACGATCTTTCCCCATCGGTTGGACAAGTCCTGGTAACATGGCAAGCGCTTGAAACCGAATGAGTTTCGTTGCCTGTTCACGGTCATGATCTTTAAGCCGTTTGAATTTGGGGCTGGTGAGAATTCGTTCGGCTGCTGACAGCGGGTCTATTGTCGGGTGCATTAGTTCTTCACGCACGACGCACGGGAATCGAATCTTCTGCAGATGGAGCTGCGGGGATTCATATTCTCCGTCAAAGCAGTACTCCGTGCCCACCATGAATGGAACATCACCCACAGTCTCAAGTGGATTCAACGGCCACAGAGGAGCATCAGGTTCATTGTGACCTATCAGATACCAACCAATTCCCGGAACTGGGATTCGATCGCCGGACTGAATTGGCTCAAACAGCATGCGGATGATCCAGAAAGTCACTTCCCGGTCTGCCAATGAAGGATCATTTCCCCGCAGTTCGACATACTTTTCCAGTTTGGCGAGCGCTCGCTGCTTTCCCAGCTTTTGCAGTGCGTTAACGGCGCGAATCAAGTCGACCCCCGTCGGTTTGCCCGTCGGCCACCCATTGGCACGGTGAATCAGTTCGAGCTCGGGTGCGAGCTTCGGTGCGGGCGGAACCTTCAGCATCGATACCGATGAAGTAATTAGCGGAAGTTTGGAATTCCACTCGACCCTCTGGTCTAAGGCGTATATGTCATGCTTTGCCAGTGCGAGTCCGAACTGAAACGTCTGTTCGCGGTCCCGCCGGCTCTCGATTTCACGCAGGTGAGCGGTGGCTTCAAATGTGCCGTCGGGCATCGTGATGGCAACTAAGCCAACGTCCGCGTCCGCGATCCCCTGAGACCAATCGGGCTTTGCGTCTGGTTGCGACGACAGATAGACCAGAATCCCTTGGAGCCAGTTCACAGGCTGAGTAGCGGTTCCGTTAGGGATCGTGAGTTTACCACGAATCTTGCAGTGATCGCCGAGGGGATCGCGCGCTAACGAAAGCCACTCGACGCGTACTGAACTCAAGTTTGCGCCATCTGGACGATCGGCGTAGCCTTTAATTGGTCGATAAGAATTCGATTGCGACGAGCCTGGCCCCAAGTGCCAATGACTAAGTTCTTTGTTCAGATCGGCCGGATCCTGATCCTTCAAGGCAAACTGGGCGAGTAGGCTGCCGGGCATGAGCGTCAACAGCAGGATGAGCCAAGAACGAAATGTCGTCATGGTAAGTTTGTCCCTGTTACTTACTCGCAGATGGCGTGGATCGGAGCCGTTTCAACGCTTTGGTCGCCGCTGACTTCAATTCCCAGTCGGTCGACTCGGCCAGTTTTTCAAGTTCCGCAACGGCCTCGGGCGTGCCGATCGCCTGCAGTGCTTTGATTGATATTTCGCCCCCATATGGTTCCGCCATCAACGTCTCGCTCAGCAGGTACTTGATGAAGGGATTTTCCTTCTGCTTGCAGCCCTCAATCGCTTTCCACATGGAGTGCCGGTAAGGATTGTAAAAGTCATCCGGGAACAACGAAAAAGGATCTTTGTGCTGCATTTCCGCAAGAGGCCCGGGTCCAAACGCCAACGCCTTATCGAGCCTCCGCTGAAACGGACCGGGATCTCCCTGAATCAGGTACAGGACCTGGGCAGCCTGCATTTGGGTCCATAAGTTGTCGTTCTCCAGGAGCGATTGGAGTACCGGAATTGCAGGTTGGGCATCTTGACCATGCTCGGCTAATGCCTTAAATACACTCAGGTCCGGTTGAGGTGAGGCAGAGAGTTGTTCGATCAGTGACGAGAGGTCCATTTTAGGGGGCGATTTCGTTTGCTCTGCAGCATTGCGTTCCTTTTGTACGAGCGCCAATGAGATCGTCTGCTTCACGTTTTGATCTGGGCTTTCTGCCAATTTGCGGACGAACGGTATTTGATCCTCGGAGATTTGTTCCCACAGCTCAGGATCGTAAATAAAG
>JAZKFE010000002.1:1882-4633 GCA_040386595.1 Planctomycetota bacterium | reverse complement strand
ACGGCCTCGGCGAAGGAGCCATCATTCAGGTTCCAGGTGGCCCGCGACTCCGCATCTCCTACATCGAGTTCCACAACACGGGTTCAACTCCTCCGACCCCGGTCTTCTATGGGGACGGCAACGATGTGTCGTTGACGGTGATGCTGCCACCGATTCTGGTGACCTTCCAGAATGGCAATCTGACTTTGGACGGCACCGGCTGGAACGATGACATTACGCTGGTCTTCACGGGAACGAACACGGTCACTTTGATCGGTAACGACGTGACCAACTTCACCGGTCCAGGTACCGGAAACGCCCAGTTGGCTGGCCCCTATATCGTCACCGGTAACATCAAGGTGAACCTGGGGAACGGCAATGACAAGGTTCTGATCCGCGGTGTGGGTGGTGCGGCGGTATTTGATAGCGGCAACCTGACGATCGACATGGGCAACGACGATGACACCGTCACGACCATCGATAACGCCTTGGTACCGATCGCGACCACCGGGTTGACGATGACCGGCAACCTGACGATCACGGGCGGAGCCGGTGTCGATACTGTGACCTTGGGGAGCATTGCAGCGGCCGATCGATTGACCGCTCGCAATATCACCATTGACAACGGTGCGGGTGCTGGAATCCAATCGATCAGCCTGGATGGGGTTACCGCGACGGGCAATGTCGTGCTCACCAATAGTGGCTCCGGCGATCAGTCAGTGACTCTAGGCTCGGTGGTGGCCAACAGTATCACGGGCGGCTTGACGATCAATCAACAAGCCATTGCGACCAGCTACACCGTAGCGATTACCGACACGAGTGTCGGGGGCAACCTGCTGATCACCAACGGTAGCGGTTCGGGTGCAGCTGCGGTCACCATCGACACGACTGCCGCACGCACGGTGGGGGGATTGACCCAAATCACCAATGGCAACAACCTGACGAATGCGGTGTCCTTGAACGGCACGGCAGGCGCCTTGCGGTTGGCTGGCAATATCACTGTCAAAAACGGTAATGCGACGACCAGCAATACCATCACCATTACCGATCTGGTGAATAGTGGTTCGACCTCGTCCAGCTTTACGAACGGCCTCAGCCCAGCCAACTTGATCACCTTCGACGGGGGCTTGGGAACGCCGTTCAATACGTTCGTGGGAGTGGTCGCCGCCACCAACGGCAACAGCACCGGGACGAACGTGATCAATGCCACGCGGTTGTCCTCCACTAAGGGGATCAACCTGACGAACGGTACGGCGACGACTTCCAACGACGTCTCTGTTGGTGGTGCTGGAATTCCCAATGCCGTGAGTGTGACGGGCAACTTGGTGATCGCCAATGGGGCGTCGGCCGATATCGATGTCGATATCAACAACCTGACGACAAACGGTGCCAATGCCGTTGGCGATATCAACATGACGAATGCGGCCAGCGGTGCTGGCGGGACCACGGTGACCTTCGGAGCGATTGCCGCGAATACGATTTCGGGCAATGTGAAGATCACCAACCAGGCCTCCACGGGACTGCGTTCGGTGGTGATCGACCAGACCACCGTGAATGGCCGGCAAGGTGTGAACCTCTACCAAATCGGTGCGGGGGATACGTCACTGGCTGTTGGTGTCACGGCTGCCGCGACTATTGCCAACACGCTGACAATACAAGATGGCAATGGCGCGGCAACGGTGAATTTGCACCAGTTGACGGCGGGCGGTCTCAACTACAGCGATCTAGGTGGCGGAGTTGATGCCATCAGCCTGGCCAACAATGCGGGGGGCAATTTGCAGGTCAACGGTGTGACCCGGATTGATACGGGTGCCGCCAGCGACACGGTGAATATTGCGACGAACGGCACCGCGTTCTTCAATGACTCGGTGTTTATCTCGCTGGGAGCCGGAAACGATTTGTTGTTCATCGGTGCGAATGCGGATTCGCCTGCGTTCAATGGCTCGGGCAAGTTCCAGTTCGATGGTGGTGCGGGGACGGATACCTTCAACGCCAGCCCGCTGTCTCTGGCGGATTACTTCGGTGCTCCGCTGGGCAAGAAGGTGAAGTCAAAGATTGCCAACTTCGAAAACCTGCTGACGAACTAGGCCGCGGCCTACGTCAGGAGATGATCATTGGAATGAATTCGCCGGGATGAGAGAGCTTTTTTCTCTCTCACTCCCGGCGATTTTCTGTTTTCCCGTAGATATTTTATATGCGGCGAGAAACAGCTCCTCAAGCAGAGATTGGATGATAAATCGGCATAGGCAGGTGTTAATTTCTCTGTCGTCAGGCACAGCCTGACGACGGGTATGAGCTCCGCAATCCCTACTGCACCAGCCCTCCGCTGCCACCGCGGTCATAGATCGACGCCTTGGCGGGCAACAGACGGTACTCATACCCCAAGGCCAGAGCCCGGCTGCGGAAATGTTGGAATGCGGCGTACGAGTCGGGACGCACAATCGGCGACAGATAAAAACGGCGAGGATCAAACCGACCGAGCAACTTATCAATCGCGGCCCGCGATTCGGGCGTGTCATCCAGCGGAATTCCAGCCGTTGGCTTGGGACGCGTTACCAACTGTTCTTTTTCGTCGGAGATAATCACAAAGTCTCGCAGATTCAAACCGATAGGGTATAAAGTCAGATCATAGTCATGCCACAGGTAGAGTCGTCCGTAACGCAAAATGACGCTCACTTCGCGCTTGTGGTCCGTCCGACGTTGCAGCGGCAAACGTGCCTCTTTCACGCGAGCCTGCTGTTCCGACGCCAACAGTGCCCGAGCCTCCGCTTC
>JAZKFE010000002.1:0-1867 GCA_040386595.1 Planctomycetota bacterium | reverse complement strand
TGCCTGAGTACGTACGACACTGGCCGCCAACACAGCGTTCCGCGCCTGCTGAGCATCGACCTCCGCTTGCAACTGGACCTGTTCGGCCAGCAATGTCTTCCGGCGTTTTAGTAGATCATGGATGGTGTCCGGGACCAGGCTGGCCACGAGTGATGCCTGGCTGGCCTGGATCTGCTGCTGACGGAGTAATTCATTGGACAAAGTGGTCAATTCGCGACTGCGGGCCTCCAATTCTTCTGGCGACAAGGCGGGTACCACGGCCTCAGGCCCCTGACCAGTCTGCTGCAGCAACATCACGACCATAATGGCGATAAATAGTACGCCACCGAAGGTATTGCAGATTGTGTCCAGCAACAGTTCCAGGCTGTCTTGTTTTACGGCGCGGCGACGGCTCATCAGGGGGCTGCTCCCTTCTCTGGGTGCAGAATTTCCTGCTGTGCATCAATCAAATCGAAGCCATAAGACATCGAAAGGTCGATGAACTCCGAAGCGATCTCATCAAACTGAGCCGCACCGCCGGGGCGGATTAACAACAGAAAGTAAGCTCGTTGCTCCTCCTGTTTCGCCCATTTCACAAATGCGTCGGCGGCGGTGCCTGTAATGATCGGCAGTGCTCCTTGCCGAAACTCTCGCGGCTTGGCTCGTCGTCCCAACGGCGCGACGGTGACGACATCTTCTTCAATGACGGCTACCCAGCCCCCAGTGGTGATTCCACGAGGCAGACCATAGATCGGTCGGCGATCATTGCGACCTTCTTCGATCTGTTGTTGCACGTCGCGGTGGGCCTGCCGAGTGATTTCCAACTGCAGTTGCTGGGGACGCAAATCAAACTTCTGCGCGAGCACCGCCTTCTCCTTGGCTTGCCACCGCCGATGGTGTTCCAACAATTGCTTGTGCCGCGATTGCAGCCCTTGAATGGAACGCTCGGCAGCGGTCACTTCCGCCTGCAATTCCGCTGGCGAGAACTGGGCGACCTCGCGAACGGCGGCGTCGGTCCGGGTGGTTTCGGCTTGCAGGCGAGTCAATTCGGCCTGAAGTTCGGCAATGCGTGCGGTCAGGTCTTCCCCTACGCTGCTCGCCGTACCAGCATGGGCCGACTGCTTGCGTTGAATCAGATCAAGTGCCAGGAACAGCACAATGACGATCACAATCGCTGTGACCGAGGTGATAATATCCTGAAACGCAAACAGCGAGATTGCCGGCCCCGACCGGCCGCGGCGTGACATTATTCCGCCTCGCGCATTTCAAAGGGCAGCAACCGTAACCGGCCGACGATATTTCGCGCACAGTACTCACTGCACGAGTCCAGGAACTCTTCCTCGGACTTCTTAAGAGCCGTCATAAACAGTTGAATAATCAATGCCGCCACGAGTCCCTGCATGGTCGTTTCAAATGCGATCGACAGTCCAGAAGTCACCCCCTGTAAGGCCCCCTTGACCTGTTCGAAATCATTGGCCGCTGCCAGCACCGATCCGAATCCGCCGATGGCCATCGACAGGCCTTCCACGGTTCCAATAAAACCCAGCACGGGAATCGCCCAGACAAACCCCTGCAACAGCGAGTAGCTCGTTTCCATCCCCGATTCGTCCTGCCCCGCCTGGGTCTGCAGGATTTCATCGACATCGGTCACACGCCCCAGATTTCGCAGGTTGGCAAGCGCCGTCGAGATGCGATTGAAGACAACGAATTGCCGGGGATCATCGACGAACTCGTAGATCCGATGCAGTACATCATCCACAGAGCGGGGTGTGAGCACAAACTCCGGATCATCCGGCAGGATATTAAACGCCAGCGACCGGCGTTGCAGCACCAGCTTCCGCCACTTCAACCACAAAATTGCGACCGACCAGAACGAAAAGAATGCAAT
>JAZKFE010000001.1:0-3634 GCA_040386595.1 Planctomycetota bacterium | reverse complement strand
TGATTCGAATTGTTGGGAGGGTGAGGCTCCTGCCGAACCGCTCAGTCTAACGGGAGCCGAACGAACCAAGCGGTTCGGCAGGAGCCTCACCCTCCCGGAATCCCTCAAAACATTGCTCAGAGCGGCTTAACAAATCACATCATCTAGCGCCGAGATGCTGACCACATCTGCAATCCGCACCATCACCAGCTTGCGGTTGCTGTTGATGCCCAATCGCTTGGTTTCGACCAGATAGATTTCGCGTGTCGTTTTGGTATCGCGCAAGTCATGGACGTCGGCCTCTTCGAGATGCAGATAATGAGCATCCCACCGGGCCAGCGTTCCAATGTAAACGTAGGGGCTGGCCAGATCGAGAACGATGGTCCGTCCCTGCAGGTGCTGATAGATGTGATCCAGATCCATGACGTCTCTGTGTGGTGGAGAAAGGCGAACGAAGTGCGGTCCGTGGAAGCTCCACAAGAATGTCCCGCATGATCATGGCCCACGGGTGATGGTACCAGATCGATCCTCGAACCTTGAAGCTCACCGTGAAGACGTGGCAGATGCTCGCCTAAGACGAGGATTCATCCACAAAGAACAACGACACCAGTCCGAGTATCTCGAACTGGTGTCGCATTGATGCTTCGCGCACGAAGTGTTGCTGCGGGCGAGAAACGAGTTGCCCCGCCCGGTTGTTCAAATTTCGATTTATCGCTTCGTCATGTAGAACATGCAGTCGTCCACAACCCACGGAGTTGACCAAGTCCGGCCATTGTCCATGTTGACGACGTTGAAAAAGAACGTCTGGAAGCGTTCGGCACGGAAGCCGTGCGGATAGTACGAACCCAGATAGTCCTGACGTGTCAGGTGATCGAGTCCCGGGCTGGCGAAGTAGTGCACCTTGCCATCGGGGGTAAAGGACATGCCGATCGTCCACCAGCCGGTCTCTTTGATGACCGGGCCAGAGAGATCTTCGCCCTGATTACCGGCGCGAATGATGAAGTACGCGGAAGGCTTGCCGTCCGCAGTTTCTTGTTTCCGCTGATGGCAGATAAACAAACCGGGCCAATATTGTTCCGATTCCGGAGCCGAGAAGCGGCGGAAGCGAACGGTGTTGTCGACCTTCGAACCAAACAGATCGGCACGAATTCCGAACGACGGGCCGCTACGATCTTCCCATTGCTCCCACGGCGGCAGGAAGACGCGAACGATAAAGTTGGGGTTCCAGGAGACCGGAATGTATCCGCCCAACTTGGTGTTGATGTTGCACAACAGGTCGTCCTGTTGCATCTGATAACTCAGGTTGCCTGGCACACCCGTGTTGATCGATCGCAGCTGCAGGGCACCCTTGCTGTCCTTCAGGCCGCCGACAGGTGTCGGGACGCGTTTGACTTCACAAGGTTGACCGCGATAAGTGCTCTCTGACCAGCGGCCATTCACCGAATAACCGGCCGGGAAATTATCCACATGGTTCAGCGAGCCGCTGCCTTTGGGCAGTTCGGGAACATAGGACCATTTTTCGTCTTCGAAGTGATCGCCCACTTCGTCGACCAGGGTGCCCGTTCCGGGAATCAATAGTGTTTGTGCGGAAGCCGTCGGCAGCGAATACGCAGCGAACGTCGTCAGGAGTGCACAGGTCCGAATTCCAACCGCTTTAAGAAGAGAAGAATGCATCGGCATAATTCATCCATCAAGAATCGCTAAGATCCAAAAAAATCAGGCAGCCAAAATCGGCACCTGGCCCCGTACCCGAAACCGCCAGCGCAATATGAAAGAACAGACGCGAATCGAAGCTCGATTCGTGAATTTACCCGCCACAGATCTCGATCTACGAGACTTGCGGCAGCCGTCACAGAATGATGGTTACTGGTACACCCGTGTTATCGGAGCCTCCGTGATTCCTCATTGATGCAATCGCTAGACTCGCCGTATTTGCCTGAGCACTTGATCGGAACATCTCGGTCAAGTTGACTGACCCGCATAATTTGACAACGATCTCCTGAGGACTTGGGAACATTGATCAAAATGAAGGGGCTCACCTCCTGACGAATTCATTTCGGCAGCTCGAAGCGTCTTCTCGCGAGGCGCTGGATCTGCAGGCGAATGCTTAAGGTCTGAATCATTGGCCTCGGTAACGTGACATGGTGAATGACTTTCGGGCACCGATGGGAAGGACAATTGCCCTCTCCGATCCTCCTCAAAACGACTCGATTGGTTTCTCGGGGCTAATCGACGATAATCGAAGTTTGGGATGCATCGCGCGATTCATCCCGCGTCAGTTACTCCACTCTCATTAGGAAGTACTCATCCGGTGCGGCCGTTTTTTATTCCGCGGAATGCGCGGGAGTTGGCATTCGTAGTCCTCTGCAGTGGAGGCGAGGACACTGAGTTCGCTGCGCAACGTCTGGAACAGGCGGCTGCCGATCAGGTAGTCTCGCCGTCCGATCGGCGTTTGGCGACCGAACTGATCTATGGCATTATCCGTCGTGCGGCGACTCTCGATACGATTTTGAAATCGTTCGTCCGTCGCGGCCAACAGCAGGTCGAGCCTGAGCTGTGGATGATCCTGCGCCTGGGGGCGTACCAACTGGTGATGCTGGATGGCATTCCGCCCCACGCGGCCGTGCATGAAACCGTCGAACTGTCGCGACGCGTCGGTCGTGGCGGTTGGCCCGGTTTCGTGAATGGCACCTTGCGAGCCATCTCGCAGATTGTCTCACCCGACCGAACCTCCGAGCCCGCGGCCGATGCCGTGCCCTTGGCCAACGGTCAATTCGGAAAATTGTCGAAAGCCCTCTTCCCCGATCCTCAAACGCAAGCGGCCGATTATTTCGCGGCCGCCTACAGCTTCCCCGATTGGCTCGCCAAGCGCTGGGCTAAGATCTTCCCGGCGGAAGAATTGTTCCGTTTGGGAACATGGTTCAATCTGCCAGCGCACTTAAGCTTGCGAATTAATCGGCTCCGAACAACGCGCGACGAATACCTCGGCCTGTTGGCCGAGCGTGGGGTCGCCGCACGTCCGGGAACGGTGTCCGAATCCATTCAGTTGGATGGTTCCGTTCGGGTGGATGATCTGCCGCACTTCGCCGAAGGTTGGGTGACGATTCAAGATGAATCCTCAATGTCGGCCGCGCTGCTCATGAATCCGCAGCCGCATGAGAAACTGCTCGATCTGTGTGCCGCCCCCGGTGGCAAAACCACGCACCTCGCTGAGTTGCAGGGAGATCAAGGTCAGATCGTGGCCGTCGATGTGCAGGAAGAACGGCTGGCCGTGGTGACGGCGAATGCCGCGCGGCTGCAGTTGAAAAGTATTCGCACTCACTTGATGTCGAAAGAATCGCTAGATGCCCCCACCGGGCCATTTGATGGCGTACTGGTCGACGTCCCCTGTTCGAATACGGGCGTGCTTGGCAAGCGTCCCGAAGCCCGCTGGCGGATCACTCCCTACGACATGAGCGAGCTGCCCCGTTTGCAGCGAAAGTTGCTCAATCTGGCGCTCGATTGCGTTCGTCCGGGGGGCCGTGTGGTCTATTCCACCTGCAGTATCGAACCGGTGGAAAATCAGCAGCTAATTGAGCAAATCGTGAGAAACCGCCCCAACGTCAAATTGATCGAGCAGCGGTTGCACCTGCCTGGTCAACCGGCGGACGGCGGG